>CAYRFC010000031.1:0-19782 GCA_964423365.1 uncultured Oscillospiraceae bacterium
TGGAGCGCATCGCCACCCCGCGCATGGGCCTCACCGCCGCCGAGTATCTCGCCTTCGACAAGGGCATGCACGTGCTGGTCATCATGACCGACATCACCAACTACGCCGACGCCCTGCGTGAGGTCTCTGCCGCGCGTAAGGAAGTGCCGGGCCGCCGCGGCTACCCGGGCTACCTTTACACCGACCTTGCCACACTGTACGAGCGCGCTGGCCGTCTGGAGGGGAAAAACGGCTCCATCACCATGATTCCCATCCTCTCGATGCCCGAGGATGACAAGACCCACCCCATCCCCGACCTCACCGGCTACATCACCGAGGGGCAGATTATCCTGGCCCGCGACCTCTACCGCAAGGGCTTGCAGCCGCCCATCGACGTGCTGCCCAGCCTCTCGCGCCTGAAGGACAAGGGCATTGGCGAGGGCAAAACCCGTGCCGACCACGCCAACACCATGAACCAGCTTTTTGCCTGCTATTCCCGCGGCAAGAACGCCAAGGAGCTGATGACCGTTCTGGGCGAGGCGGCCTTGACCGAGATTGACCTGCTGTACGCCAAATTTGCCGATGAATTCGAGGCGAAGTATGTCAACCAGGGCTATACCACCAACCGGGATATTGAGACCACCCTGTCCATTGGCTGGGAGCTGCTGCGCATTCTGCCGCGCAGTGAGCTGAAGCGGGTGGACGACAAATTCCTGGACGAGTATTACGACGCGAAATAGGCGCGTTTTTTCGCGCTGCATCCCGGCAGGATACCCATAGAAGACAGGTGCTTTTTGGGCAAAAAGCCGGGCTAACACACCCAAGAGGAGGGAGAGCCTTTGGCCAAAAAACAGGTGAACCCCACCCGCATGGAGCTGACCCGCCAAAAGCGAAAGCTGGTGACAGCCAAGCGCGGCCACAAGCTGCTGAAGGACAAGCGGGATGAGCTGATGCGCCAGTTTTTGGAGCTGGTGCGCCAGAACAAGCAGCTGCGCGAAAATGTGGAGGCGGCGCTGGGCGCTGCGGCCCAGAACTTTGCGCTGGCCCGGGCCACCATGCAGGACCCCGTGCTGGACACCGCCCTGCTGGCCCCAGGCCAGGAGGTGACGCTGGAAGCCGAGACCAAAAACGTGATGAGCGTGCTGGTGCCAAAGTTTAGCTACAAAACCCGCAGCCCGGATGAGAGCAACATCTACTCCTACGGTCTCAGCTTCACCTCCAGCGACCTGGATGACGCGGTGAAAAGCCTGGCCGACCTGCTGCCAGACCTGCTGCATCTGGCCGAGGTGGAGAAAAGCTGCCGGCTGATGGCGGCCGAGATTGAGAAGACCCGCCGCCGGGTGAACGCGCTGGAATATGTGATGATTCCCGACCTGCAGGAGACCATCAAGTTCATCACCATGAAGCTGGACGAGAACGAGCGCTCCAACCAGATTCGCCTGATGAAGGTGAAGGACATGATGCTGGAGGAGGCCCACCACTACGAGGAAAAAGCCGCCGTGCGCTATGCGCCCGATATGCGTAGCGAGCTGGAGGTGTAGGCTTCGAGCAAAAAACGCGCCCCAGAGATGGGGCGTTTTTTCGTAGATATTGCATCTGCCTGCGGCGCTGTGTAGAATGGATAGAGATGAGCATTTACGTGAGAATGAGGAAGATGGCATGAACCCTTTGCAAAAGAAGCTGCGTGAGATTCAGGAAAAATATGGGCAGGATGCCTTTTTGGACAGTGAGATGCTGGCCAGAGAGCTGAAAATGCATTGCACCATCACAAAAAAGAACATGGAGCCCGTGATTTGGTGCGCCCGGCGAGAGGTGTATTTTAAAATATATGCCGACCAAGACCCCCTGCACATGTGGTATTTCCGCCATCTTTTGCAAAAGCAGATGCAGGAGGAGGGCCTGACCGACGCCGAAGAGGCGCTGGACGCCTGGATGGGCCTTGCCAACTACCACAAAAAGGACCCGGCCTTCCACCAGCCCCCCGCGGGAAGTGAGGCCCTGTGCGAGGCACTGTGGACGGCCTGCAAGGGCTTTGAGGCGGGTATGGAGGCCGAGGCCATGGCCAAGCTGATGGCACTGGCCGAGGAGAGCCCGCTGGCCCACTACTATGCGGGGCGCTGCCTCCTGCGCGGCAAGCAGCGCGATGAGCAGGGGGCGGCGGTGCAGTTTGCCCTGGGGGCGCAGGCGGGCAACCGCGATGCCGTGTATGAGTATGGCAACTGCCTGCGCGGGGGCTGGGGAATGCCGCCCGATGAGGCCGCCGCCGTGCAGCAGTATCTGGAGGCGGCCCGGCTGCTGCACCCGCAGGCCCTGTTTTTGGTAGGCGTTTTATACGATTTGGGCGGGGCCGGGGTGGAGAAGAACCCCATTCGCTGCCTGTACTATCTCTCCTGGGCGGCCCGGCAGGGGCACCGCGAGGCCCGGGCCTGGCTGGCGGTGCATTACAAGGCCGAGGCAGACAGCGGCCAGGTGCTGAACGCCCATCCGTTTTTTACGGAAGAGACGGTGGATATGGCGGCAGCCTACTGCCAGGTGGCGGAAATTTTGGAAAACGGCAGCTGCTTTGTGCAAAACAAAGAGCTGGCGGCACAAAACTACAAAAAGGCGGCGGTGCGGGGCAGCCAGGCCGCACAGCGCGCCCTGGCCGAGCGCTTTGCCCAAGCGGCGCCGCTGGGGGAGGAGCCGGCCTCCAACCTGGGGCACTGGAAGGCCCGTGCCGAGCTGCAAACGGCGGCCACAGGCGGCAATGCCGAGGCCCAGTACCGCATGGGGACCAATTACCTGCGCGGGGAGCCGGGCTTTGAGAAGAACCCCACCATGGCGCTGTCCTGGTTCCGGCGGGGGGCGGCGGGCGGCAGCGCCGCCTGCCAGCGCATGCTGCCGGTTTGCCAATATCTCATTGGCATGACCTTTGTGGGCGGCGGAGAGGCGGGCAAGGCGGTGAAAGGGCTGCCCTTCTGGAAAAGGGCGCTGGAAAATGCCGAGCTGCTGGACAAAAATATGCGCTGTGACTGCCATTACCAGATAGCCGCGGCCTGCTTTGCGGCGGGCGAGCACGAGGAGGGAGAGGCCCAGATGGCCTACCCTCTGGAGCAAAACTACCTGAAGGCCTACCTCTTTATGGCGAAAGCCTGGCAGGCCGGCAGTGCCGGCCCGGCGAGCTGGGACAAGGCGTTTGGGTATTATCTGGCGGCAGACCGCATCTCCCCGGCGCAGGCCCGCCCGGTGCTGGAGGATGCCTACGCCGCCGCACGTGAAAAGGGGCTGGGGCTGCTCTCGCCCGAGACGGTGCAGGCGGTGGAGGCGCAGCTGGCCCAGCCGGTGTAGAAGTGTGTGGTTTGCGAAAGCGGCCGGGGCGTGCTATCATAAAAAGGCAGGGAAAGGGGCAACTGCCCCGGGGAAGGACGTCAGGAGACAATGGAATTACTACTGGGAAACGAAGCGGTGGCCCGTGGGGCCTATGAGGCGGGTGTGCGGGTGGCTGCGGCTTACCCGGGCACCCCCTCCACAGAAATTACCGAGGCCTTGGCGGCGGCCACCGATGTGTACTGCGAGTGGGCCCCGAACGAAAAGGTGGCGCTGGAGGTGGCGCTGGGGGCCTCCATGGGCGGTGCGCGGGCCCTGTGCTGCATGAAGCACGTGGGCCTGAATGTGGCCGCCGACCCTCTTTTTACGGCGGCCTACTCCGGCGTGGGCGGCGGGCTGGTGCTGGTGGTGGCCGACGACCCCGGCATGCACTCCTCTCAAAACGAGCAGGATTCTCGTTTTTATGCCAGAAGTGCCCATGTGCCTATGCTGGAGCCGTGCAGCAGCGCCGAGTGCCTGGCCTTCACCAAGCTGGCCTTTGAAATCAGCGAGGAGTATGACACCCCGGTGATTGTGCGGCTGACCACCCGTGTGGCCCATGCGCGCAGCCTGGTGCAAACCGGCAAGGTGCTGGACATTCCGCTGAAAGAGTATGAGAAGAATCCCGCGAAATATGTGATGATGCCCGCCTTTGCCCGGCCCCGCCATCTGGTGGTGGAGCAGCGGGAGCAGCGGCTGGCGGCAGAGCTGGCCCGCTGGGAGCTGAACTGCATCGAGCACCACGGCCCACGGGAGATGGGGGTGGTGTGCGCCGGCTCGGTATACAACTATGTACGGGAGGCCCTGCCCGAGGCCTCGGTGCTGAAGCTGGGCATTGTGTACCCCCTGGACGAGGCGCTCATCCGGCGCTTTGCCGCCGAGGTGAAAAGTTTGTATGTGATAGAGGAGCTGGAGCCCTTTTTCGAGGACGCCATCAAGGCCTGGGGGCTTGCGGTGGTTGTCGGGAAGGACCGCACCGGCCTGCAGGGCGAGCTCTTTGCCCGGAAAATTGGCCATCTGTTTGGGGGCGAAGCGGCCCCCGGCCCCATGGAGAGCCCCGGCATCCCCTCCCGCCCCCCGGTGCTGTGCCCGGGCTGCCCCCACCGTGCGGTGTTTTTTGTGCTGGGCAAGCTGGGCATGACCGTGGCCGGGGACATTGGCTGCTATACGCTGGGGGCCCTGCCGCCGCTTTCGGCCATGGACAGCGAGATTTGCATGGGGGCCGCCGTGGGCATGGCCTTTGGGCTGGAAAAGGCACGCGGGCGCGAATTTACCAAAAAGACAGTGGCCCTGCTGGGAGATTCCACCTTCATCCACTCGGGCATTACCGGGCTGATTGACATGGTGTACAACGGCTCGAACGGCACGGTGCTGATACTGGACAACTCCATCACCGGGATGACCGGCCACCAGCAGAACCCCACCACCGGCAAGAACATCCGCGGCGAGGCGGCGGGGCAGGTGAACCTGGAAGCCCTCTGCCAGAGCCTGGGGGTGCCCAGCGTGCGGGTGGTGGACCCCTTCGATCTCGGGGCCTTTGAGAAGACCGTGCGGGAGGAAACAGCCCGGGACGGTGTGTCGGTCATCATTGCGCGGCGGCCCTGTGTGCTGCTGGACAAGCAAAAGCTGCCGGGCTACTATGTGAAAAATGAGGATTGCATCCGCTGTGGGCTGTGCATGAAGCTGGGCTGCCCTGCCATCTGCTTGGACAAAGAGGCAGCCAGAATATTGCCGGAGATTTGTGTGGGCTGCGGTATATGCGCCGACGTGTGCCCGAAGAAGGCCATCCGGAAGGAGGGGGAGTAGCCGTGGAAAACCTGAATGTTATCATCATTGGGGTGGGCGGGCAGGGAACCCTGCTGGCCAGCCGCATTTTGGGCAGCCTGGCCCAGGAGATTGGGCTGGATGTGAAGGTGAGCGAGGTGCACGGCATGAGCCAGCGCGGCGGCTCGGTAACCACCTATGTGCGGATGGGCAGGGAGGTGCACGCGCCCTTCATTGAGCAGAAGGGGGCCGACTTTGTGCTGGCCTTTGAGGAGCTGGAGGCTCTGCGGGCCATGCCCAGCCTAAAAGACGGTGGAACAGTGATTGTGAACACCCAGCAAACCCCGCCCATGCCGGTGATTACCGGGGCGGCGGTGTACCCCGAGGGCATTCTGGACAGCCTGAACGCCCAGGCCGGGCGGGTGGTGGCGGTGGACGCCCTGCCCATGGCTGCCGCCGCAGGCACCGAAAAGGCTGTGAATGTGGTGCTGCTGGGGGTTTTGGCCTCCCTGCTGCCGCTGGACAAAAAGCTTTGGCTCTCTGCCCTGGAGGCGAATGTGCACGAGCGATTTAGAAAGGCCAATTTGGCCGCTTTTGAATCGGGATACGCACACCGCTAGCCGGGCCCTGCTCTAAGGAGAACGGCCCTTTGAAAAGGAGAGAGAGCCATGTACTGGAACAAACCGATTGAGACCATGGAGCGCCGGGAGCTGGAAGCCCTGCAGCTGGCGCGCCTGCAAGATACCATACGCCGTGTGTACGCCAATGTGCCGGTGTACCGCGAGAGGATGCAGAAGGAAAGCCTTTCGCCCGAGGATATCGTGAGCCTGGACGACCTGCGTCGCCTGCCCTTCACCCAGAAAACCGACCTGCGGGACAACTACCCCTATGGTCTGTTTGCCGCCCCGCAGGAGGAGATTGTGCGCATTCATGCGTCCTCCGGCACCACCGGCAAGCCCATAGTGGCGGGCTATACCGCGCGGGACCTGCGCGTGTGGAGCGAGGTGGTGGCCCGTTGTCTGCACTGCGCCCATGTGGACAAAAACGACACCGTGCAGGTGGCCTACGGCTACGGCCTGTTCACCGGGGGGCTGGGGCTGCACTACGGCGTGGAGCGGGTGGGCAGCAAGGTGGTGCCTATTTCGGCAGGAAACACACAGCGGCAGCTTATGCTGATGGAGGACCTTGGCACAACGGCTATAGCCTGCACGCCCTCCTATGCGCTGATGCTGGGGGAGACCCTGCGGGACCAGAACTTCGACCTCTCCCGCCTCAAGCTGCGCACCGGGATGTTTGGCGCAGAGCCCTGGACAGAGGCCATGCGCAGCCAGATAGAGGAATATTTGAACATCAAGGCGCTGGATATTTACGGCCTGACCGAGACCATCGGCCCGGGTGTGGGCATGGAGTGCATGGAGGGCCACCACGGCCTGCATATCTGGGAGGATCATTTCATCATGGAGATTTTGGACCCCGACACCGAGCAGCCCCTGCCGGACGGCGAGATGGGCGAGCTCTGCATCACCACCATCACCAAGGAGGGCATGCCCACCATTCGCTACAGAACGCATGATTTGACTTCCATCATTCCGGAGCCCTGCGTCTGTGGGCGCACCCACCGCCGCATACAGCGGCTGCACGGGCGCACCGACGACATGCTGATTATCCGCGGCGTGAACGTCTTCCCCTCGCAGGTGGAGAGCGCCATTCTGGACGTGCCGGGCATTGCGCCGCATTACCTGCTGGTGGTGGACAGGGTGAACAACCTGGACGTGCTGGAGGTGCAGGTGGAGCTGGCCCCCGAGCTGGTGAGCGACGAGGTGCGGCAGATTGAGGAGCTTTCGGCCCGGGTGCGGAAGGCCATAGAGCAGGTGCTGGGCCTCTCGGTAAAGCTGCGGCTGATGGAGCCCGGCTCCATTGAGCGCAGCGAGGGAAAGAGCAAACGAACCATCGACAGGCGGAAGCTGATAGACGACTAGTCGGGAATCGGTTCTATTGATGCAAGAGGAACAATATCCAACGGAGGTGGCGAAAAATGTTTGCAAAACAGGTGACGGCACTGATTGAGTTTAAAAAAGGGCGGCTGGTGGACCTGACCAAGCTGCTGGGGGAAAACGGGATAGACCTGCTGGCGCTCTCTCTGGCCGACAATGCCGACTACACCATGGTGCGCGCGGTGGTGGACGACCCGGAGAAGGCGGTGAAGGTGCTGCAGGCCTCTGGCTACACGGCCAAGCTGAACGATGTGCTGGCTGTGGCGGTGCCGGACGAGCCCAGCGGTCTGGCCAACGCGCTGGAAACCCTGCGCAGCAACGATATCACCATTCTCTATTTGTACTCGCTGGTGCGCCGGGTGGGCAGCCAGGCTGTGATTATCTTCCGGGTGGAGGAGCAGGAGCGGGCCCTGCAAAAGCTGCAAGAGGCCGGCATTTCCCTGCTGGGCCAGGCGGCGCTATTACAACCCGAAGACTAGAAATTTATAGACGGAATAACACCTCTTTTAATTGAGAGGTGTTATTTTTTTGTGGTTATGGCCAAGACAATGGGGATGGAAGCAAGAGGGAGGTTTTATCCTGACTGCCCAGTGCCGTGCTTGGGAATGCACCCTTTTCCCAGCCGCAGGGAAGCCTGGTAGCGGCGGGCGGTTTCAGGCTGCCGTCTGCGCGGCGGCGGTGATACCCAACCGCGAGGGTTTGCAGGGCCTCATCGAACTGGGCCGCCCAGCGCTCTGGGTTGGCCTCGGCCTCATAATAACAGTGGTAGCGCCCCGCATAGGCATCCGGCCAGAGGAAAAAAGCATGTAGCGGGGTGCCCAGGGCCTGGCTGGCGGCCTCGGCCGCGGCCAGCAGCAGGGGGGAAGGGGTCTTCTCCCCCGCCAGGTTGGCGGCCTCCGCCACACGGGAATAGAAGGCAAGATTGGGGGTGCTGCGCGTGAAGCCCTGCACCCGCACGAGATCGCCGGGGCGGTAGCGGTACAGCCCGGAATAGGTGGTGAGCACGATTTCGTAAATCTGGCCGTCCTGCAAGCGGTGGCAGGGCAGGGCGGGGCCGCCGTCTGCGGGAAGAAACTCATAATATCCCGCAAAGAGGGCGGGCGGCGCATAGGGGCTGCCAGGCCCAAGCGGGAGGTTGATTTTGAGCTCACTGGCGCCATAACCCGCGTCGAAAAAAAGAGTGCCCGCCGGGAGCAGGGGCCGCAGCTGGCTGATGGCGGGAGCCATGGGGCCGCCCAGCCAAAAGCAGGCCATGTTGAAGCCGGGCCAGTAGTATCTGGGAGCAAAATGGCCCTGCTGCAACAGGCGGGCCAGCGCCTGTGCACGCGCAGGGTTAGGCCGGGGCCGCTCTGCGGGGCTTGCGGCATCGGGCAGCGGGCCGCTGCTGCCCGCGTGGATGCTCTGGATGAGCTGAGGGCCTAAGTGCGGCGCTTTTTCCAGAAGCCCCAAAAACCGGCGGGGGTTGTTGCCCATGGCGGCCACCAAGTCCTGCCGGGCCAGTGCGTAATGCAGCAGCCAGAAATCCCGCTGGTCGGGGTCGGGCAATGCATACACCCAGGCGGGGCATGCATGCATGGATTTCAGCTCGGCGGGGGCCTGGCTGGCCGTTACCCCGGAAGCGTAGCCCACCGGAATGCCGCCCTGGGTGGCCGCCAGGCGGCCAGAGGCGGAGAGGAGCAGCACCTTGCCGGGCGGCGGCGGGGAGGAGGAGCCGGGGGCTTGGGCGGCCACGGCAGCCCGCCGCAGGCGGCTGCGCAGGCGGGTAACCGCCTGCCCCAGGGCGGCCCCGGCGGCGCTTTGGGGCACCAGCTTGTTTTGCCCGGTGGAGCCGCTGGTTTGCAGGAACTGCGCCGCCCTGCCGGGAAACAAAAGGTCGCTCTCGCCGGTGGCCATGCGCTGCACATAGGGCTCGTAGTCAGCCCAAACGGAAAGCGGCACCAAGCGGGCATAATCGCCGGGTGAGGCAATGCCCGCAAAACCCAAGTGGCGCCCTATTTCGGTGTGGGCCGCATGCTGTAGAATGTCCAGCAGCACCTCCTCTTGCAGGGCGGCAGGCTCTTGCAAGGCGGCCCAAAAACTGCTTTCCAGTGCAGAAGAGGACAAAACAGATACAGAAGAATGGTGCAGCTTATGCATATGCAATACATGTCCTCCTGTTAAGAATATAAGCTAAATTGACAAAATATAATAAGAAAAATCATAAATTCAAACATAATCAATCCAAAATATTGGATTTTCCCCAAAAGCAAGAGAGTGCATCCTGCAGGGTTTCGGGGGTGACGCTCTGCCAGTGGCTCCAGTGGGAGGGAAAGAGGGAGAGATAGCGCGGGGTGGTGAAGCGGCTGTCGATGAGGAGCGCCACCCCCCTGTCCTCTGCGGTGCGAATGACCCGCCCGGCCGCCTGCAGCACCTTGTTCATGCCGGGGAATTGGTAGGCATAGGCAAAGCCGTGGCCCTCGGCGGTGTCGTAATACTCCCGGATGGAATCCGGCTCAGGGCCAATTTGCGGCAGGCCCACCCCCACCACAGCGGTGCCAATCAGCCGTTCGCCGGGCAGGTCCACCCCCTCGGCAAAAATGCCGCCCAGCACGCAGAGGCCCAGCAAGGTCTGGTCGGGTGCGGCCTCAAAACGGGCCAGGAACTCCTCGCGGGCGGCCTCGTCCATTCCGCCCTGCTGCACCAGAAGCTTTAGGCCGGGGTGGCGCTCCCGCAGGCATTCCTCGGCCTTCTGCAAATAGGCATAGCTGGGAAAATAGGCGATATAATTTCCCATTTTGGCCCCGGCCATACAGGCCAGCATGTCGGCCACGGCGGGCAGGGTGGCCTCGCGCTGGGCATATTTTGTGCTGATGGTGGAGGCGACAAACAGGCCGAGGTGGCCGGGCGGGAAGGGGCTTTCCAGCAGCTGCAGCTTTGCCTCCCCAGCGCCGCCCAGGGTCTCACGGTAATAGGGGAGCGGCAGCAGGGTGGCAGAAAATAGCACAGCCGCACGTCCCAGCGAGAGGCTCTCCGCCAGGTAGGCGGAGGGGTCGAGGCAAAAGAGCTTGACGGTGACCTCCTGTGCGCCCAAATAAACCAGTGTGGTGTAATTTTGGTCAAACTGCTCGGCCATTTTTTGGTAAAAGAGGGCGGAGAAGTAGAGCTCCAGCAGGGCCTCCTCGGCAGGGTGGCCGCGGTGCTCCTCCAGAAAAAGCTCGGTGGCGGCCAGGAACCTTTCCAGGGGCTTTTGCAGCTCTGCGGGTAGTGTCGCCTGGCGGTAGACCCGGCCCTCCTCCTCGCCGCGCTTGCGCAGGGCCACAAAGCCCAGGTTTACGGCGTGAAGCGCTTGATGCAGACGGGTAAACTGCTTGGGCAGCTGCTTCTTATACTCGAAAAACGGGCTTTTTTGCAGCCGGGCAGAGTACATTTCCCGGCTGCGGTCCACCAGATTGTGGGCTTCGTCCACCAAAAAGAGGTAGTCGCCGCCTGGCGCTTCGAAAAAGCGTTGCAGGTGCACCACGGGGTCAAACAGGTAGTTGTAGTCGCCGATGATGCAGTCGCACCAGAGGGCGAGGTCGAGAGAGAGCTCATAGGGACAGAGCTGATATTTTTGCGCAGCTATTTCAATATTTTCACGGTTTAGAACGGTAAATTCCTGCAATATGGTATAAACGGCATCGTTGATGCGGTCGTAGTATCCATTCGCATGGGGGCAGGCTTCGGGCAGGCAGCTGCGCTTTTCCAAAAAGCAGATTTTGTCCTTGGCGGTGAGGGTGAGGCTGCGAAAGGAGAGGGGCTGTGCGGCCCCCAGCCTGGCGAGGGTGTCCTCGGCGGCCTGGCGGGTGATGGTGCGGGCCGTGAGGTAGAAAATGCGGCTGCCGTGGCCCTCCCCCAGGGCCTTGAGGGCGGGGAACAGCACGGAAATGGTTTTGCCTATGCCGGTGGGGGCACAGGAAAATAAGCGCCCGCCCTGCTTGAAGGTATGATAGGCGGCAACGGCCATTTGCCGCTGGCCGCTGCGGTAGCCGGGAAAGGGGAAAACAAGCGCACGCAGGCTGGCGTTTCGCTTTTCCTCCCAGTCAAGGCTCATCTGGGCCCAGCGGCTGTACTGGTGCAGTAAATCCATCACAAAGCTGTGTAGCACATCTGCGGTTAGCTGGCGGGAAAACACCTTCATTTCGTCGGTTTCCGCGCTTACATAACGCAGCTGAACCCCGCAGTGCGCAAGGCCGCGCTGCTGGCAGAGAATGTGCGCGTAGCAATAGCCCTGGGCCCAATGAGCGGGATAATCCGCCTCCGCCAGATGCTGAATGCTGCCCCCCAGGGTTTTGATTTCATCCACCACCAGCCCGCCGGGTGTGTCCAGCAGGCCGTCTGCCCGGCCCGAAAGCCGGTAACAAAAACCATCCGCCTCCACGTCTAAACGCAGCGGAACCTCGGCGGTATAGTCTGGCCCGGCCTGTTTTTGCAGCCGGCGGTGGATGCGGCTTCCCTCGGCGGCACGGTCAAGGCCGGAGAAGCGGCTATCGATGCTGCCGCTCCTCAGCAAAAATTCGCAGAGTGCGCGGATGGAAAGTACGATTTCGTGAGGCATACGATACCTTTCTGTGGGAGGAAAAACCCTCTGCTCACAGTGTATCATGAAGGATGGCCGGGGGCAAACACAAATGGCGAGAAAAGGGGGCTATTGTGCGATGGACGGTGTAAACGCAGGTAGTAATTTCGTGAAATGTTGCTTTTCAGAAATATACTATGAGTAAAATCACAATATTTTATCTGCAATATACGAATGGTATAGCACAAATTGCACAAGACAGGTGTCGCCATTGTGGATGCTGACGGCATCCGGCACAAAAATGGTGGGCTGTCATGTCAAAATGGCAGCAAGTATTGCAATCTTATTTTGACAATATGGCTTTAGAAAGGGCGCTGTATTCGCAAATGCCAGTCAACTGGAAAAAAGAAGAAAGGTTTCAATTCGGCCATTTATCAATCTATCAAACCAATATTTTGTATAAATGTTGTGAAAAATATTAGGATTTTCGCAAGAGAGTCAAGGGCAAGAAAGGGGAGTTGAATGTCAAGCATGACTCTTGACAGAGATTGTGGATAAGTTGAACGGCTGTGGAAAGACGAAAACAGGCTTGCCAAATGTGCATGGTGAACAAGCTGAAACATTTTGTATTATTGGGAACGGGAAAAAACCGGCAAAGAAAGCAAGGAGCTGCTTGAGAGGTGACAAGTCCAGAGTGGGAATCACATAAAAAACGAGGGAAAAAATGCAGATAAATACGGGAATAATGCAAAAGAGGACAGGGGAGGGAAGGTGGCGGAGGAAGCTTGCAGAAGCGCCGCGCTGCTTTGGGGAAGGGCTGTAAGGCTTGGAAAAAGCCATAGCAGAATAAAATGCGATAAAACGAAAAGAGGGAGAAAACCCGAAATGGAATTTCGCGTTTTCTCCCTCTAGGAACAGGATGGACAGCCAGGTTTACAGGGTACGATAGCAGCCCAGCACCTCAAAATACTCCCCAGCGGCGGCGGCCTGGCGCAGGGCGGCGGCCATTTGCTCATCGAGGATGTTGCCCTCCAGGTCTGCAAAGAAGCGGTAGCTTCCCGCGCTGCCGGGGCGGGATTCAATTCGTGCCAGGTTGATGTCGAAGGACATGAAGGGAAGCAAAATCTCGCAGAGTGCGCCGCTGCGGTGGGCGGTGGAGAAGGTGACGCTGACTATACCCGCGTCCTGGTCATATTCCGGCTGGGCGGCGATGACAATGAAGGAGGTGCGGTTGCCGGTGGTGTCCATGATGTCCTTTTCCAGCACGGCCAGGCCATAGCGCTCGGCCGCATAGGCGGAGGCCACAGCCGCGGTGTGCCCGTCGTTTTCCTCGGCCACCTGCTTTGCGGCCACGGCGGTGTTTCGGCAGGCGCTTTGCTCCCAGCGGTGCTTGTGCAGGTAATGCCGGCATTGGCTCAGTGCCTCGGGGTGGGAGTAGACCCGCTGGATATCGCCCAGCGCCACACCGCTGGGGGCCAGCAGACACTGGCGGATGTCCAGGGTGGTGCGCCCCACGATGTAACAGCCATACTTCCGCAGCAGGTCGTAGGTTTCGCCAATGGCCCCGGTTTGAGAATTCTCGATGGGCACCACACCGTAGTGTGCCTTGCCCTGCCGCACCGCCTCAAACACATTTTCAAAGCGTTCCACGGCCAGGTGCTGGGCCTCCGGGTAGAGCTGGCGCAGGGCCTGTTCGCTCCAGGCGCCGGGCATACCCTGGTAGGCGCAGGTCAGGTTTTCGGTTTGGGGGGGCGAGGGCGGCGGCAGCAGGCTGCGCTCGGTACCAAAATGGGCCTTCCGCTGGCGGCTTTTGGAGAGGGCCAGCAGGGTACGCATCAGGAGAGAGACCTCGCCGCGCATATCGGGGCTGGTGGCGGCGGCCACCCTGTCCAGAATGGCCTGCTCGCGTTTCGCGTCCAGCACGGCGATGTTGTTCTGCTGCTTTACCTCGGCCACATGCTGCACAATTTGCATTCTTTTCTCGAGCAAAGGCCGCAGCTCTTTGTCCACCTGGTCAATTTCTTCCCGCAGAGCCTCTAGCTGTTCTTTTCCGTTCATGGTCCGTCTCTTCCTTTCAGTTTGCAGTTTCCTCTGTGCTTTTAGTTCTCTTCTTCCACCAAAACCTGCCGAAGCTGCCCCACCTTCTTCATGAGCTGGCTGAACAGGGCGGGGGTAACCGACTGTGCCCCGTCGCAGAGGGCAAGCTGGGGCTGGTTGTGCACCTCAATAATCAGGCCGTCGGCTCCGGCGGCGGTGGCGGCCAGAGCCATGGGGTACACCAGGTTCCAGTGCCCGGTACCGTGGGAGGGGTCCACAATCACGGGCAGGTGAGATTTCTCGTGCAGCACCGGCACGGCCGAGAGGTCGAGGGTGTTGCGGGTGGCGGTTTCAAAGGTGCGAATGCCGCGCTCGCAAAGAATCACACGGCTTTTGCCGCTGCTCAGCACATACTCTGCGGCCATCAGCAGCTCCTCCATGGTGTTCGAAAGGCCGCGCTTCAGCAGCACCGGGCGCCCGGTTTTGCCCACCTCGCGCAGCAGGGGGAAGTTTTGCATGTTGCGCGCCCCCACCTGAATGACGTCCACGTCCCGCTCGAAGACGGACAGGTACTCCTGGCCCATGATTTCGGTGACGATGGGCAGGCCGGTTTTTTCCCGTGCCATTTTCAGCAGCTCCAGCCCCTCCAGCCCCAGGCCCTGGAAGGCGTAGGGGGAGGAGCGGGGCTTGAAGGCACCCCCGCGCAAAAACTGCGCGCCGGCCAGCTTCACATCGTTTGCCACCGAGAGGATTTGCTCCTCGCTCTCCACGCTGCAGGGCCCGGCCATCACGGTGAAATGCCCCCCGCCAATTTTCTGGCCGCCGGCCTCCACCACGGAATCGTGCGGGTGGAAGCGCCGCCCGGCCAGCTTGTAAGGCTCCTGCACCTTCAGCACCTTGTCCACACAGTGGTGCATCCGCAGGGTTTCCTCGTCCAGGGCGGCGGTGTCGCCCACCAGGCCGATGACCTGGGTGTTCTGGCCTTTGATGTAATGCAAGGAAAGGCCCTTCCTTTCCAGATATCCCTCCAGGCTGGCCACCTCGGCGGGGTCGGCTTCACTTTTCAGTACGATAATCATGGCATCCTCCATTTTGTTTTAGGGCGGGGCAGGCCCGCCGGTTTTGCATTTGAAGCGAAACAGGCAAACAAAAAGGAGAGTTCATTTCCATGAACTCTCCCGTAAAGGTGTTTACCAGCGTTTATACGCAGGGCTCATGGGCCGTCTTCTGTTTTTCAAAGCCAAAAAAGCCGAAGCTAAAAAAGCTGCAGCTAAAAAAGAAAAACAGAGCGCTAAGGGCCAGTGCCATGAGAAAAACCTGCTTTCCGCGCCGCCTGTACGGGGCGCATAAAACGAGCTAATAACAGTATAACGCAAAGGAGGAAAAAAGCAAGGCCTTTTGCGGGGAAAACGAAAACTGCGAAGAAAAAAGTGGAAAAGGCATCTCCTTTTGTGAAAAGGTATACGCTAAAATTGTAAATTTGGTTGACATTTTCCCGCTGGTGGCATATGATGATCAAACAATTATCTATGTATACTAAAAAATTGTTTGATGGGGGAAATAATATGAGTGATTTCAATGCTGTGCTGGCCCGAAACACCGAAGATGCGCCAAAGTGTTCTCATTGCGCGCAAACAGTTGCTTTTTCGCATTACAACAACCTTTCGGCCCAATTGCCCATCGACCCTAAAACCGGTAAATTGGTGGCGGGTGGCGTACAAGAGCAGGCTGTGCAGTGCTTCACCAATATTAAAGCCATTGTGGAAAGCATTGGCCATGCCATGTCGGATGTGGTTCGCATTACCCTTTTTGTTAAAAATATCCAGGATGTGGAGGCAATTGACGCTGTATACACTCGCTTTTTCACCAGCTACCTGCCCACGCGCACGGTAATGGCCGTAGCAGCCCTGCCCATGGATGCCCTGGTGCAGGTGGAGGCGCTTGTTTCAAATGGTGAGGGCACCATACCCAATGCGCCGCAGGCGGGCGACCTGATTAAGCTGACCAACAACACCGCCCGTGCGCCCATGAGCCCGGTTTCTACGCAAACCGTGGCATTTTCGCACTACAACAATATTTCGGCCCAATTGCCCATAGAGCCGGCATCGGGCAAGCTGGTGGTGGGAGGCGCGAAGGAGCAGGCCGCGCAATGCCTGAGAAACATCAAGGCCATTTTAGAAAGCATTGATGTTCCGTTTGATGACATTGTAAAAATCAATATCTTTGTGAAAAACCTTTCGGACATGGACGCTGTGAATGAAGTGTACAAAACCTTCTTCCCAGATTCCGGCATTGCCCGTGCAGTGGGCTATATGCCCGCGCGCACAACGGTGCCCGTTGCCGCTTTGCCCATGGGTGCTTTGGTACAAATAGAGGCCGTTGTGTCTCACGGGGACGGCACCCCGCCCCAGGCGGTGGAGGACCGGCACGGCCTCATCATTGAGGCCAACAACACAAAGGATGCCCCCATTTGCGCGCTGTGCACACAAAGCGTGGCCTTTTCGCATTACAACAATATCTCGGCCCAGCTGCCCCTTCACCCTGCCACAGGCAAGCTGGTGGACGGCGGTGCGAAGGAACAGGCGGCACAATGCCTTACCAACATCAAGGCAATTGTGGAAAGTGTGGGCCATGTGATGGAAGATGTGGTAAAGGTGAATATTTTTGTCACCAATATGGCGGACATGGATGCCGTAGATGAAGTGTATGACACCTTCTTCCCCGGTGGTGTTCCCGCACGCAGAACCGTGGGCGTTTCCGCCTTGCCGGCCGGTGCTTGCATTCAAATGGATGCCATTGTGGCAAACGAAGAAGGCACACCGCCCATCGCATAAAAGCCATTTCTTGTTTTACAGCAAGCTGGCAAAATATAGCACATCGGTTATAGCCAAAAACAGGCGCCGCGTAACAGCTTTTCCCAGAAGCTGTTACGCGGTGCCTGCCTTTTATGCACTATATCTATGGTTAGTTTGTCTGCTGCAGAAGCTGGGCCACCAGGTGGTGCCCCTCGGGCAAAAATGGCCCTTTGGCGCCCGCTGCCTCGGTATAGGCTGTGCCGTGGGGCCCGGCGGTGCCGCGGCTGTCGTAGAGGATATAGGGCACCGGGTCGCCGTCGTGGCCGCGGGTGGCGGTGAGGGTTTTGTGGTCGCTCATCACCAGAAGGCGGAAGGCCTGCCCGCTGGCCCGCAGGCCCTCCAGCAGGGGCTTCAGGGTGCGGCTGTCGAAGGCTTCAATGGCCTTCACCTTGCCTTGGGTGTCGCCGTTGTGGGTGCATTCGTCGGGGGCCTCCACGTGCAGCAGGGCAAAATCGTAGCCCTCTTCCAGCAGGCCGCGCAGCACCCCGGCGGCCTTGCCCTCAAAATTGGTGTCCAGCTCTCCGGTGGCGCCCTCCACATACAGGCTGTGCAGCCCGGCCAGCGCCCCAATGCCATGCACCAGCGGCACGGCGCTCACCACACAGCCCTTTACACCGTGCAGTTTTGTAAAATTATCCAGTGCAATGGTGCGCCCCTGCGCCCAAAACCAGATGCCGTTGGCGGGCATAAGGCCCTGCGCGCGGCGCGTTTGGTTCACTGGATGGGGGTCTAAAATGCGGTGGGCCAGCTCCATCATCTCCCGAAGCCCGGCGGCCACCCCGCTGCCGCTGGGCAGCAGGGGCCCAGCTTCTTCGCCCAGATGGTCGTGCGGGGGAATGGTGACAAGGCCCTCTATATCCTGCCCTTTTTGCACGGCAATCTGCCGGAAGGCGGGCATTTTGTGGAAGGTCATGCCGTGCTTTTGGGCCAGTGCGGCAAAGTCCGGGTCGGCCAGCAGGCTGTCCATCAGGGCCAGGGCGCTCTCCTCGTCCACAGAGCCGCCGCTGTGCGAGAGAATCCGCTTTTCCCCCAGCGGGCCGGGCCCGTCCTCCAGCGCCACCAGGTTGCAGCGGTAGGCCACGTCGCCATCCACCAGCGAGACGCCGCTGCCCGCGGCCTCCAGCGGCCCGCGGCCAGAGAAATAGCGGCGGGGGTCGTAGCCCAGAATGCTTAAAAAGGCGGTGTCGCTGCCGGGGGGGATGCCCTCGGGGATGGTGCGCACATGGCCCAGCAGGCCCTGCTGTGCCAGAGAGTCCAGGGTGGGGGTGTGGCTGGCTTCCAGGGGAGTTTTCCCCGAGAGCATGGGAACGGGGTTGTCGGCCATGCCGTCGCCCACGGCGATGATGGTTTTCATAAGCACATGTCCTTTTTCAGTTGGTTCCCCGCCGCAGGCGGGGAACAGGATTTTCTACTCCTTCATTTCGGCCAAAGCGGCCAGAAGCAACGGCCACAATCTGTTCTGTTTCCCCGCCGCAGGCGGGGAAACGCTTTTTCTATTCCTTCATTTCAGCCAAAGCGGCCAAAATTAATTGCCACACCCGCTCTGTAGAGGCGATGGAAACCCGCTCCTGCGGGGAGTGCACGTCGGTCAGCTCGGGGCCTATGGCCAGCACGTCCAGCCCCTCAATCGCATCGGCAAAGGTGCCGCATTCCAGCCCGCAGTGCACAGCCGTAATGCGGGGCGGCTTGCCGTTCAGCGCTTCGTAGCAGCGGGCAAACAAATCTCGCAGGGCAGACTGCGGCTGGTACTCCCAGGCGGGGTAGTCGGAAATCAGCCCGGTGTGCCCGCCCAGCATTTTTTCCAGCACGGCAATCTGCCGGGCAATGGCCTCCTTGCGGCTTTTCACACTGCTGCGGACGGTGTAGAGAAGCTGAACCTCTCGCTCGGTGGTGAGCACCACCCCCAGGTTGTTGGAGCTTTCCACAAGGCCCGGAATCTCACGGCTCATGCTCTGCACGCCGTTTGGCAGCAGCAGGGTGGCGGCGATGAGCTTATCCCGCAGCTCGGCGGTGAAGGCCTTTTGGGGGGCCGGGGCGGCGCGGCATTGCAGGCATACCCCAGCGTCGCTTTGGGCCAGCTCTTTCTTAAAGAGGCCGTCGAACTGCACGGCCAGGCTTTCTGCGGCGGCTTGCCTGCTCTGGGGCAGGCCCACCAGGCAGACGCTTTCCCGCGGGATGGCATTCTCCTTGCTGCCCGCCTGCATTTCGGCCAGCAGGAAGCCCGGCTCCTCCTCGCGCAGGGCGTCCAGCACCCGGCCCATCAGCCGAATGGCATTGCCGCGCTCCTTGTCGATGTCCATGCCGGAGTGGCCCCCCTGCAAGCCGGTGACAGAGAGCCAAAGCCAGTAAAGGCCCCCCACCTCCTGCCACTGGGCGGGCAGAGCGAGCCGGGCGTGCTGCCCGCCCGCGTTGCTCACCATAAACACGCCCTCTTCCTCGGCGTCCAGGTTTAAAAGGCGCTTGCCCGAGACCAGCCCCATGTCGAACAGGCTGGCCCCCACCAGGCCAATTTCCTCGTTCACCGTAAACACCGCCTCGATGGGCGGGTGGGGCGCATCGCCGTCCAGCGCGGCCAGCATAATGGCGGCTCCGATGCCGTTGTCGGCCCCGAGGGTGGTGCCGTCGGCGCGCAGCACGTCCCCCTCCCGCACCAGGCGGATGGGGTCCTTTTCAAAATCATGGGTGGAACTGCCGTTTTTTTCGCACACCATGTCCACGTGGCTTTGCAGAATCAGGGTGGGGGCCTTTTCATAGCCGGGGCTGCCGGGGGCATACACCACCAGGTTGCGGGCCTTGTCCTGCGCGGTTTTAAAGCCCTTGCCCGCAGCCCAGCTTTGTATATGGGCCAGCAGGGCGTCCTCGTGGCCGCTGCCGTGGGGAATGGCACAGATTTCCTCAAAAAAGCGCCACACACAGGCGGCGCTGCTGTGCTCTAAATCATGCATGGGGTAGTTGTCCTTTCCTTCTATAGAGAAGTTTGCTTCTTTCCCCAAAAGTATAGCCTTTTTGCGGGGCGCTGTAAAGGGATGGGGCCGGTGGCCATGGTCACCGCTTGGGGCTTGACCTTTCGGGGTTGTCAGGGGCAAAGCCCCTGACCCGTCGGAGACATAAATCCTTCCTTCGAGCGAAGCGAGCTTATGCTCTGGAGCTTATAAAAGAAGAGACAAAAGTACGAGAAAAATTTCCCTTCATCTGCCGCGCGCGGAAACCACTACGCAAAGTTTTTCTTGTACTTTTGTGCGCCAAAAGTACCAAAAGCGCCGGGGGCTTGCGA
>CAYRFC010000032.1:0-19772 GCA_964423365.1 uncultured Oscillospiraceae bacterium
ACCAGCGGCATATCGGCAAACACCATCTGCCCAAACAGCTTTGCCTTCTCCTGTGCAGGCTGCAGGTGGGCCAGGCCATCGCTGTGTGCATAGGCTTCGCCATAGCGCACCGGCCCCCCGGCCAGGAACTCTGCTTTTTCCAGCAGGCAGGGGGCATACAGTGGGAACTGCCGGGCCAGCGCCGCCTGCACCCCGCTAAGCCGGGCAAAGCCCCCGCCGGGTGTAAGGCTTTCTATCCAGCCGCCCAGCACCTCCCAGCCGTCGCGCCCAGCGGGGGGTGCAAACACCTGCTGCAGATGCTGCACCCGGCCCTCGGCGCTGGTGTAGCTGCCGCTGCAGGCCCCATAGCCCGGCATGGGCAGCCACACCTTAGCATGGGCCATGGCCCCGCTGCGCATGCTGTCCAGGCTCACCACACAGTCCAGCATCTGCGTCAGCTCGTCGGGCAGGAACTGCTCTATCAGCACCATCCCCTTGATTTTCCCGCTGCGGATATCCGCTTCCAAATGCGGCATCTTTTTTTGGACGCCCAGCAGGGCCACCGCCTGGGTGTTGTTGTGCTGCAGCAGCTGAATCACCCCGTTACAGGGCTTTCCTATATGCCCCGAAACCACCGCCAGGGCGGCGGCCAGCCGGGCTGTTTCCGCCGTGGCGCGCTCCCGGTCCAGCACCAGCATGGCATTTTCCACCTGCGTATACTCCCGGGCAAAGGCCCTTGCCTCCTCCCCCGGCTCCACCCCGGCCAGCGAGGATTGCAGACCTTCCAAACCGGAGGCCCTTTGTACGGCGTCTCCCTGCTCCAGCACCGCCTTCAGCACCTCTTTCAGAAAGCCTGTGTCGTCCTCCAGCTCCGCCACCCTGTCGGCACTGTGCAAAAAGCCATTCCAGCCCGGGGCCGCCGCCAGCAGCAGCCTGGCGCCCTTCGCCTTGGCCTGGCGGATGGGCACCGCCAGCATGGCGTAATAGCTGGGCACATCCGCGCCAATGACCCAAATACAGTCCGTCTGCGCCAGCTCCCGGTAGGAATTTGTGCTGCCGTCCAGCCCAAACACCTCCTCCAGGCCGCCGGTGTAGATATTCGCGCTATAGAGCTGGGGCTTCTGCAGCAGGGCCTGCCCCAGCTTACGGGAGAGGAAAATTTCCTCATTGGTCATCCTGTCGGCCACCATCAGGCCCACCGAGCCAGGCCCGTACCGCTCTTGCACCGCCAGAAGCTCCCCTGTGGCACAGCGGTAGGCCTCCTCCCAGGCGGCAGGCCGCAGTTCCCCCTCCCGCCGCACCAGAGGGCTTGTCACGGCGGGGTCGCTCAGGGCGGTGTGCCAGCCAAAACGCCCATGGCGGCATAGCAGGGCCTCCTCCAGGTTGCCGCCCCGCACAGGGCGCACCGTAAGCGGCTGCTGGCCATAGTGCCGTATTTCCACCGAGCAGCCCACCCCACAGTAGTTGCACACACTGCGCTGGGCCTGGGCCGGCAGGGCCAGGGGCTTTTGGCGGGGGTTACGCTCCTGCAGGGCCCCGGTGGGGCAGTGCAGCACACAGCTGCCACAGCCAATGCAGGTCTGCGCTTTCAGCGGCCACACTGCGCCCGGGTCTTCCGCCTCTTTGGCAAAGCCCTGGCCGCTCACCGGCCATTCATAGAACCCCATGTAGGCCGCGCAAACTCTGGCACAGCTGCCGCAAAGCACACATTTGTTCTCGTCATACTGAATATAGGGGTTGCTGCGGTCCTCGGCGGCAAAGGGCTGCGCGGCGGCAGGCGGCGCTTCCAGGCCGTATTCCCTGCCATAGCGCAGCAGCTTGCAGTCCCAAAGGTCGGTGCAGCCACATTCCAGGCAGCGGGCAGCCTCCCGCCGGGCGGCCTCCCGGCCCAGGCCCAGGCAGCTCTCCGCAAAACCGGCCCGGCGCTCCTGCGGCGGAAGCAGGGGCAGCTCCGCCCGTGCCTCGGGCAGCACCTCGGGGTAATCGGCAGCGCAGAGCCCGGTTTTTGCCACATAGAGTGGGGCCTTGGCGGGCGGCTGGCAGCCGCCCGCCAAAAAAACGTCCATTGCCGCAGCCGCACGCTTCCCGGCGGCGCAGGCCTCCACGGCCAGGCCGGGGCCCTCGCCCTCGGCGTCTCCCCCGGCAAACACCCCCGGCAGGCCGGGCAGGGCCCCATTTTCACTGCGCAGGGTGTTCTGCCCATTCATGGGCAGGCCCGAAAACGCCTCCGTCTCCAGCCGCTGCCCAATGGCCACCAGCACGCTGTCCACCAGCAGGTCTTCCCCCTGCCCCGGCAGTGGCTCCGGGCGCTGGCGGCCACTGCTGTCCGCCTTGTCCAGGCGCATGGCTTGCAGCCGCAGGCATAGCTTCTTTCCCTCGGCTCTAAGGGCTGTGGGCGCCACCAAAAAACGGAGCACCGCCCCCTCCCTCTCGGCCTCCTCCACCTCGTCCCGGTAGGCGGGCATCTGCCCGCGCTCGCGGCGGTAGAGAAGCACTACGGTCTCCACACCCGGCAGGCGCAGCGCCGTACGGCAGGCATCCACGGCGGTGTTTCCGCCGCCCACCACCGCCACATTTTTCCCAAGCTCCGGCACCTTGCCGCCCGCCACCTGCCGCAAAAACCGCACCCCATCGTACACACCGGGGAGGTCTTGCCCCTCAATGCCCAGCGCGGCTCCCTGTTGTGCCCCGGGGGCCAGAAACACCGCGTCATACTCCGCACGAAGCCCTTCCAGGCCAAAATCCCGCCCCAGACGCCGCCCATAGCGGAAATGCACACCGCTGTTTTGAATAATCTGAATTTCTCTGTCTAAAACCTCCTTGGGCAGGCGGAACTGCGGAATGCCGTAGCGCAGCATGCCCCCTGCCTTTTCCCGCGCCTCAAACACCGTCACCCCGTGCCCGCTGCGGCGCAAAAACCAGGCGGCGGTCAGGCCCGCCGGGCCGCTGCCCACCACCGCCACCCGCTTGCCTGTGGCCGCTTGGGGCGGTGACAGCAGCGCCTCAATCTCCCCCAGTGCGGCGTCGGCGGCAAAGCGTTTCAGCGCCCCCAGCGCCACCGGCCCCTCAAACAGGCTGCGGCGGCAGGCATCCTCGCAGGGGTGGGGGCACACCCGGCCCAGGCTGGCCGGCAGGGGGTAAGCGTCATAAAGGCGGCGCAGCGCCTCCTCGGGTTTGCCCTCGGCTATCAGCCCCGCATAGCCCTGGCAGTCACTGCCCGCCGGGCAGGCCAGGCGGCAGGGGGGCAGGCAGTCCCCTTTGTGGTTTTGCAGCAGCTTTTCCAGCGCCGCCCGCCGCAGCCGCGTCAGGGCCTCGCTTTGGCTTTGCACCCGCATGCCCGCCCGCACCGGGGTTTCACAGGCGTACACGGCCTCCCTCTCTCCGTGTATCTCCACACAGCACAGCCCGCAGTTGCGCTCATGGTTCAGCCCCTGGTCAAAGCAGAGGTGGGGTATCTCCAGCCCCGCCTCTAGCGCCGCATGCAGAACGCTGGCCCCCGCCGGTGCGGCAATCTCTGTATCATCCACGGTGAAGCGCAGTATTTCCTCGCCTTGCTTTTGCATGGTTCTCCTGCTCCTTTCTCTGGCGGCCCTGCCCATACAGCCGGGCACGCCTTCCCCCTGGCCCTGGCCGTGCGAAAGACATGCCCGGCCCGGCGGCCGCATAGCCGCCGGGCCACAGTGTGCTTACTGGGAAATCAGCCCTCGTCCGGGGGGGCGGCGTCTTCTGCCTTGCCCGTTCTGCTGGCAGACACACTGCCGGAATTCCGGAACAGCAGGAACAATACCGCGCCCACGGCAAACCAGGCCAGGGCCAGCAGCCAGTAATTCAGCGGCTGGAAGAGAACCGGCAGAATGAACACGAGAACCAGCACAATGGTGATGACGGGAATGACCGCCCCGCCGGCCACATGGAACTCATCCGGCTTGCGGATATGCCCCTTGCGGGCCGAGAGCAGCGCCACCGAGAGCACCACCACGCACAGCGCCATGCAGATAGCACCGGTGTTCACTAGGTAGCCCGTGAAGGCCGGAATGACCGAGAAGAGCAGCACCACCAGGGTGCAGCCCACCAGTGCGTTCACCGGGGTGCCGGTGCGGGGGTTAATCTTGGCAAGGCCCTTGGGCAGCATGCCATAGTCGGCCGCCGCCTGCACCGTCCAGCCCGCCGTCATCAGCAGCACCAGCATGGTGGTGGTGAGGGCCAGGGTGGCGGCAATGGAGATGAGCCCCGGCAGCCAGGGCAGGTTATACAGCACCGTCCAGGCCGCGGCATACAGGGGAACATACTGCATGCCGGGGTCTTCGATGAAGAATTTCGCCGCCACCATGCCAATGGTGGAAAGAATCACCAGCACATACATCACAATGGTGATAACCATGGCAACCAGCATGGAACGGGGCACCGTTTTCTTGGGGTTTTTCACCTGTCCAATCATAAACGCAACCGAGACGATGGCCCCATAGGCCAGCATGGCGGTGGGAATTTGCCCGATAAAGCCCGCGCCCCCCGCCGCACCCTGGGTGAAGAAGGGGCTGAAGTTTGCGGCATTGAAGGAGCCAAAGCCCGTAAAGGCATAGATGAGCATGGTGATGATGAGGCCCACCACCAGCACCAAATTCACCGTGCCCGCCACTGAAATATTGCACATGCAGAGCACGCCCACCAGCACCACCCACACAACCGCCCAGAGAATCTGGTTGCTAAAGAAGGGGAAGGCCACGCCCAGATAGGTGGCAATATACACCGCCGAAAAGGCCGCACCAAACAGGTTCACATTCAGCAGGGCCCAGGCGGCGGCCCAGCCCCAGCCCTTTTTGGCGGTTTCGGTGCTGCCCAGCGCCTTGTAGGGAAACACAAAGCTGCCGCCGCTTTCGGGGTAGATGGTGCACAGCTCTGCCGTTTGCAGGCCATACAGCAGCAAAATCACCCCGCCCAAAACCCATGTGAGAATGGTAGCGGGCCCAGCCGCCGCATAGGTGAGGCCCGAGAGAGAGAAAATGGCCGAGCCGACCATGCCCCCCACCAAAATGGTAATACACGACATCATGCCCAGTTTACCCTTGTCTTGCATGAATCATTCACCTCCAAAATCATGGCGGTTTGCCCGCCTGTGTGGCTGCGCACCCGTTTGGGGCAGGTGCTTCTTTTGTGTGAAGGGATTATGCATAGAACGAGTATTTGCCGGTTGCCATTGCCTTGGGTAGGCGGGAGGTGCGAAAACCGCACTCTGCGCTTCTCCACTCCCGCTCTAGGGTTGCACGCGTCTGTTACCGCACCTCCTTCGTGCCAGTTCCTCCCGCTTTGCTTGCCAGACACCCCCCTTTCTCTTTCTCTATTTCATAAGCCACAGGCCATTTCCGCAAAGGCAGGGCACGGCCAGCCCGGCCATGGCCTGTGGCATTGCCCATGCTTTTGGTTCTAGCCCACTTTGGGCCTTTCGCCATAATAGGCATTCCGTAGAATTTGCACCGCTTCCTCTTTGCTGGGTTTTCTTGGCGAGAGAATGGCCGCCATAGAGCCGTCCAGCTCCGCCAAAAAGTCGTCCAATTTTCCAAGGAACTCCCCTTCCTCTATATCCAGCTCTCTAAAGCTGTGGGGGATGCCAATTTTCGTGTTGAATTCCCACAAAAAGTCCACAAGGCTCTGGCACAGCTCCTGTTCGGTGCCTGTGAAGCCCAGCCGCCGCCCCAGCTTGGTGTACACCGGGTGTGGGGAATGGAAGGCCGTGGTGTAGGGCAGCAGCAGCCCGCACACCAGGCCGTGGGGCAGGCCGAAATAGGGGCCGGGCTGGTCCAGCGTGTGCACCAGCCCGGCGCTGGCGTTGTTGATGGCCACCCCGGCCATGGTGGCGCTATAGTGGCAGGCCTCGCGCGCGGCGGCCTTTTCCGCGCTGCCCTTGGCCGCGTGCACCGAGGCGGGCAGATGCTCCAAAATATCCAGCGCCGCGCCTATGGCCATAGACACCACCACCGGCGAGGACGCGGTGCACACCGCCGCCTCCACCGCATGAGACAGCGCATCCATCCCGGTGTGCGCCGCAATGGTGTCGGGCAGGGTGTCGGTGAGGTCGGGGTCCAGTATGGCGTAGGCGGGAATGATGGAATGGCCCAATATAAGCTGTTTCTGCATGGTGTCCTGGTTCACAAACACCGCACAGCAGGTGGTTTCCGAGCCGGTGCCACTGGTGGTGGGTACGGCCACTATCACCGCCTTTCCGGTGGTTTCGGGAATTTGGAAGGGCTTGAAGGCGTCCTCAAAGGGCAGCTCAGGATGCTCGTAGAACAGCCAGGCCGCTTTGGCAGTGTCCATCACCGAGCCGCCGCCAAAGGCCACAAACAGGTCGGGTTCAAAGGCACGCACCTCGTCTGCCGCCTGCAATATATCGCTGAAAAACGGCTCGTTGCGAATGTCGGCCACAAAGCGGCTCTCGCAGCCGCCCTCCGCCAGCAGGGTGCGCAGGTTTTGTTTGGCCTGCTCGTCCATGATGCGTCCATCGTAAAATATGGCGGCCCGTTTCCGTCCCATATCGGCCAAAAAGGCCAGAGAGCCCCGCCCGGTTACCAGTTGGCTTTGCCGCAGCAAAGAGTATTTTGGTTTCATTGCTTGGTTTCCTCCTTCCGAGGGTTAGAGCAAATGAACATAACATGAGATAAGCTGCACTTGGCGAAAACGGTGGATGGCTACGTTGTCGTCAATCGCAATACATACAGTATTGCTCTTTCCTCCGCCTTGCCCTGCACCGTTTCTGCCTGCGTTCGCTATATCTATGTTTTGTTAATCTGCTCAAAACGAAGAAAACCCATTCCGGGCTGCAAGCTATAGGCGCGGGGAATGGGTTTTGCTATTGTGGTGGGCCATACGGTTTTCTTAGAAAAATCTTTTAATAGGCGTGGGCCGTAATTTTGCTGTAGCCGCTTTGGTTGCCGCCCAGGTACAGGTGCACGCTGGTGTCAAAATCAATGGCGGCGCAGGCGTCGGGGAAATCGCCACCGGTCTCCTTGTTCAGCCGCAGGGTCTTGCCGCCGTAGGCCACCTCCACCGCGTCCAGATGTACCGGGCGCTCCCAGCTTCCGCCGCTGATGACCGCGTCGGCCTCGGGCACATCGTCCACCAGAAGCTGGCCCTCGGTGCCGTCCTTGCCGCCAAACTCAAAGGTAATCAGCGAGCCCTGGATGCCCCGGCGCTCTGCGTTTTGGATGGTGAGCATGCCGTCTATGGCGGCGTTACCGCCGCCCTCCCAGGCCATCACCAGGCCCTGGCAGTTCAGGGTATCGGCAATTTTGGCGCAGAGCTGGCTGCAGCGGTCCTTGTGCCAGTTGCTGGGGTTGTGGCTGCGGCAGAAAATCACCCCGGCAAAGTTCAGGTCCACCCCGTGGCGGCGGTAGAGCTCCAGCAAAATGGGGTGGTTCACGTGCAGGTAGCTGGGCACCTTAAAGGCCGGCCAGCCCAGGTTGGCCCCCACCACGCAGCCGTCCAGCATCTCGTTTGGCTCCAGCAGGGTGGGCACAATGTCGTCTATGGGCAGGCCATAGAGCAGGGTGTTGGTGTAGGTTCCCTGGTTTTGGCACTGCCACACCAGGGCCACATTGGGCAGGCCCTCCACCGGGCTGTTGTCGAACAGCTCTTCCCGCGCGGGTGGCTGGCCCTGCGTCAGGGCCGCTAAATGGGCCGCAATGGCCATGGCGCTGTTTCGGATGTCGTTGTCGTACTCGGCGGCCGATTTCTTCTCCTCCACCTCAAAGTTCACAATGAGGTTGATGGTGCCGCCAAAGGGGGTGAGGTCTTTGTAGAACCCGGTGGTTTGCACAATGGCGTCGCGGGGGTAAAGCAGGCCGCTGGAGGCGTTGGAGTCATCCCAGGGCAGGGCGCAGCACTCCATCACGGTGAAGCCCTCCAGCAGGTGGGTGGCCCCCTCTCCCACCGTGTAGGGGTAGTTCAGAATGCCGGGGTATTCCTTGCCGCCCCAGCCTGCGGGGGTCTCGGCCTTAAAGAGGGGCTGGATGGTGTCCAGCAGGTGCACAATGCGGGCATTTTCGCCCGGGCGGCAGACCTCAAACCAAATTTTGGAGATGTTTTTCATGTGCGGCTGCGCCACCTTCAGCAGCTCGTCATAGTTCACGGTGAGCACGCCGTTTTGGTAGGCGCACTGCGCCCCCTCTGCCAGCTCCTTCACCGGGTAGTATTTCCGTGTCAGCTTCATGGCCATCTTATTCGCCCTCCTTGCTCTCGCCGTCGCCCTTGCGCACGCTGAAAATGGTGGGGCCCTCCACCGGGGTCTTCATGGCCTCCAGTGCCTTTTCCAAAATGCGCACGCGGTAGGCCTCCTCGCGGTCAGGCGGGAGGGACGGGTCGCCCGCAGGGCTGGTGAAGTCGCCGCCAATGATGATGCGGTTGGCCCCCACCGACTCCGCCACCGACATGAAGGCGTTGATGTGGGCGTTCGGGATGCCGGCCTTATCGAACTCTTTGCTTATCGTTGCACCGCAACGTGTGCAGGTGCCTCAAGTGGAGGTGAGGAACACCGCCCCCACACCGTCCTCCTTTAGCTGCTGGGCCATCTGTGCGCCCAGTTTTTTGCCCATCTCCACGTTGGTGCCAATGCCGCAGGTGGCCAGGTAGTAGGGCACCACCGCGCCAATCAGCCCCCGTTTGTTCAAATCCATGGCCGCGTTGTAGGGCACCAGGCGCTGGGGGTTCGCATTCACAGCGGTGGTGTCGTAGCCGCCGTGCACCGATTCATAATTGTCGGAGTTGAAGGTGTTCACATCGATGGGATAGGTGCCGTAGTTCACCGAGGCATACATGCGCAGCTTGTCCGGGTTGCCCTTGGGCACCATGCCGCCCATGGTCACCAGTGCAAACTTCACCTTGGCGGCGTCGGCCAGGGGGGCAGCCGGGGTCACCTTTTCATCCTTGCGCAGCGGCACCTCGGTGCGGTAGGGCTGGCCGTTTATCTTGGCCAGCAGAATGTCCACCACGCGCTCTGCGCCGCTCTTTTCGTCCAGCTCATTGGTGCGGATGCCGGTGGGGATGTAGCCCTCTGCCGCGGCGGGGCCCACGGCCTCCTTTTTGGCCAGCTTCAGGGCAAAGCGGGCCAGGGGGGGCAGAGACACGCGCATACCCGCCGCCGTCTCCTCCCCTTCCATAATGTAAGTGCCCTGCAGATACATGGCCACCGCGGGGTTTGTGGGGAACATGCTGGTGACCGCAGGGATGCCCAGCTCCTCCTGCACCATGGCGCAGAACTTGCCGCAGGCCACCGCATAGCGGCCCGCGTTGAAGGCCGGGCCGGCAATCACCACATCGGGGTTCACCTCGCGAATCAGCTCCAGCAGCTTTGGCTTCAGCGCCTCATAGTTTTCGTCGATGTTGAAGTAGTTGTCGCCCACCGCCAGGGTGCGCACCACCTCCATTTCCTGGTTCCAAAACGCCGCCATACCCATGGCAGGCCCTTTGGGCTCGTCGTACACATGTAGCCCCTCGTGTGCCATTTCCTCCCCGCCCAAGCCGGCGAAGAACTGGTTGATGTAGCACAGTGCTTTGTATTTTGCCATTTCGCACCTACTTTCTACAGAATCCGTTTGTATGCGTATGTATTCCACGCGGCCACAGGGTGGCCACGCAATCTATCATGCAGGCAGGCCAGTAGAACGCCCTGCCTACATCGGCGGCTCGCTTTGGTCGTTCAGGTCCACAAAAATGGTTTTGCTGGTCATGTATTTGTGGATGCCCGCAACGCCGATGCCGCTCTCCTTCCAGCCGGTGGTGGGTGCGTCTATCATACCCTTGCTGAAGTAGGTGTTCACATACACCTGCCCCGAGCGTATGGCGCCCGCCACGCGGTGGGCACGTTTTATGTTGTTTGAGAAAACGCCGCCTGCCAGGCCATAGGCACTGCTGTTGGCCAGCGCAACGGCCTCCTCCTCTGTGTCGAAGGGGGTGACGCAGGCCACCGGCCCAAAAATTTCCTCCTTAAAAATGGTCATCTCCGGGGTGACGTCGGCAAAGATGGTGGGGGGCACGAAGTTGCCCTTTTCCAGCGCGGGGTCGGTGTAAGGGCTGCCGCCGCACAAAAGGCGCGCGCCCTCGGCCTTCCCTTTTTCAATATAGCCCCATACGTCCTTGGCATGTTCCTTGTGGATGAGGGTGGAGAAATTCACGCCCTTCTCATAGTCAAAGCCGTTGCCCGGGCGGAACTGGGCGCACACCCCGGCCATGGCGGCCAGGAATTCCTCGTAGATGCCTCTTTGCACAAAAATGCGGGTGCCGGACACACACACCTGCCCAGAGTGCAGGGTGAAGCCATGCACCGCCCATTTGGCGGTGTTGGCTATGTCCACATCCTCAAAAATCACATTGGGGCTTTTGCCGCCCAGCTCCAGCGCCAGCGCCTTGATGGTGCCCGCCGCGGCCTGCATGATGCTGCGGCCTGTGGCCGTGCCGCCCGTCATAGACACCATGTCCACCAGGGGGCTTTCCACCAGGGCGTTGCCCACCACGCCGCCGCTGCCCGTCACCACATTCACGGCGCCCGCGGGGAAGCCCGCCTCGTCGAAGACCTCTGCCAAAGCCAGCAGGCTGGCGCTGGCCCACTGCGGCGGCTTGATGACCACGCTGTTGCCCGCGGCCAAAATGGCGCAAATCTTCTGGCAGCCCATCATCAAGGGGCCGTTCCAGGGCAGAATCTCCCCCACCACGCCATACGGGAACCAGCCGCCGTAGTTCAGGTAGTTGCCGTCCATCATACGGGAGTGGCCCTCCAAAGTGCGGGCCTTGTGGCTGTAAAAGTCGAAGGCATCCACGCTTTGGGGCAGCTCATAGTACAGGCAGCTCATGTATTGCTTGCCCGCATCGGCGGTTTCAATGATGGCAAATTCCTCGCTGCGGCGGGCCAAAATCTCACCCGCCTTGGCCAGCAGCCTGCCGCGTTCCAGCCCGCTCATCTTGCCCCAGGGGCCCTCGTCAAAAGCCTTGCGGGCGGCCAGAATGGCCTTCTCTGCGTCCTCCTTGCCGCCCTTGTAGGCGGTGGCCAGCAGCTCGCCCGTGGCCGGGTTTATTATTTCGAAGGTCTCGCCCGCCGCACTTTCCACAAATTGGCCGTCAATATACAGTTTGTATGGGGCAAGCGGAAAGGTTTTTTGATAGTCCATTTTTAGCCTCCTGCAATGGGGTTATAGGGGTTTCTTACGGGGTTTCCACCAGAGAGAGAACCCCGCGTTTTAACAGGGTGACCGCCACGCTCTGGCGGTATTTCTTGCTGCCGCGCAGGCCATCGCGCGGGTGTAAATCCTGCGCCAGGGTCTCCGCCGCTTGGGCGAACAGTTCCGCACTGGGCTTCTGCCCGCACAGCATAGCCTCTGTTTGGGTAGCGCGCAGCGGCGTGGCGCCCGAGGCCCCATAGGCCACCCGGCAACGCTGCAGCGCGCCGCTTTCGTCCGTTTGCAGCGCCACCGCCATGCTGGTGATGGAGATGGCCATGGCGTTGCGGTGGCCCAGCTTTAAGAAGGCGCTGGCCGGGCAGGGGCTGAACTCCACCCATTTCAGCAGCTCCCCCGGCTGCAGGGCCGTGGCAAAGGAGCCGGTGAAAAACTCCGCCAGCGGCAGACTGCGCTCGCCCCTCTCGCTCTCCAGCGTCACACTGGCATCCAGCGCCAAAAGCGGGGGGGCACTGTCGGCCCCGGGGGAGGCATTGCACAGGTTCCCCCCCAGCGTGGCCCGCCTGCGGGTGGTGGGGCAGGCAAAGCGCAAGGCTGCCTGCCGCAAGGCCGGGGCCTTCTTTGCCACCCGTTCACTGGCGGCCAGCTCGGCCAGGGTGGTGAGTGCGCCCAGGCGTATACGCCCCTCCACCTCCCGGATGCCCCGCAGCTCCTCCAGGGCGGTGATGTCCAGCAGCAGGGCCGGTTTTTGGCCTTTGCTGCGGATGTTCGGCATCAGGTTTGTGCCGCCGGCCAGAAGCACCACCGGCTTGCCGCTTTGGCCCAGGGCGGCCAGGGCCTCTGGCAGGCTGCCAGCCTTTTGGTACGCAAAACCAGTCACGATATTCCTCCCTTCCCGTTCACGGCTCTTGGTGGTTTATTCGGCGGCCTGCTTGGCATAGGCTTCAATGGCGTCAATAATCTGCACATACCCGGTGCAGCGGCAGAGGTTCCCGGAGATGGCCTGCCGGATTTCCTCCCGGCTGGGGCGGGGGTTTTCTTTCAGGAAGCCCAGGGCCGTCATGATGAAGCCTGCGGTGCAAAAGCCGCACTGCACGGCGTTATGGTCGATAAAGGCCTGCTGCAAGGGGTGCAGCCTGTCGTTTTCGGCCAGGCCCTCTATGGTGATGACCTCGGCCCCCTCGCACTGGGCCGCCGGGGTGATGCAGGCCTTCACCGGCACACCGTTCAGCAGCACGGTGCAGGCCCCGCATTCTCCAATACCACAGCCCAGCTTGGCGCCCATGTGCTCAAAGCTGCCGCGCAGCACATGCAAAAGGCTGGCCTCGGGGCTTATTTCGGTGGTTTTCGCCACGCCGTTTACGCTGATGTGAAGGGTCATACGGCTGCCTCCTCTCCCTCGTCCGCTTGGCTGTCCAGCAGCATTTCCAGCATGTCCACCTTGTTGATGGGGATGCTGCGCAGGGGCAGGCCGGTGGCCTGCCGCACCGCGCTTGCCACCGCGGCGGCCACCCCCTCGGTGCCGGGCTCACCCAGGCTCTTTGCCCCAAAGCTGCCCGCCGGGTCCTCGCTTTCAAACAGCATCACGTCCATCTCGGGGCAGTCCATGGAGGAGGCAATGATGTAGGTGTCAAAATTGTCGGTGCGAATCAAGCCCCTGTCCATCACCAGCTTTTCCATCACCGCAAAGCCCTGGCCCATCAAAATGCCCCCATACACCTGCCCCAGTGCCACCTTTGGGTTGATGACGGTGCCCGCGTCGTGGGCCGAGCTGACCTTTTCCACCCGGATTTCCCCGGTGCCGGTGTCCACCTCCACCTCGGCCACCACAGCGCCGTAGGAATAGGTGGGGAAGGCCTTGCCGTGGCCCTCCTCCATATTGTAGTCTATGGGCGGCGGCCTAAACCAGCGCTGCACGCCGCTTTGCCCCCCTGTCCAGTGGTGCACGTTGCACACCGTGGCAAAGGGAATGCAGGCGTCTGGCACGCCCATGAGGCGGAACATGCCGCCGGAAAGCTCCACCTGCGCGGGCTCTGCATGGAACATCATGGCCGCCGTCTCGCACAGGTAGCCACGCAGCTCCTCGGCGGCCTGGCGCAGCGGCTGGCTGCCCATCACCGTGCCGCGCGAGGCGGCGGTGATGCCGCTGTCGGTGATGGTGTGGGTGTCCACCCCAATGCAGTGCACCTGCTCTGCCGAAACGCCCAGCGCCTCGGCCACAATCTGGGTATAGGCAGTTTTCAGGCCCTGCCCGTTGTCGGTCAGGCCGGTGTTTATCATCACGCTGCCATCGTCGTGCACACACACGTACCCGGCCGAGGCATCGGGGGATTCCGCCCCCAGCCCGCAGCCGCGGTAAAACATGCTGAGGCCAATGCCCTTGCGGATTTCGCCCGTCTGCCCGGCATAGGCGCTGCGCTTTTTTTGAAAATCGGTTTTTTCCAGCAGAGCGTCCAGTATTTCGGGCAGAATCATCTCGCCCTCCATCTGCTGCCCACAGGGGCTCAGGTCCCCCGGCCGCAGCATATTCAGGCGCTTGAATTCCACCGGGTCCATGCCCAGCTCGGCGGCCACCTCCTCGTACAGCAGCTCCTGCCCAAAGATAAGCTGCGGCGCGCTGTAGCCGCGCATGGCCCCCGCCGTCACCGTGTTGGTAAATACGCCAAAAATATCCACCTTCACGTTGGGGATGCTATACACCCCCGCTGCGTGCACGCTGGCGCGGAAATTCATGAACTCGTGCATGTGGAAGGCGCCCACATTCTCCACCAGCTTCACCTGGAAGGCCTGCATCCTGCCGTCGCGGTTCACACCCACCTTATAGTGCATCTGGAAGGGGTGGCGCTTGGTGCTGGCAATGATGGATTCCTCCCGGCTCATCATCATTTTCACAGGCCGCCCCGTGGCGCGCGCCAGAAGCGCCGCCCGCGAGGCCACCAGCCCCAGCAGCTCCTCCTTGCCGCCAAAGGAGCCGCCCAGCGTCTGCTGCACCACCCGCACCTTGGGGCGGGGCAGGTTCAGTGCGTCGGCCACCCAGCGGCGGGTGAAAAAGGGGTTCACCGCGCCGGTGTACACCGTCATCTCGCCCGAGGTGGGGTCCGGCACCGCCACGGCGGCCTCGGTTTCCAGGTAGGCGTGCTCCACGGCCCCGGTCTCGTAGCGGCGCTCCACCACCAGGTCGCAATTGGCAAAAGCGGTGTCCACATCGCCCTTTCTCACCTTTTTTACCGAGTGCGCCCAGATGTTCCCCCCGCACTCCTCGTCTCCCTCGTGCACCAGGGGCGCGCCCTCGGCCAGCGCCTCCTCTATGGTAAGCACGGCGGGCAGCACCTCATACTCCACCTCGATGGCTGCGAGGGCGCTTTGCAGGCTGGTGTAATCCTCGGCGGCCACAATGGCCACCGCATCTCCCTGGTAGCGCGGGTGGGCGGTGAGATAGCTGTAATAGCCCCAGCTCTTCTCTTTTTCCAAATCTTGAAAGGTGAGCACCGCGCACACGCCCGGCAGGCTTTTGGCCGTTTCGGTGCTGATGCGGGTGACGCGGGCATGCGCGTGGGGGCTGAACAGAGTACCCGCCACCAGCATGTTGTGGAACACAAGGTCGGCCGCATAGCGGGCGCGGCCCGTCACCTTGTCCTTTGCGTCCACCCGGGGAATGAAGCGGTTGATTTGGGAAAAATGGTATTTGTCTTTGTTCCCGTCACCATATCGTGGCATCCGTCTATCCTCCCTCTCTTCGGGCTGCCCTCACAGCATCACCCGCGCGTCGGCGGCCATCACGCCCTTTTCATACACCATGCAGGGGTTTATGTCCAGCTCCTGTATTTCCGGGTTTTCCTGCACCATGCGCGCCACGCCCAGCAGCAGCCCCGCCACCGCCTCCAAATCCTTCGGGGGCTGGCCGCGCGCGCCACACAGCAGGGCGGTGGCCTTCAGCTCCCGCACCATGGCAAGGGCGTTCTCTCTGTCCAGCGGCAGGGTGCGGAAGCTCACATCCTGCAGCACCTCCACAAACACGCCCCCCAACCCAAACATGAAGGCCGGGCCAAAGGATGCGTCCTTCACCATGCCGGTGATGCACTCAAGACCGCGCTCCAGCATCTCCACCACCAGAATACCACGGATGTCCGCCTCCGGCTTGTGGTTTTTTACGTTTTGCAGAATGGCGTGGTAGGCCGCCTCCACCTCATCCGGGCTTTGCAGGTTCAGCTTCACCCCGCCCACGTCCGATTTATGCAGAATATCCGGCGATACAATCTTCATCGCCACCGGGTAGCCCAGCTCCCCGGCGGCGGCCAGGGCCGCGGGAACGCTTGCCGCCAGCTTGCCACGGGGCACCGGCAGGCCATATTCTTCGAACAGGGCCAGCGCCTCGGGCTCCAGCAGGTTGCGGCCCTCCCTGCGGGCCGTCTCTATCCATTGGTTCATCGCCCTTTCCTCCTTGCTGGCGGCGGGCCATGCGGCCCTTTGCCAAATGGGCTGCGCAGAGGCCACCCCCCGAAAGCGGAGGGCAGCCGCGCGTATTTTAGGCTGCGCCTTTCTGGTAGGCCTCCTTGCCCAGGGCAAAGGCGGCCAGGTTTATGTCTATGGTTTTTTGGGGCACCCGTGCCTTGATGGCGGCCAGCACCGTCTCCTCGCTGAAGGGCAGCAGGCCGCTGGCAAAGGCAGCGCCCAGCATCACCACGCTCAGCACCTTGGGGCTTCCGGCCTCCTCGGCCAAAGCGGCGCCATCAAGGGTTACCACCCGCCCGCCTATCTCCGAGAGTGCCTCTGTGATGGCGGACAGCTCGGGGTAATCGGCGGCCCCCACCTTCACATCCACCGGCACCTGCTGGGTGGTGTTGATGACCGCCACACCCTCCGCCGCCAGATAGGGCACGCCCAGGCGCAGTGCCTCCAGAGGCTCCAGGGCCAAAATCAAATCCGCGGTGCCCTGGCCCAGCAGCGGGCCATACACCTCTTCCCCAATGCGCACATGGGAGGCCACCGCACCGCCGCGCTGGGCCGCGCCAAAGGTCTCGCCCACACGGGCGTGGTAGCGGCCTCCATGCTCTAAAATAGCGGCTTCGGCTATGATGTGCGAGGCCAGGATGCTGCCCTGCCCGCCCACACCGGCTACGATAATATTGGTTTCCATTCGTCAACCATTCCTTTCTCTTTGTTTTCCGGCCTTTGGGAAAACCTGTTTTTCCCCTATCTCCTGCGCTTTTTGATGGCCGATTCAGGGCAGGCCTGGGCGCAGAGGCCGCACTCCACACACATCACGGTGTCGATGCCGGATTTTTTGGCCGCCGGGTCGAACTTGATGGCGGGGCAGCCCACTTTTACACAGCTTCGGCAGCCCACGCAGGCCTCGGTGTTCACGTGCATCTTGGAAATGCCCTTCTTCACCCGCCGCTGCTGCTGCAGCTGGCATTCTCCCTCCATGATGACCACGGCGGGCCCCTCATAGGCCAGCGCCTCGGCAATGGCGCGGGTGGCCTCCTCAGTCTCATAGGCATTGGCTACGGCCAGGTGCTGAATGCCCATAGCCGTGACAATGGGGGCAATTTCCATGCGGGGGTAGTCCAGCCCAAAGGCGTCCTGCCCGGTAGAGGGGTTCGGCTGGTGGCCTGTCATGCAGGTCCAGCGGTTGTCCAGCACCAGGAAGGTGATGTCGGATTGATTGTACACGGTGTTGGCCAGCGCGGGCAGAATGGCGTGGAAGAAGGTGGAGTCTCCACACACGGCCACCAGCTTGCCGTCCTTGTAGCCCAGCTTGCTCTGCCCATGGGCCATGGAGATGCCGCTGCCCATCACGTACAGGGTGTCCAGCATATCGTAGGGAGATTCCGGCGGGTAGGCTTTAGAGTCCTCGCTGTTCTCGGCCCGCTCGCTGTTGAAGATGCCGTAGCCCGCCTGCTCGTAGCAGCCTATGTCCCCGTTGATGATGTGCACCGCCTCCTCGGGGTAGGCGGCCAGCGCCGCCTTCAGCGCGGCGTAAGAGCCAAGGTGCGAGCAGCCCGCGCAGAGGGTGGAGGAGCGGGGAATGATGAGAGAGGCATATTTTTCCCGCAGGGCCTTTTTGGGGTCGGCCGCCGGGGTTTTGCCAAAGAAGGGGGCCAGCGCCCCGGCCACAATGTCGGTGTTCAGCTCCCCATAGGGGCGGAAGATAGCCCCGCGCGCCTTGCCGTGAATCTTGAGGCCGGGCGCTTTTTCCTGGGCCAGGCTACGCACCATGTTTTCCACCACGGGGTCGCCCTCTTCCACCACCAGCAGGCTGTCCAGCCCGGCCATAAAGTCGCACACCAGTGCCTCGGGCAGGGGGTACACAAAGCCCAGCTTCAGGAAGGCCGCCTGCTCCTTCACGCCCAGGCGGGCCAGGGCCTCTTTGGCATAGGCCCCCGCAAGGCCGGTGGCCAGCACGCCCAGCTTTGCCCCGGCGGGCTTGTCCATTTTGTTAAAAGGGCTTTCCTCGGCCAGCTTCTGGGCCTTGGGCAGTTGGCCGTGCAGCCAGGCGTGCTTGCTCACCGCACCGGGCGGGCCATACACATTCCAGCGGTAGGGCATTTTATAATGCTTGTTGAAGCCGATATTGTTCCGTTTTTTCTCTGCCTCGCCATACAGCACCTCGCCGCTGGCGTGGGAGATGCGGCTCACCGAGCGCAGGAACACCGGCAGCTCCACGGCCTCCGAGATATCAAAGGCCGCGCGCGCCATGTCCTTGGCCTCCTGCTGGTCCTCTGGCTCCAGGCAGGGAATTTCGGCATACATGGCGGCAAAGCGGGTGTCCTGCTCGTTGGAGGAATAGTGGGCGTCGGGGTCGTCGGCCACCACCACCACCATGCCGCCCTTCACCCCGCCATAGGGCAGGGTCATGAAGGTGTCCATGGCCACGTTCAGCCCGGCGTTTTTCATGGCCGCCATGCTGCGCGCACCGGCCAGAGAAGCACCTGCGGCCACCTCTATGGCAATTTTTTCGTTCAGGCTCCACTCCACGTAGAAGTCGTTTTCCGGCATGGCGGCCAGCAGGGTTTCCCCTATCTCGGAGGAAGGGGTGCCCGGGTAGGCGGCCATCAGCTGAAGGCCCGCCTCCACAGCGCCGCGCGCTATGGCCTCGTTGCCCATCAGCAGCTCGCGGCTTCCCGCGTCTTTATTGACGATTGAACTCATACAGCGTCTCTCCTTTTTGCGCCCCGCTCGGGCTGGGCGGTGTTTTCACCCATCCCGCTTTGGGGCTTGCTTGGGCTTCCTCAGGGCTTGCGCAGCAGGGCGCTCAGGGCCCGCACCGCCCGCTCGGGGGTGGGGAACACGGGAATTCCCTTCGCGTGCATCTTTTTCGCCTCGTCCTTCTCCACCTGCCCGCCGCCCAGATAGGCCACCAGCACAGGCTTTCCGGCCTTTTGCCGCAGCTTTTCTGCCGCTTCGCAGGCGCCGGGAATCGGGTCGCCAAAAATCAGCAGGAAACTGTCCACATTGCCGGCGTCGGCGGCTATGTCCATGGCGGTCTCGTAGCGCGGGGCGGTGGCGTCTCCGGTCAGGTCCAGCGGGTTTGCCACCACGCATTGCTCGGGCAGGCTCTCGCGCAGCTTTTGGGCAATGCCGCTCTCCAGCCGCACCAGCTCTATGCCCAAATCCTCGCAGGTATCGGCCGCCAAAATGCCGCTGCCGCCGCTGCTGGTGGCAATCATCAGCCGGTTCCCGGCGGGCCTTTCCAGCAGGCCCAGCACCTTGCAGTAGTCGTAAAACTCGGTGATTCCCTCGGCGCGAATCAGGCCGAACTGACGGCAGACCGCGTCGAACACCGCATCGCTGCCCGCAATGGATTTTGTGTGGCTCTGCGCGGCCTCGGCCCCCTTGGCGGTGCGGCCGGGCTTTAGCACCACCACCGGCTTTTGGGCCAGCGCCTCACGGGCGGCCTCGATGAAGGCCTGCCCGTCGCGCACACCCTCTATATTCAGGGCAATCACTTTGGTGGCCTCGTCCTTTGCGAAGTAGCGCATCAGCTCCACCTCGTCCACGCCGCTTTTGTTGCCCAGGGCCACCATGGCCGTGATGCCGATGCCGTCCTCCTCGGCCCAGCCCTCCATGGCCGCGCCGATGGTGCCGCTTTGCGAAACCACCGCCATGGAGCCCTGCCTTGTCACCAGCGGCCAGGAGGCGCAGAGCTTGTTGGGCGTGTAGTTCATGCCCTGGCAGTTCGGGCCTATCACCGCAATGCCCGCCTCCTGTGCAATGCCCATCACCTCGGCCTCCAGCTCGGTGTTGCCCGTCTCGCGGAAGCCGCCGCTGATAATGACCGCACCCTTGGCGTTTTTCTGGGCCGCCTGGCGCATCACCTCCGGCACGGCCTTGGCGGGCACCACCACCACCACCAAATCAATGTCCTCGGGCAGCTCCAGCAGCGAGGTGTAGCAGCGCTGCCCCAAAATGCTCTCGCTTTTGGGGTTTATGGGGTACAGCTTTCCGGTGTAGCCGCCGTCTAGTATGTTTTTCAAAATGGTGTGGCCGGTTTTTCCCTCGCTGGCCGAAGCGCCCACAACGGCGGTTCGCCTGGCGTTAAACATGGCCTGGATGGCGTCAAGGGAGCTCATCGTTTACCCTCCGTCTCTCTGCATACTCTCTGTTGCAAACCGTTTTTCTACGGGTGTCTCA
>CAYRFC010000033.1:0-19723 GCA_964423365.1 uncultured Oscillospiraceae bacterium
GGCTGCATCCGCCAAAAACGGGAACGGCGCTGTAATACTATTTCAGAATAGAAACCTTATTTAGTTTCTATTCTGAAGTTGCAATAAAAAACGTTGCAACACGTCTGATAGCGCCCCTGCATAGATTCTGTTGAAAATGATTTTTCAACGAATCTATGGATTATGCAAACTTTCTGTTATCGCGTAGCATCCCCTTGGGGAAAAACAAAATACAGTTTTTAACGAAATTTAGGATAACGGCGGGTGGGGCGGCACTGCGGCCAGGGAGAATTTGACAGCCCCGGCTGTTTTTGGCATAATGAGATATCTGCCCGCCTGCGGGCGGCGGCTGTTCTACAAATTGGCAAACAATACCGAGGAGTTTTACGAAGATTATGGCTGAATCTGTAACACATTTTTTGCAGGAATATCTTTCGCCCGAGCTGGTGGTTTTCTTTATTTCCATGCTGCCCGTTTTGGAGCTGCGCGGCGGGTTGATTGCTTCGGTCCTGCTGGGGGTGCCCTGGTACATCGCCGCCCCGCTGTGCATTCTGGGCAACGCCATCCCCGTGCCGTTCATCATCTTCTTCATAGAGCGCATTCTGGGCTACCTGAAGGACCACGGCCCCATCCAGAAATTTGCCCGTGCCATTGAGGCGCGCGCCATGCGCAAAGGCGCGGAGATGATGGAGAAGTACCCCCACCGTGTGCAGCTGGGCCTGCTGGCCTTTGTGGGCATCCCCCTGCCGGTAACCGGCGCGTGGACGGGCTCTTTGATTGCGGCGCTGCTGGGCATCTCGCCCAAGCGCTCCTTCCCGGCCATCTTTGCGGGCATTGGCTGCGCCTGTGTCATCATGCTGGTGCTCACCTACCTCATCCCGGGCCTGTTCGGCTTCACCGTCTCGTAGGAAAAACACAAAAAGCACGCGGCGTGCAGGCCCTTTGGAAGGGGCGGCACACCGCGTGTTCTTTGTTTGTATGCAGGGGCTGGCTAGGCGTTTTTCATGATGATGCTCTCCAGCACATTGGCCACGTGCTCGCAGGTGTCGCAGCAGTTTTCCAGCCGGTCGAACACCTCGCTCCAGGCCAGAATATTCACGGCGTCGCCCCCCTCGCGGAACAGGCGGTGCATGGCGTTGACATAGAGGGCGTCGCCCTCCTCCTCCAGGGTGTTCACCTCCACAATGGCGGCGTGCAGCGTTTTAGACTTGTGGAAGTTCTGAAACTCCTCCATGGCGCTGGCCAGGGCCTGGCAGCAGCGCAGAATCACCGCGCAGAACTCCAGCGCCTCGGGGCGCACCACCTGAATGTTGTACATATACATGCGGATGAGCACGTCCTCAATGCAGTCCACCAGCTCGTCCGTCTCGTTCGCAAGCTGAATGATGTCCTCCCGCTCGATGGGGGTGACAAACTCCTTGGCCAGCTTTTGCATCATCTCATGCTTTGTGTTGTCGGCCTCATGCTCGATGCCGTGCAGCTCGGCCATGCGGGCCTTAAAGTCATCGCGGCCAAAATCCCGCAGGGTGGTTTGCAGCTCTGCGGCGGCCTGGCAGGCCGAGGCGGAAAGCTGGCGGAAGGTATCGTAGTAAGGGTTTGCTTTTGCCATAGGTGCAGTCTCCTAAACAAGTGGTGTTAAAAAAAGAAGGTGAAGGCTTTTGCCATGAAAAAACCGATGAGGCCGCAGCCGGGAAAGGTGAGCAGCCAGGTGGCCACCATCTCGCCCACAATGCCCCAGTTGACGCTGCGCAGCCGCCGGGCCGCGCCCACCCCCATGATGGCGGTGGTTTTGGTGTGGGTGGTGGAAACCGGGATGCCCGTTAAGGAGGAGAGCAGAAGGCAGCCCGCGCCCGCGGCGTCGGCGGCGAAGCCCTGGTAGGTTTCCAGCTTCACCATGTCCATGCCCACGGCCTTGATGATGCGCATCCCCCCGATGGAGGTGCCGAGGCCCATCACCACAGAACAGAGCAGAATGAGCCAGAAGGGGATATTGAAATTGGTGGTGCCGGTGTCGCCCTGGGCCAGGGCCATGCCCAGCAGAAACACCCCCATGAACTTCTGGCCGTCCTGCGCGCCGTGCATAAAGGCCATGGCCGCCCCGCCGCCCACCTGCGCCCAGCGGAAGGGGGTGGTGGTCTTGCGGCGGTCCACCTTTTTGAAGAAAAAGCCCAGTAGCCGCACCACCACATAGCCCATGAAAAAGCCCAGAAAGGTGGAGAGGGCAAGGCCGTACAGCACCTTCACCCACTCGCTGCCGTTGATGCCCGAAAGCCCGCCGTGCATGGCGATAGCCGCGCCCGAGAGCCCGGCAATGAGGGCGTGGCTTTCGCTGGTGGGAATGCCAAAGGCCCAGGCCGCCACCGCCCACACCACAATGGCCACCATGGCGGCGCACAGGCCCACCACGGCATCCTGGCTGTTCTGGCCGAAATCCACCATGTTATAGATGGTTTGGGCCACCGTTTTGTTCACCATGGTCATGAACAGGATGCCCAGAAAGTTGAAGACCGCCGCCATGAGTATGGCCGGGCGGGGGGCCATGGCCCGGGTGGAAATGCAGGTGGCAATGGCGTTGGGCGCGTCTGTCCAGCCGTTCACCAGAATGACCGCCAGGGTGAGCAGCACGGTGATAAGCAGCGGCAGATTGTGGGTGACTTGGTAGAGAAAATCGGATAGGGTCATGCAGAATGTTCCTTTCAGCCGGCGGTGCCCTGTGGGAGAAAGCGGTTTTATGCAGAACAAAGCGGGAGGGGCCGGGGCGCTGTGCAGCCCGAAAACATCTACAGTATAGCACTCCCCAAGGTGGGGGGCAAGAGGAAATTTGCGCGGGTTAGCCATGTGCAACAGCAAAGAGTTTCGGGTGTGAAACTCTTTGCTGCGGGGCCCGCTGCCTGGCGCGGGGGCCTTGCTTGCGGCGCGGGTGGGAATGGTTTATAATAGGTATTCAAAAGGCAGAGAGAACGGCGGCGTTTTTCGCCGGAAAACAGGAGCGTGCATGCATTATTTAGACAACGCCGCCACCACCCGGGTGCACCCGGAGGTGGCGGCCCGGATAGCCGAAACCATGACGGCCCACTGGGCCAACCCCTCGTCTTTATATGCGCCGGGGCTGGCCGCCGAGGAGCAGGCCGAGCAGGCCCGCCGCTGCCTGCTGCAGGCCCTGGGCCTGCCCTGTAAGCCGCAGGGGGCAGGGGCGCGGCTGGTGTTCACCGCCAGCGGCACCGAGGCCGACAACCTGGCCATATTGGGCGCGGCCCGGGCCCGCAAGGCCTGGGGGGACCATCTGGTGGCCACCGGCTACGAGCACCCCGGCGCGGGCGGGCCGCTGGAAATGCTGGCAAAGCGCGAGGGCTTCCGCCTGACCCTGGTGCCCCCCGGCCCCGAGGGGCGGGTGGACGAGGAGGCTTTGCTGGCGGCCATAGGCCCCAAAACGGTGCTTCTCTGCGCCATGCGGCTGAACAACGAGACCGGCGCCGTGCTGAACACCGCCGCCCTGGCCCGGGAGGCCAAGCGCAAGAATGGCCGCCTGGCCGTGCACGTGGATGCGGTGCAGGCCTTTACCAAGCTGGATTTGGGTCTGGCCGAGGGAAATATCGACAGCGTGGCCCTCTCGGCCCACAAGCTGCATGGGCCGAAGGGCATTGGCGCGCTCTACCTGCGGCAGGGCTTTTCGCTGGAGGCGGTGCTGGCGGGTGGCGGGCAGGAATACGGCCTGCGCCCCGGCACCCAGAACACCCCTTATATTGCGGGCTTTGCCAAAGCGGTGCAGCTTGCCCTGCAGGGGCAGGCAGAGGCAGCCGCCCGCATAGCTGCCCTGCGCCAAAGGCTGGACGAGGGGCTGGCGGCCCTGCCCGGCGCGGTGCAAAACTCCCCGCAGGACGGCTGGCCGGGCATCTGCAACTTCAGCCTGCCGGGGCTGAAAAGCGAAGTGCTGCTGCATTTTTTAGAGCAAAAAGAGGTGTATGTGTCCAGCGGCTCGGCCTGCTCCCGCGGGCAGCCCAGCCACAGCCTCACGGCCATGGGGCTGCCCCCCGCCCGGGTGGATTCCGCCCTGCGGGCCAGCCTTTGCGGGGAGAACACCGAGGCGGACATAGACGCCCTGCTGGCCGGCCTGCGCGAGGGCGCGGCCCGGCTGGCCCGGCGATAGCCTGCGAGTATCAGCACCAGAGAAATAAACGAAAAACAGGAGACACCATGCGCGAAATGCTGATGGCCACCATGGGCGAAATGGCCCTGAAGGGCATGAACCGGAAGACCTTTGAGAGTGCCCTGCTGAAAAGCCTGCGGGCCCGGCTGGCGGGCCTGGGGGAGTGGAAGCTGCGCTGCGCCCAGAGCGCCGTGTACATAGAGCCGGACGACCAGATGGCCATAGACAACACCGGCCTTGCCTTCCAGCGCTGCCTTCGGGTGTTCGGCATTGCGGCCTTTGCGCGCGCGGCGGTGTGTGAGAAGGAGATAGACAGCATCACGGCCACGGCCATCGAGTATCTGGGCCCCCGGCTGCGGGAGGCCAAGACCTTCAAGGTGGCGGCCAAGCGCGCCGATAAGACGTTCCCCCTGAACAGCATGGAGCTGGCGGTGGAGCTGGGCGGGCGGCTGCTGGCGGCCTTCCCCCACCTGCGGGTGGACGTGCGCAGCCCCGAACTGACCGTGACCGCCGAGGTGCGGGAGACGGCGGCCTACCTGCATGCGGGCAAGCAGCGCGGCCCCGGCGGGCTGCCGGTGCCCACCAGCGGGCGGGCGGCGGTGCTGCTGTCTGGCGGTATAGACAGCCCTGTGGCCGCCTGGCAGATGGCCAAACGGGGCCTGGGGCTGGTGGCGGTGCATTTTGCCAGCCCCCCCTACACCAGCCCCCGCGCGGCGGCCAAGGTGCGGGCCCTGGCCGGGCTGCTGGCCCCCTATACTGGCCCCCTGCCCTACTATGCGGTGGAGTACACAAAGGCGCAGGAATACCTGCGAGACACCCTGCCCCGGCAGGAGTTTTTCACCGTGCTGATGCGCCGCAGCATGCTGCGGATAGCCCATGCCATTGCCCAAAAGGAGGGCTGCGAGGCGCTGGTAACCGGGGAGAGCCTGGCCCAGGTGGCCAGCCAAACCCTGCTGGCCCTGGCCGCCACAGACCAGGCCCAAAGCCTGCCTGTGCTGCGCCCCTGCATTGGCATGGATAAGCTGGAAATTACCGAAATTGCGCGGAAAATAGGCACTTTTGAGACCAGCATTCTGCCCTATGAGGACTGCTGCACCCTGTTCACCCCGCCCCACCCCAAAACCAAGCCCAAGCTGGCCCAGGTGCTGGCCCTGGAGGCGGCGCTGCCCGGCCTGGCCCCGCTGGAGGCGCAGGCCGCCGAAGAAACGCGCTTTGAGCTGGTGCGCGACGAGAATGAAACCATGTAGAACGGCCAAAGAAGGCCGCAGGAGGTAAGCCCATGCGGGCAGAAATCATCAGTGTGGGCACCGAGCTTTTGCTGGGTGACATTGTGAATACGAACGCACAGTATCTGGCGCGGGAGCTGGCCGCGCTGGGCTTTGCCGTGTATAACCAAAGCGTGGTGGGAGACAACGCCGCCCGCCTGCGCGCCGCCGTGCTGGAGGCCAAAGAACGCAGCGACCTGCTGGTGTTCACCGGGGGGCTGGGCCCCACCGACGACGACCTGACCAAGGAGACGGTGGCCGAGGCCTTTGGCGACACGCTCTACCTGGACGAGGAGGAGCTGGCCAACCTGGAGGGCTTCTTCCAAAAACAGGGCCGCCCCATGCCCCCAAACAATGCAAAGCAGGCCATGGTGCCCCGCCGGGGCAAAAAGCTGCCAAACTCCCACGGCACGGCGCCGGGGGCCTTTTTCCGGCAGGGGGGCAGGTTCGCGGTGCTGCTGCCCGGCCCGCCCCGGGAGATGCGCCCGATGTTTGAAAACGAGGTGCGTCCCCTTTTGGAGGAGATGCAGGACGGGGCCATACGCAGCCGCACCCTGCATGTGATTGGCAGGGGGGAGAGCGACCTGGAGCTGGCCCTGCTGGACCTGATAGGCGGGCAAAACCCCACGGTGGCGCTGTATGCCAAGGAGGGGGAGGTGCACGTGCGGGTGACGGCCCGCGCCGCCACCGCCGAGCAGGCCGACCATATGTGCAGCGAGATGGGCAAGCTGATTGTGCAGATGCTGGGGGACATTGTGTATTCCGACGACGACAGCGAGCTGCCCGCCACGGTGGTGGGGCTGCTGGCCGCACGCGGGGCCACCGTGGCCCTGGCCGAGAGCTGCACCGGGGGCCTGCTGGCCCAGCGCATCACGGCGGTGCCGGGGGCCAGCGCGGTGTTTGGCTACGGCGCGGTGAGCTACGCCAACGCCTTCAAGCGTAAGATGCTGGGGGTGCGCAGCGGCAGCCTGCGGCGGCACGGCGCGGTGAGCAGCCAGGTGTGCGCCGAGATGGCCTTTGGCGCGGCCAAAAAGGGAAAGGCCGACTATGGCGTGGGCATCACCGGTATTGCAGGGCCGGAGGGCGGCAGCGAGGAAAAGCCGGTGGGCCTGGTGTATGTGGGGGTGGCCGCCGGGCGGCAGGTGGCCCTGCGCAAGCTGAATGTAGCGGGGCGGGATAGAGATTATGTGCGCATCATCGCCACCCAGAACGCGCTGGACATGCTGCGCCGGGTGGTGCTGGGGCTGGAGCTGCCGGGGGCCAAGTGGTTCACCCGCGCCCAGCATGCCGATTTTGAGCGCCTGGGCCGCCCAAGGCGGCGGGGGGGTGCTGTTCTGCGGGCGGTGGTGGCCGCCCTGCTGGTGGCCGGGCTGGTGGCCGGGTTTCTGCTGGGCAACTACCTGCAGCAAAAAGAGGGGGCCGCCAAGGCGGGGGTCTTCTCCGCGCAGGGGCTAAGCTATGGCAGCCGGGAGTACACCGAGGCGGTGCAGGCCTATATCCGCGAGGCAAAGGCCACAAACCCCGCCGTGGCTGGCTTTGTGGCCCTGCCCGGCGGGCGGGTGGAGAGCCTGGTGGCCCAAACCCGCAGCCCCCAGGCGGGGCTGCCCGCCGTGCTGCGGCAGGCCGGAGCCGAGGGCATGGCCGTGATGGGGGAAAACCCCGCGCTTTCGGCCCAGGGGGGGAACACCGTGCTGGCCGGGGGCGGCGCACTGCGGCCCCTGCTGGAATGGGCCGACACCACCCTGGCCGGGGAGGTGAGCCGCTTTGGCTATTTTACCGAGAATGGCGTGCGGGAATACCAGGTGTTTGCCGCGGCTTATCTGGACGAAAAGCAGCACCAGCCCGATGGCTTTGACCCGAGCGTTACCCGGCTGGAAAGCTATGGGGACTACCTGCGCTTCCTGCTGGGGGCGCAGGGACGCAGCCTGTACACCATTCCGCTGAACATAAGCCAAACCGACAGCTTTATGACCCTGCGCACCGAGGACCCGGACCATCCGGGCCGGTGGTTTTTTGTTTTTGGGCGCCTGGCCGCCGCCGGGGAGACGAGCGTCTCTGCCGCTGCCACCGCCGGGCAGCCCCTGATGCCCGCCGCCTGGTATGAGCAGCAGGGCCTGCCCCAACCGGATTTTGAAAACCTGTATGGCCGCTGGCTGCGCGGCTTTTTGATGGGCAGCGTGGACAACATGGATTTGCAGCTGCAGGCCGGGATGCCCGAAAAGGACAGCGCCCCGGTGCTGGCGGTGTACCCCGAGGAGCCGGAGGCGGCCAGCGGGGCGGCCACAGGGGGCTCCTCCCAGCAGGCGGGGGGCAGCCAGAGCGCGTCCTCCTCTCAGAGCGCCGAGAGTGAAACACCCTTGACGGTGGCCGCGGCCCTGCGGCGCTCCAGCCAGCAGTCCCTGCCCGCCTCCGGCGCGGGGGAGAGTGCCTCTGTGGCCCCGCAGGTGGGGGGCGGCGCCCCGGCACAGAGCGGCAGCCTGGCGGCCTCTGCGCCTGCCAGCAATGCGGAGTCGGCCTCCTCCAGCCTGCCGCCCGCCTCCAGCTCGGCGGCGGCGGAGAGCCGCCCGGAGCCCACCCTCCTCCGGCCCGACCCGCGCTTCCTCACCGTGCGGCTGAACGGCGTGCTGGTGCGCGACACGGTGGCCAATGTGCTGGCGGCCGTGTGCCAAAGCGAGATGCCCGCCGCCCCGCCCGAGGCCGTGAAGGCGCAGGCGGTGGCGGTGCATAGCTGGGTGCTGAACCAGCAGGGGGCGGGCAACCCCGCGCCCTCCCTGCGGGGGGCGGCGCCCTCGGCCGAGATGCGCAGCCTGGCCGAGGAGGTGAGCGGCCAGGTGCTGAGCGCCGACGGCTACAACCCGGCCTTTAGCCCCTGGTTCGCCATGGCCGCCCAGGGTACCTGCCCCGCCCAGGATTTGTGGGGCGTTTCCCGCAGCTACCTGCCGGGTGTGGCCACCCCCGGCGAGGCCCGGCTGGAGGGCTGGCGGGCAATCATCAGCCTGCCCCGGGCCGATATGGAGGAGATACTGCGGCAGCAGGGCTTTTCCCCCGAGGAGATGGGCGAGCCCTATGGCTGGATAGACAAGATAGAGCGCGACGACAGCGGCTATGTGAAAAGCCTGGCGGTGGGGGGGCAGAGCATGAGTGGGCTTGCCTTCTGGCGGGAATTCCTGCTGCAAAATGGTGCACCGCTGCTGCCCAGCCCGGCCTTTGAGCTGGAGGTGAGCGGGGATGAATTCCACTTCACGGTGTACGGCAAGGGGCATGGCGTGGGCCTCAGCCAGGCCGGGGCCGGCCAGCAGGCCGCCAACGAGGGCTGGACATACGAGCGCATTTTGGAGTATTATTATCCAGAAACCAGTTTGATGGCCTGGAACTAAACAGTGTGAACATTCTTTAAAAGAAAGAGCCCATGAGTAAGACGGACAAGAAGGAGAAGAGCATGAACAAATCCCAGGTATTTTTCACCGATATGCGCTGCACCCCGGGGCGGAGCCTTTTGGACAAGCTGGACAAGCTGATTCTGCGCGCGGGCATAGAGAACATAGACTTTGAGGGGAAATTCACCGCCATCAAAATTCATTTTGGCGAGCCGGGAAACCTCTCGTTCCTGCGCCCCAATTTTGCCAAAACTGTGGCCGACCGCATTCTGGCCCTGGGCGGCAAGCCCTTCCTCACCGACTGTAACACCCTGTATGTGGGGCGGCGGGGGAATGCCATCGACCACCTGGGCGCGGCGGCGGAGAACGGCTTTTCCCCCCTCAGCACCAGCTGCCACATCATCATTGCCGACGGGCTGAAGGGCGGCGATGACGTGGAGGTGCCGGTGGAGGGCGGGGTGCATCTCAAAACGGCACGCATTGGCCGGGCCATCATGGATGCGGACATCTTCGTTTCGCTGAACCATTTTAAGGGCCATGAGCTGACCGGCTTTGGCGGGGCCATCAAAAATATCGGCATGGGCTGCGGCAGCCGCGCAGGCAAGATGCAGATGCACAACGACGGCAAGCCCGAAATCAGCGCCGCTTGCCGGGCCTGCGGGCTCTGCTTCAACTTCTGCGCCCAGGACGCCATCCAGTATGGGCCGGACAAGAAGGCCTACATAGACCATGAAAAATGCGTGGGCTGCGGGCGCTGCATTGCGGTTTGCTCCTTCCACGCCATTGCCAACAGCACCGACAGCGGCCCCCGCATGGTGGACGAAAAAATGGTGGAGTACGCCAAGGCCGTGCTGGCCGGGCGGCCCCATTTCCATGTGAACGTGGTGAACCAGGTGTCGCCCTACTGCGACTGCCACGCCGAAAACGACAGCGCCGTGGTGCCCGATATCGGCCTGTTTGCCTCCTTCGACCCGGTGGCCCTGGACAAGGCCTGCATCGACGCGGTGAACGCCGCCCCGGCCCTGCCAAACAGCGCCCTGGCCGACGCCGCCCAACACACCGGCGACCATTTCCACGATATCCATGGCATCACCGACTGGCGCGACCAGATTCGCCACGCCGAGGCGCTGGGCCTGGGCAGCGGAGAGTATGAGCTGGTAACCGTGAAGTAATACTATTCTCCCATAGAAATGATGAACCCATTTCTATGGGAAGCGGCAACAAAGTGACGTTGCCGCGCGTCTCATGCAAAAATTCTGTCAAAAATAAGAACCCATTTTTGACGAATTTTAGGATAAGTGGAAGGTGAAAGTATCGCCCCCAAACAGGAGAGGCCATCTCCTGCTTGGGGGCGTTTGTATGTGGCTGCCGTGTACAAGATGCACAAAAACCCGCCGGCTTTCTTTTTTACGTTATGAAACACTTTACAATCCTGCAGAACAGGCTATAATCGTAGGTAAGATGATGCTATGAAGCATCGGATAGGATGCTTTTGGAAAAGGCAAAACCAGCAAAACGGGCAGGAGGAAAGGCAAGTGAAAAAAACGGGGAAACAGTGCGGAATTGTAATATTGGCGCTTATGCTTCTGATGAGCCTGGGGGTGCAACCGGTGCTGGCCGCTGAGGCGGGCAGTGGGGCCGGTTCGCCCTCGGCATCGTCTTCTGTGGTGCAGGAGGCACCGGACTCTACGGCCTCTGCCCCCGGCAGCGCGCCCGAAAGTGTGCCGGGCAGTGCGCCGTCCAGCCTGCCCTCCAGTGCACCCGAAAGTGCGCCCCCCAGTACACCGGACAGCGAGGTGCCGCCGGCTTCCAGCCTGCCGCAGGATGCGGCTTCTTCCTCGGCGGCGGGCAGCTCCCTGCCGCCCGAGAGCCTTTCTGCCCCCCCGGCAGAGGGCATGATTTCTGAAGTCTGGCAGGAAGAGGAGAACAATGGACTTTTGGACCCCGAAGCGTTGGGGGATATTACCGCACCCGTTTTGAAGAGTGTGAAGGTGCTAACCCCGCGCGTGAGCAGCCCCGGCACCCTGCAGGTGGAGCTGGATTTGGTGGAGGACGGCAGCGGGGTGAACAGTATATATCTTTGGGTGCGCTACCGCTTGGACAATGGAAAAAACGCCTCTAAAAGTATAAGCTGGTCTGCGCAACAGAGTGGACCGCCTTTGATGACGGGAAAGCAGAATGTAACGTTCTCTTTAGATGGCACCTTTCCAATGACGGATTACCAAATTGAAACTGTACAGATAAGCGATGCCGTGAATAACAATACGGCTTATAGTTCCAGTATAGACGCGACAGTAATTACGGAACTGCTGGATTATTCTGACTGGAAGAACCCCGTTAAAATTCCCGTGAGCGGGCAGTTTGTGGTTGCCAACTCTCAAACCAATGACAGCGCCGCTCCCATTGTCAAATCCGTGGCAGTGCTTACAACACAGGTGAGTAGCCCCGGTACTTTAAATGTGGAGTTTGACCTGGTGGAAGATGGCAGCGGGGTAGATAATATTTATATTTGGGTGCGTTACCGCTTGGGAAATGGAAAAAATGCGTCTAAAAGTTTGTATTGGTCTGCACAACAGGGCGAACCGCTTTTGATGACGGGAAAGAATACAGTGGCGTTTCCCGTGGATGCTACCTTCCCAACAACGGATTACCAAATCGAAACTGTTCAGATAAAAGATGCCGTGAACAACAATACAGCGTATAGTTCCAGTGTGGATACGACAATTATTACCGAGCTGTTGGATTATTCCGACTGGAAAAACCCTGTAAAAATTCCTGTAAGTGGTCAGTTTTCTATTGTCTCATCAAGTGTAAGTGATTTAACTGCCCCCGAACTGCGTAGCGTTTCCGTGAAAGCAACAACACTGCAAGCCCCAGGGCTTCTGCCCGTAGAACTAGACTTGGTAGAAGATGACAGCGGGGTAGATAATATTTATATTTGGGTGCGCTACCGCTTGGCAAATGGGAAAAATGCGTCCAAAAATTTGTCATGGTCAGCCATGAATGGTGGCGCGCCGCTTAAAACGGGAAAGCAAACAGTACTTTTCCCTGTAGACCCCACATTTATGGCGACAGATTATCAAATTGAAACTGTACAAATGAAAGATGCTGTGAATAACAATATAGCTTATAGTTCCAGCATGGATGTAGCAATAATTAACGAACTGTTCGATTATTCTGACATGAAAAACCCCGTTAAAATCCCCGTCAGCGGGCAGTTCACGGTGCAGAACGAAAACAGGGTGGAGGTGATTTCCACCACGCACGACCCCGCCCTGCTGGATAAAATCAAGGGCATGCCCGCGGGCGGCATGGCGGTGGTGGACTACAGCTATAACAGCACAGCCGCGGCGGCGCTGTTCAGTGCCATTGCCGGGCAAGACAAGACCCTTCTCTTCCAAAAAGATGGCATGATGTGGCAGTTCAGGGGCCAGGACATCGACCCGGCGAAAATTAAGGACATCAATCTGGATGTGCAGAGCTATATCCAGCCGGGCGGCATGTATGGTTTTACGAGCGAAGAAACCGTGATGGTGATGCACTTCCCGGACAACGGGGAGCTGCCTGGCACGGCCTATATCCGCGTGTACACCGAGTATCTGCTGAACAAATACAACAGCGGGGCCAAGGAAATTTTGGTCACCTGGTTTGTGGACGGAGAACCCGCCTCCAAATCGGTGCCCACAGAGCTGCAGGGGGATAACTACGTGGTGTTCCCCCTCACCCACAACTCCACCTTTATCCTGTCCTCCACGCAGCCGAACGGCGGCCAGACTGGCGGCCAAGGCGGTGGGCAAGACGGCGGCCAGACCGGCGGCCAATGGATGGATTTTGGCGGCCGCTGGTGCTACCAGTATCCGGATGGAAGCTGGGCCTATGGTTGGGCCTTTATAGACCGCAACTGGTACTATTTTGACGACGGCGGCTATATGCAAACCGGCTGGCTATGGGATGGCGCAAGCTGGTACTACCTGCATGGTGGCGGCCAGATGGCGACGGGCTGGCTGTGGGATGGCGCAAGCTGGTATTACATGAATGGCAGCGGGCAGATGCAAACCGGCTGGCTGTGGGACGGCGCAAGCTGGTATTACATGAATGGCAGCGGGCAGATGCAGACCGGCTGGCTATGGGACGGCGCAAGCTGGTTCTACATGGACGGCAGCGGCCGTATGGTGACCGGGCAGTATAGCATTGACGGCAAGGCGAACCGCTTTGCGGCCAATGGCGTGTGGCTGGGCGAGGGCGGCAGCGGCCAATGGGTAGATTACAGCGGCCGCTGGTGCTACCAATATGCAGAGGGAAGCTGGGCTTACGGCTGGGCCTTTATAGAGGGCAGCTGGTACTACTTTGACAACGGCGGCTATATGCAAACCGGCTGGCTGTGGGATGGCGCAAGCTGGTATTACCTGTACGGCAGCGGCCGGATGGCAACAGGCTGGCTGTGGGACGGCGCAAGCTGGTATTACCTGCACGGCAGCGGCCAGATGGCCGCCGGCTGGTTGTGGGACGGCGCCGACTGGTACTATATGAATGGCAGCGGACAGATGCAGACCGGCTGGTTATGGGACGGCGCAAGCTGGTTCTACCTGCACGGCAGCGGCCAGATGGCCACCGGGCAGGCACAGGTGGGTGGCGAAACCCACAACTTTGCAGCCAATGGCGTATGGCTGGGTGCGGCCTAGGGCCCGGGCGGCGAAAATTATGAGCGGGAAACCGCGAAGCAAGTGGAAAGTGGAAAGTTGAGAGTGGAAAGTGAAGGCCCCAAACCGGAGATGGATTCTCTGGTTTGGGGCCTTTTGCATGCGGAAAACTTACGCTTTATCCTAAAATTCGTCAAAAATGGGGTTATATTTTTCCCCAAGGGGATGCTGCGCGATGACAGAATTTTTGCATGAGACGCGCGGCAACGTCACTTTATTGCCGCCTTCCATAGAAATGGGTTCATCATTTCTATGAAAGATTAGTATTAGGTCAAGGGCAGCTTGCTTTCGGCTTTTTGCTTTGGCCTTGTTTTCCATCCTACAAAATAAAAGGCTCACCTAGCGTCACATACAGTTGCTCCACTTCTTTTTGCAGTCGATAGAGCCTTTCTTTTGCAACTTTGGCATTTTTTTCTGCACGTGCGGCATCCTCGCAGGCGAGTGAAACTAAGGCGCCCAAGCGTGAAAGGCTATTTTCTATTCTTTGGTGTTCCAAGTCTTCATATCGTGCCACAAAAATGCTCCCTTGCTGCGGGTTTTGCTTCTTTATTGCATTTTAACTCGTAGCGACTTAAAATGCAATACTTCGTTCCAACTTGCCTTACAATTCAGGCAAGGAGTGATGGCAGTGACTTATCAAGAACGATTGAAGGGCTTACGGGAAGACCGTGACTTGACTCAGAAACAGGTTGCTGACATTCTGGGCGTGGCGCAAACGACATACTCCCAATATGAACTTGGGAAACGGCCCCTTCCTATTGACTTTCTTTTGGTTTTATGCAGATATTATAAAGTTTCGGCTGATTTTATTTTGGATTTGCAGCCGCAAGATGATGACACATAAAAAAGATTCATTCATAACAACAGCCCCCAAACGGGAGAGTCCATCTCCTGCTTGGGGGCCTTCTCTTCCACTTTCCACTTTTAACTTTCCACTTTCTGTGGCCCGCTTGGCAGCAGCTCCGCCAGGGTTTTTATGATGCCTGAAAGCACGTCCAGCGGCTTGTCTCCGGGCTTTAGCCGGGCGGCAAGGTAGGGCTTGGCGGAGGCGTTTACCAGGGTGCGCACACCGGCCTCTTTCAGCAGCTTGTGGGCGGCGGGCAGGTCCAGCTTGTCGCTGTATAGCAGCAGCGAGTCCTTCTGCTGCAAAATGTCGTAGAAGCCCAGGTTCGCCGCCAGCACCCGCAGCAGGCTGATGTCCACCAGGCCCGCCACCGCGTCTCCGGGTTTTCCGTAGCGGTCGGCCAGCTCGGCCAGCACCTCGTCTGCGTCCTCCATGCTGCCAATGGCGGCTATTTTTTTGTAGGCCTCTATGCGGCCCGCGGCATCGGGGATGTACCGGTCGGGGATATAGGCGTCCACGGTGATATCGATGAGCACGTCGGCCTTGTCGGGCGCGGGGGTTTCGCCCTTGGCCAGGGCCACCGCCTCGTTCAGCATCTTCACGTACAGGTCGTAGCCCACGGCCTCCATGTGGCCGCTCTGGCTCTGGCCCAGCAGGTTGCCCGCGCCGCGAATTTGCAGGTCCCGCATGGCGATGCGGAAGCCCGAGCCGAAGGCCGTGAACTCCCGGATGGCCGAGAGGCGCTTGGAGGCCACGTCGGTGAGCACCTTGTCCCGCCGGAAGGTGAAGTAGGCATAGGCCTTGCGCCCGCTGCGTCCCACCCGGCCGCGAATCTGGTAGAGCTGGGCCAGGCCCATGTGGTCGGCGTCCTCTATGATGAGGGTGTTGCAGTTGCGCACGTCCACCCCGGTTTCGATGAGGGTGGTGCACACCAATACGTCAATCTCGCCGTCCAGCAGGCCCTGCCAGGTGCGGGAGAGGCTCTCCTCGTCCATCCGGCCATGGGCGGTGGCAATGTTGGCCCCGGGCAGAAGCTGGCGCAGCCGTTCGGCGCTGCGGTCTATGGTGTCGATGCGGTTGTGGATATAGTAGACCTGCCCGCTTCGGGCCAGCTCCTTTTTGATGGCGGAGGCCAGAATGCCCTCGTCATATTCCATCACATAGGTCTCCACCGGCTGGCGCTCTGTGGGCGGGTCCTCGATGGTGCTCATGTCGCGGATGCCGGACATGGCCATGTTCAGGGTGCGGGGGATGGGGGTGGCCGAGAGGGTGAGGGTGTCTACCCCGAGGAAGCTCTCCTTCAGCTTTTCCTTGTGGCGTACCCCAAAGCGCTGCTCCTCGTCCACAATCAAGAGGCCGAGGTCCTTGAATTTGATGTCCTTCTGCAAAAGGCGGTGGGTGCCCACCACAATATCCACCGTGCCCGCCGCCATGCCTTTTACCGTATCTTTAATCTGCTTTGGGCTGCGGAAGCGCGAGAGCATGCCGATGCTCACCGGGAAGGCCTCCATGCGGGAGAGCAGGGTGTTGTAGTGCTGCCAGGCCAGAATGGTGGTGGGCACCAGAATGGCGCACTGCTTGCCCCCCATCACGCACTTAAAGGCCGCACGCAGGGCCACCTCGGTTTTGCCCACCCCCACGTCGCCCGAGAGCAGGCGGTCCATGGGGTGGGGCTTTTCCATGTCACGCTTGATGTCCTTGGTGGAGAGGAGCTGGTCGGGGGTTTCGTCGTACTCAAAGCGGGCCTCAAAATCCCGCTGCCATTCGCCGTCGGCGGGGAAGGGGTAGCCCTTGGCCTGCCGGCGCTTGGCGTAGAGCTGAATGAGGTCTTCGGCCATCTCCTGGGTGGCCTTGCGCACCCGGCTTTTGGTCTTGTTCCAGGCGTCGCCGCCCATTTTGGCCAGCTTCACCTTTTCGCCGTCGCCCGGCGGGGTGTAGCGGGAGAGCAAATCCAGCTGGGTGACCGGCACATAGAGGCTGTCGCCCTTGTCGTAGCTGATTTTGAGGTAATCCTTCACCACGCCGTGGAAATCCAGCCGCTGGATGCCCGCATACAGGCCGATGCCGTGGCCCTGATGCACCACGTAGTCGCCGGGGGCGATATCGGAAAGGCTGGAGAGCCCGCCCTTTTTCTTGGCGGCGCGTTTCTTTTTGGGCTCGTCCTCCCGGCGGGAGGTAAAGAGCGCAAAGCGGGCCGAGGGGGTTTCTGCCCCGGCCGAGAGGCGGCCCGCCAGCACGGCCACCGCGCCGGGGGTGGGGGCCGGGTCCTGCCCTTTTTCGGGGTGCAGCACGGTAAAGCCGTCGGCGGATAAATCCCGCGCAAGCGCCCCCGCCGCGCGGGGGGTGCCCGCCAGCACGCAGCAAAAGTAACCCTCGTGCACCAGCGGGCGCAGCTCCTCGGCCAGGGCGGCCACCTCGCCCCGCCAGGGCGGCAGGCCGTGGGCGGGCAGGCTCACACTCTCGCGCAGCTTCACATCGGGGATGCTGCGGGCAAAGTTTTCGCAGTAGAGGCTGTGGTGCTTTTCCGCCTCGTGCAAAAGGCCGGGCAGCTCCTCATACAGGCCCTCCAGCCCCGGGGCCAGCAGGTTCTCCTCGTAGAGGTGCTTCACCTCCTCGGTGAAGCGGAAATGCGCGCTGGCGGCCTCCTCCCGCACCGCACTGGGCTCGTCGAAGAAGAGCAGAGGCGCCTCCATGTAGTCCAGCAGGGTGGCCGGGGCCTCGTAGCGCAGGCTGAGGTAGCGGTCCATGCCCTCGGGGATGACCCCGCTGTCCAGCGCGGCGAGGTCGGCCTCCATCACGGCGGCCAGCTGCTGCCTGGCCGCGCCCTTGCGCTTGCCCAGCCAGTTTCGCAGGGTTTCGGCGGCGGCGGCGGTGTCGCCAAACAGCACCTCCCGCGCGGGCGAGAGGTAGATTTTTTTGAGGGGTGCATCCCGCCGCTGGCTCAGCAAATCGAAGCTGTGGATGGAGTCGATTTCCTCCCCCCAGTATTCCAGGCGGGCCGGGGCGGGCATGTCGGGGGCGTAAAGGTCGATGATGCCGCCGCGCACCGAGAATTGCCCCGGCCCCTCCACCTGCGGGCGGCGGAAATAGCCCGCGCGGAACAAAACGTCCACCAGCTCCTTCTGCGGCAGAGAAAGGCCGGGCTTCAGCGTGAGGGTACCGGCCAGAAAATCACTTTTGGGCAGGGTGTATTGCAGCACGGCCTCCACCGGGGCGGCCACCAGACGCACCCGGCCTCCCACCAGGCGGCCCAGCACCTCCAGGCGGCGGTACTCATATTCCCGGCTCTGGCCCTCTATGTTGCGCAGCACAAAATCCCGCGCGGGGTACACCGCGGCGGGGATGCCGAAGGTCTCGGCGTCGGCGGCAAAGCGGGTGGCCTCGGCCTCGCCAGCCGTGATGACCAGGGCGGTGCGGGCGGTGTCCTCACACAGGGCGCACAAAACGGCCGCCCGGGCCACAGGCGGCAGGCCGAACAGGGCCGTGCCGCCCACCGGGCCCTGCACGGCGGCCAGCAGGCGGCGGTATTCGGGGCTGTTTTTTAGGGCAAGAGTTAGCATGAAGCACCTCAGGAGTTCAGTTGAGAGTTGAAAATGGAAAGTGGAAAGTTAAGGGCAAAAAACAAAACAAAGCTCACAGGGGAAGGGCGGCTCTCACTTGCGTAGTAGTTTTGGGCAAAGAACGCAGCGGAATGCTAACAGTGGAGAGTTGAAAATGGAAAGTGGAAAGTTCAGGGCAAAAATATTGCGAAGTTCGCGAAGCTCACAGGGGAAGGAGGGTCTTCCTCGCGTGCGTAGAAATTTTGGGTAAAGAGCGTAGCGGAAAAAATACAACTTTCAACTTTCCACTTTCCACTTTCCATTGAACCTCTCCATCGCCTCTTTCTCTTTTCCCTGCACCAGCAGCTCGCAGGCGGCGGCAATGTCGTCAAACCGGGCTGTGACGGCCTTGCGCTCGGCGGTGGTGAAGCGGCTCAGCACCCAGTCGGCCAGGTCGTACTCCGGGCGGGGGCGCTCACCCACCCCTATTTTCACCCGGGGGAAATCCTCCCCCAGAAAGGTGATGATGCTCTTGAGGCCGTTGTGCCCGCCCGCCGAGCCGGAGAGCCGGATGCGCAGAGCGCCGGGGACGAGGGAGATATCGTCGAACAAAACCAGCGTCCGCTCGGGGGGGATGCCGTAAAAAGCCCCGGCCTTCATAAGGCTCTGGCCCGAGAGGTTCATGAAGGTTTGGGGCTTGAGCAGCAGCACCTTTTCGCCGCCCAGCTCCCCCAGGCCATAAAGCGCGTCAAATTTGGCGCGCTTCACCTCTATGCCCCAGCGGGCGGCAGCGTGGTCCAGCGCGTCGAAGCCGATGTTGTGGCGGGTGTTCTCATATTTTTTGCCGGGGTTGCCAAGGCCCGCAATCATCCAGGCGGGGCCTTTGGCCGGGGTCTTCCATTTTTTAAACAGCATCTCTCTCCTGTCTGTCTCCTTCCCCGCCAAGGGCGGGCCAAACGGGGGCGGTGGGCAAGGGCCGTGGCAGAGGCGGCCCTTCACCAGCCGAAATCCGCAACACTACCCCATTATTACTATCTTATCGTATTGTTCTTTTTTTGCAAGAGGAAGTGGTGAAATAATGGGCAAAAGTGCTAAAAAGGGCGCTGGCTGTGGCTTTTGGGGGCACCGTCTGGTATACTGTTAGGGCAGAAGAGTAGACCGAAGAAGTAAAGGACGCACACGAGTGCAAAAGCGTAAATGTTGGGAGGCAGAGAATGAGCAATAAGTATGTGTATCTGTTCAGCGAAGGCAACAAGGAGATGAAAAACCTGCTGGGTGGCAAAGGCGCCAACCTGGCCGAGATGACCGGCATTGGCATGCCGGTGCCCCAGGGCTTCACGGTGAGCACCGAGGCCTGTACCCGCTACTACGACGATGGCCGCAAGATTGCCCCCGAGATTCAGGACGAGATTTTCGAGTACATGAAGAAGCTGGAGGGCATTGCCGGCAAAGAATTTGGCAACAAGGAAAACCCCCTTCTGGTCAGCGTGCGCAGCGGCAGCCGCGCCTCCATGCCCGGCATGATGGACACCATTTTGAACCTGGGCCTGAACGACGAGGTGGTGGAGGGCCTGGCCGCCAAAACCGGCAACCCCCGCTTCGCCTACGACAGCTACCGCCGTTTCATCCAGATGTTCAGCGACGTGGTGATGGAGCAGCCCAAGACCGAGTATGAGAAAATCATCGACGAGATGAAGGAGAAAAAGGGCGCCAAGCTGGACACCGAGCTGACCGCCGACGACCTGAAGGAGCTGGTGCGGGAGTTCAAGGCCCGCTACAAGCAAAACCAGGGCGTGGATTTCCCCGCTGACCCCAAGACCCAACTGATTGAAGCGGTGCGCGCGGTGTTCCGCAGCTGGGATAACCCCCGCG
>CAYRFC010000034.1:0-18937 GCA_964423365.1 uncultured Oscillospiraceae bacterium
GTTGCGCTACGAAACAGCGCTGCGGCGCTAGTCAATCCTCCGCCTTGCCCTGCACCGTTTCTGCCTGCGTTCGCTATAGCTATATTCTGTTAATCTGCTCTAGAGGGAGGAGAAGAATGAAAAAAGGATTTGTGTTTTTGGATGAGATTGTGCGTGGAATTCGCTGGGATGCCAAATATGCCACCTGGGACAATTTCACCGGCAAGCCGGTGGACGGCTATGAGGCGAACCGCATTGTGGGAAGTTGCGAGCTGGCCGCCGCCCTGCTGGAGGCGAAGGAGCTGGCCGCCGCCGCGGGCTATGGCCTGCTGCTCTGGGATGCGTACCGCCCCCAGCGCGCCGTCAACTGCTTTTTGCAGTGGGCGCAGCAGCCGGAAAATGGCCTCACAAAGAACCGCTACTACCCGCATTTGGAACGTGCCGAGATGATTGCCAGGGGCTATGTGATGCCCCGCTCTGGCCATAGCCGGGGAGGCGCGGTGGACCTGACACTGTATTGCTTAGAGACCGGCGCACTTCTGCCCATGGGCAGTGACTTTGATTTGATGGACCGGCGCTCGTATTATCTGGCGGAAGAAATACCCGAGGAGGCGAAGCAAAACCGTTTGCGGCTTCGTGCCCTCATGGAGGGCAGCGGCTTCAAACCCTACGACCTGGAATGGTGGCATTTTGTTTTGGAGAACGAGCCCTATCCGGACCAATATTTTGATTTTGTGGCCGTGTAGAAGCCCCGGCACCTCGCCGCATTCCGGTTTCTCCAAAGGCTGCGCAGCTGGCTTTTGCCAGAGGGTGTTGCCACAAGTGCAGCGCAGCATCCGCACGGTAAAATGCTTCGCCTTCCTTTGCTGTAAAATGGGGCGCGCCCTTTTCACGCGAGCCGCTCCGCGTCGCCGCAGGCCTTGTATCGCCTGCGGCGGCTTGCCTTTTGGGCGAAATTCATGTACTATGGGCAAAGAGGCCCGGCAGGCAAATTCGTGTCATCGCCAGAACACGGCGGGGGATGCGGGTTTGCTTTTTTTGTGGGCGAGGGAGAGAAGCAGGAGAAAATGGCTATGGGGCAGACCGCTGGGGAAGAAAAAATTGTGGTGGGGCAGCCGCGCGGCTACCGGGTGATGGGCTATGTGGGCCTTGGGCTGGCGGCCGTTCAGCTGGTGCTGCTTTTGGGGGTGCTGGCCGAGGGGAGCGGCGTGTTTCTGGCGGTGGTGCTGGGGCTGGGCTTTGCCGGCTTTGGGTGGCTGGGGCTGTATTTGCTGCTGGCCTGCCGCAACCAAAAGCTGGTGGCCGAGGGCTGGGATTTCTACAGCAGCAACGCCTTTGGCCGGGTAAAGGAGTTTCGCCTGCCAGACATTGCCAAGGTGCGGCTGGAGCGCCAGCCCAAAAGCCTGTTTTTTCATCTGGTGGACGCCGACGAGAAAACCCTGGTGCGGGTGGAGCAAAACCGCCCCTGCTGCCTGGACCTACTGCTGCATCTGCGCCAGCAGGGGGTGGCCTTTGAGAGGATGCCCCGGTGGCTGACGGTGACGATGGACTGCCTGGATGCGGACATTGACCCACAGACCGTGCTGACCCCGGAGGACTTTGCCGAGACGGGGATACACGAGCCGGACTGGAAGGCCGAGGGCTTTGGCCACAGGCACCGCCGGGGCATTTTGCTGCTTTCCTGGGGGCTGCGCGCGCTTTCCCTGGGGCTGATTGTGGGCGGGTATGTGTATTTGGAGCAGCTGGGCCTGCGGGCCTATTTTCTGGCCCTGGGCCTGCTGCCCTGCCTGTTTTTTGGCCTGTACATCGCCTTCCCGAAGGTGATGGTGTGGGACAAGCCCGCGTACGCCGACCGCGACTGGAAAAAAGCACATCTGGGGGTGTCCTTCCTGTTCACAGGGGGCTGCTCGGCGCTGGGGCTGCTGCTGGCGCTGGTGCTGGAGGTTTGGTTTGTGCACCCGTGGCAGGCGTTTTTGTTTGGGCTGCTGTTGTTTGTGCTGCCGCTTTGGCTGATGATTTGGCGCACCCCCAGAATACGGCGGCGGGTGGCTGTCATCAGCAATATGGCGGTGGCGGTGCTGGCGTTTGGCTTGGCGGGCTGCTTTTTGCTGAACTTTTCCCTGCGCGCCGCCCCGCCGCTGCACCGCCTGGTTCCGGTGGCCGGGGCCCGGCAGAACCAGGACGGAGACTGCTATCTTCGCCTGCTATATGCGGGCAAGAGCTTTGAATTTGAGGCAAGCGAGGAGCAGTACCAGCGGGCGCAGGAGACCGGCGAGGTGAAAATCTGCCTGCAGACCAGCGTGTTTGGGCTTGAGATGATCCGCGTTCACAGCTGAAGGGTTCGGGCAACAAGCCTTGGGCGGTGCTGCCCTGGAGGTGGGTGCAAGCCGGGTGGGCCGCTGCCTTTTGCGGCGCTGTGTTTTGCAGGCCGGCCTATGCCGAGAGCAAGGCAGAGGCAAAACCCAAAAAGGTGCATTTGGGTGTGTTTTGTGCCCGCTTGCGGGTTGACGCTTTACCGGGAAGGAACTATAATTTGGGAAACATAGAGTGGGAGGCTTGAAAATGGGAACCTTTTTTGACCTATGCCTGCGCCGCCAAAGCTGCCGTAAATATACGGGAAAGCCGGTGGAGCACGAAAAACTGGAGGCCTGCATCGAGGCGGCCAGACAGACGCCCTCGGCCTGCAACAGCCAGCCCTGGAGCTTTGTGGTGATGGAAAGCCCGGAGCTTGTGGCGGAGGCTGCCCAATGCGCCCAGAGCTTTGGCAACAACGCGTGGGCAGGCGAGGCGGGCGCCTTTGTGCTGGTGCTGGAGGAGTATGCCCCCATCATGCCCAAAATACGGCAGGTGTTTGACAGCCAGATGTATGCCCACAGCGACATAGGCGCGGCCATCTATGGAATTACCCTGGCGGCGGCTGAGCAGGGCCTGGGCAGTTGCATCATTGGCACGTTTGACCGCCCAAGGCTGGCAGAGCTGCTGGGCCTGCCGCTGGAAAAGCGCCAGCTTATGCTGATTGCGCTGGGTTATGCGGAGGAGGACAAGATTCGCCCAAAGCAGCGTAAGCCGCTAGAGGATATTGTGCGCTATGTATAAGACCTGAGAGAATGGCCCGGCACAGCAAAAGACAGCCCGGAGAATTTGCCCTTGGCGTTCTCTGCGCTGTCTTTTTTGTATGAAAAGGGGTGCAAAACGGGCTTTTCACCCCGTTTGCACCCTGCTATGAAAGAGCCGGCGCTACCCGCGCTTGCGCAGATGCCCTTTGGCACAGGAGCACACGCTACAAACCGAATAGGTGTAAAAACTTTTGCCAGGCGTTCAAGGGCGCTTCCTCGGGGGCGGCGGCGGCCACCGCCTCCGTTTTTTCAATGGCCTCTGTTTTGGCCACGAACTGAACAAACTCAATGTTGGTATTTTTGCTGGACACAAAGGACACCGGCTCGAAATCTGTGCCCATCATGTCGCTAAAGGCCGTTGTGATTTTGTCGTTGATTGTGGTGCCGATATCGGCGGTTTTGTCTCTGAATTCCATGGTGCCGCCCTTCAGCTCCAGAGTGCCGTCGTAAAGGCTCACGCTTCCATCATAGAGGGCGATGGCACCGCCCAGCACCTCGGCACAGCCGTTGTTGAGTGTGAGGGTGCCGCCATAGAGCGAAATGGCGCCGTCATAGAGGGCGTTTGCACCGTCCAGCAGGGCCACCGTGCCATCGGAAAGAGATACGATGCCGCTTTGGAGCTGTACCGTGCCATTTTCCAGGCGTATCGCGCCCTCCAGCAGGGTGCCGCTGCCATTTTGCAGTTCATTCAGGCCCGCCAGCATTTCGCTGCTTCCGCTTTTCAGCACGGAAATACCATCGTAGAGTGCGCTGGCGCCCGCCTGCAAGGCAGAGGCACCCTGTGCCAGGGCGTTTACGCCGCCTCTAAGGCCATCGGCCCCCACAGAGGCCGCGCCCACGGCGTCCGTGTAGTTTTTAAGCCCAAGATAAAACTGCTGGTAGGCATCCAGCTGTGCCTTTATGGCCAGAATGGCCTGGGCGCTGCCCTGTGCGTTGCCACTGGCGGCCGGGGCCGCCGGGCTGGGCTCTGCGCTGCCGGTGCTTACATTCAGCACAAGGGGTGCATCCTGTACAATCTCCAGGGCCTCTATCTCGGCAGCGGGGCCTTCTGGTTCTGCGGCCTCGGGCGTCAAATCGGCGGGCAGCTCCCCCACAGGCGCTGTGGGCGCCTCGGCGGCAGGGCCCTCGGGCGTCGCGTCTCCCTCCCCGGCGGGGGCGCCCGGCAGGGCGGGCTCGCGGGGTATTTCAGGAATGGCTTGCAGGGCGGGTTCTTCCGGCGCCGCGGGTGTTTCCGGCCCGGTTGTGCTGGGTGCCGGCGCGGCAGAGCCCGCACCGCTGCCCAGGGCCTGTAGCAGGCCGGTCAGCACGCTGCTATAGTTTTCGGGCGTGAGGGAGATGGCCGGTATTCCCATGGCGGAAAGGCTTTGGTTGATTTGCGCCGTGGCCTGTGTGGTGAGGCTGACAAAGACGGCATAGGCGCCCCCCACAAGCTCGCCGCTTTGGGCGGAAAGGGTGGCCAGCCCGCCGGAAAGACTTTCCGCACCGGTTTTTGCTTCGTTTGCACCGGTTTCCAGGCCTTTTGCACCGCTTGCCAAATCACTGGCCCCGGCCATGGCCTCGCTAAGGCCATTGTCGAGTGCCGTGCTGCCGGTGACGAGCTGCGGCGCTTTGCCGGAAAGCTCCGAGAGCCCGGCACGCATTTCTTGCGAGCCCTGCTGCACGGCCTGGCCGCCGCCAAGCAAAGCCCCCGCGCCATTCTGCAGGGCGCTGGCGCCGTTTTGGAGATTGGCGGCCCCGTTTGTGAGGGTGGCCGCCCCGCCGGTGAGGCTTTGCGCGCCGCTGTTCAGCGCGGAGGCACCGCCGCTAAGCGCCGAGGCGCCGTCTCTCAGCTCGGCAGCGCCATCGCTCAGTTCGTTTGCGCCGTCGTCCAGTTTCTCCATGCCCTCGATGGCTTCGTCTATCTCCTCGCTGTCCTCGAACTCAACATCCAGGCTCATGGAGAGGGGAACGCCATTGATGGCGATTCCGTCCATTTCAAAGTCGGTCACGTCGGCGCTGATTTCCACATTCGCGCCCTTGCCCGGGAGAATGGTGTAGGTCAGCTGCTTGTTTCGCCCTACGTTGGCCGTGGTGGCGTCGGGCGCCAGAATGTTTTTGCAGAGCCTGGTATCCAGAGTGACGGAGGCCTGCAGGGCGTAGTTTTCAAAAAAGGGACTGTCACAGTCGGTGTTTTCACGCACATTCATCTTGATTTTCAAGGCCCCGCTTTTTCCCGCCAGCTCGTCGGCGGAAAGCTCGGCATTGTTCAGGTAGTAGCGCAGGGAAAAATCCCAGGGGATGGCGTTGTCGCTCAGCACGCCCTCGTAATACAGCGTGCCCGCCTTGGTGTCGATGGTGACCGTTTCATCCTCAAACACAATTCTTTCGTCGGAGGTCATGTTGCGCAGGGAGCTGTAGTCTCCATAGTCGATGATTTTCCCGTCCTCACTCAGTGCAAAGGTGTTCACAACATACACCTTAGCCACAGAGCCGTCGGTGTTCAGGTTGATGTAGACAATTTCCTGCTTTGGGGTATTCGGCTCTGCTGCCGCCACTGCGGTAACCATGCCTGTGGTGAGCAGGGCAAGCGCCAAAGCCACAGAAAGTATGCCTTTTGCCGTGGTTTTTGTCAGTTTTTTCTTATTCATTGTATAAAATCCTCCCATTCTTTTTCTTTTCTTTCTTTTTCTTTTTCTCCCCTTGCACCACCCATCTGTCGAACAGGTAGAGCAGGCCGGGGAGAACAAACAAGACGATGCCGAGCGAGCACAGTGTTCCGCGCCCAAGCAAGAGACCAAGCTGAGACAGAACCCCGTGTGTGGAGATGATGCCGAGCAGGAAGCCCACGAGTGTGAGCACGATGCCGGAGGTTAAAATGGAAAGTGTGACGCTGCCCAGGGTTTGCACAATGGCCTCTTTCTTTTCATAGCTGCGCCGCATCTCCCGGTATCTTTCTGTTAGGAGAATGGCGTAATCGACCGTGGCGCCCAGCTGCACAGAGCTGATGATGAGATAGGCGATGTAGAAGATGGTGGAGCCGCCAAAATAGGGAATGGCCAGGTTGACCCAGATGGCGGTTTCTATGCTAAGCACCAAAATGGTGGGCAGCAGTACCGACTTCATGGTGACGAGCAGGACGAGGAATACCGCCAAAATGGCAATCAGATTCACCTTCACCATGTCGCCCGTGATGGTGCTCATCAGGTCATAGGTGCTCACCCCCTCGCCCGCCAGATGGTATTCCTGGGGATAATGCTGCGAGGCAATTTGCCGCACCTCCTCCACAAGCGCAAAGGCGTCCTTTCCCTCGTAGTCGGTATCCAAAGAGAGTAAGAATCGGCTGTAGTGCTCGCTCATCAGCAGGGAAAGTGTTTCGCCGTCAAGGTAGTCGAGGGGAACCTCGGCCCCCGCCATATCCACATAGGATATGATGCCTGTGACCTGCGGCAGTTTTTTCAAATCCGCAGACAGCCTTTGCTCCTCTGCCAAATTGCCTTTGGGAACGAGAAGCACATAGGTGTCGCTTCTGCCAAAGACCTCCTCTATCTGGGCCATGTCCTGCCCAAGCTGGGTTTCCTCCCCAAAAATATGGGAGGAGCCGTAGTAAAAATCGTTGCGGTTGGAGGCGAGATTGGCGGGGACAAGAAGCAGGGCAAAGAGGGCAAGCGCCGGCAGCATCACACGCCGCACCAGCTTGCCAAAGCCGGTAAAGCTGGGCACAAAAGAGCGGTGGTGTGTTTTGTCTATCAGGCGGTAGCAGCTTAAAATGAGGGCGGGCGAGAACACAAACACCACAATGAGGCTGATGGCAATGCCCTTGGCCAGCGCCAGGCCCAAATCTGGGCCAATGCCAAAGCGCATGAGGCAGAGCGCCAAAAAGCCGATGACGGTGGTGAGCCCGCTGGACAAAATGGACGAGGTGGACTTGCAGAGTGCGTTGACCATGGCCTCCTTCACGTCGTCCGTCTCTTTCCGGCACTCCATAAACCGGTGCAGGAGAAACACGGAATAGTCCAGCGAGACGGCCAGCTGCAGAATGTTTCCGGCCGCGTTTGTGACGAAGGAGATTTCGCCAAAGAGGAGGTTAGTGCCTCCGTTTACAATAATGGCCACCCCCAGCCCGCACAGCACCACCAGGGGCTCCACCCAGGAGGTGGTGGTGAGCAAGAGAATGAGCAGGACAAGCAGAACGGCGATGGCGGCAATTTGCGGAATTTCCGAGACGGTACCCTTCGTGGCCGTGGCCGTTGCCACAGCCGAGCCGTCCGCCGCATTTTCCTCCCCAATCAATTCGCGCAGTGCATCCACCGCGGGCACCCGTTTGTCATCCGCTATGGTGAGGGAAAAGAGGGCGTTGTTATCCTTATAGTAGTTTTCCACGGTGGCTTTATCTGCCATGGAAAGCGGAACGGTCACGTCTATGGCGTCGTCCAGCCACGTCACCTCGGTCACGCCGTCAATTTGCAGCAGCTTTTCTTTATAGGCAAGCGCCTGCGGCAGGGTGGTGTCCTTCAGCATCACGCGGGCGTTGGGAATGCCGCCCCCAAACTCCTGCTCCATAATCTCCAGCGCCACCGTGGAGGGGCTATCCTCCGGCAGGTAGGCATTCATATCATAATTTACGGCCACCAAAGGCTTGCACAGAAAGCTCACGGCAGCACACGCGGCAAAAAATATCAAGACCGCTTTCCGGTGTGTGCATATCCACTCGTACATTTTCTTCATAGACATTCCGCCCTCCCCGTCCGGAAACTGACAGTTGAATTTTAATTGACATCTGTTACGATTTTCATTATACTAGGTTTATCAGAAGACACAAGGTACAATTAAGTAGCAAATGTCAATTAAAATACAAAATTGGACAAAGGTTTCCGAATGGAGGGCCATGATGGAAAAAACACAGGATTTGCGCATTATAAAAACACACCTGGCTTTGAACAAGGCGTTTCTAGAAATGCTGAAGGAAAAGCGGTTTGAGGAAATAACGGTGAACGAGCTGTGCGAGAGAGCCATGGTGCGCAGAGCCACATTCTACAAGCATTTTGCAGACAAGTATGAGTTTTTCACCTTCTTTGTAAGCGAGATACAAAAGCAATTTGAAGCGGAAACCCTGGCGCTACAAATGGACAAAAACCCAAGGGTCTACTGCCTTAGCATGACGAAAAAGCTGGTGGAATTTTTGGTTGTCAATAGCGATGTGGTGAACTGCCTTATAGAAAGCAAAATGGCGCCGGTGCTCTTGGATTTGCTTTCCGAGCAAATAGCCGCCACGCTTAGCAGCCGCTTAAAAAGAAGCGCTGAATCAGGGCATCAGCCCTCTGTTTCCCCCGAAATTCTGGCAACCTTTTACACAGGCGGCCTGCTGCGGGTGCTGCACCGCTGGCTGACACAGAAAAAGAGGACCGTTTCCGAGAAAGAGCTGCTGGCAGAGATAGAAAAGCTTGCCAGCTCCTTTGATTTTGGATGATTTGCCGGGAACAGGCGAAGGGCTTTTGCCAGGGCTGCGGCGGAAAACTTTGCTTTTGGAGGGGAGTGCCCAAGGGGGCGGAAGCCAAAAAAGTGCACATTATGAATATTTGGTATTGATAATATGGGGAAAAAACATTATATTATATAGTGTTATATAAGAACTGTAGGCGCCATGGTTTTTTTGCCGCATATTGCACCCCTTTGGGGTGTGGGCAATGGGGGCCGGCATGGGCGGGGTGTGGCGCACCCCAATGCCGGCTGCGGGCGGCGGATAGGGCCGGGCCGTACCCGCCATAGTGTGGCACAGAACGACAGTGATTGCATGCGGAAAGGTTGGGTTACATTGAAAAAAAGAGCTTTGTCCTTTGTATCGTTGGCCCTTGCCATGGTTATGGTTTGGGCGTTTACGGCCTGTGCGGGTGCATCGGCCGGCAGCGGCTCTGCCCAGGGAGGGCAGAGCCAGAGCGGCGGCGCCAGTGTGGCGCCCTCCGCCGCATTTCCCGGCACCGCCGATGCCGGCACCGTGGTGTTGGATATCACCTCCGAGCCCTATTCTTTGAGCCCCTTGCTGCTGAGCGAGGCGGTGGCCATCGACATTCTGCGCCATGTTATGTCTGGCCTGACCAAGCTGGACGCGAACGACCAGCCCGTGCCGGATTTGGCCGAGCGCTGGGAGAACAATGAAGACAACACCATGACGACATTTTATCTGCGCAAAGACGCGAAATGGTCCAATGGAGACCCGGTGACGTCGAAGGACTTTTATTTTTCCTGGGTGACCCAGATGAACCCGGAGACCGGCTCGGCCCTGGCCTCCTTCCTGTACGAGAAAATCAAAAACGGGATGGAGTTCTACGAGGGCACGGTGGCGGCAGAGGAACTGGGCATACAGGTGGTGGACGACTACACCCTGCAGGTGGAGTGGGCCATGCCCATGCCCAATGCCGCCTTCTGGGCCACCCTGCCGCCCTACTTCCCCCTGAACCAAAAGGCCTATGAGGAGATTGGGGCGGAGGCCTATGCGCTGGACGCCGACAAAATGGTGACCAACGGGGCCTACCAGATGACGGAATGGGTGCACGACGACCATATTCTGATGGAAAAGGTGGAGGACCACTACGCTGCGGCCACGGTGGCTGTTCCCACTATAAAGCTGACCATGATTGGCGATGACAACACCCGGCTGAACGCCCTGATGGCGGGCGAGCTGGACGTGGGCAACCTGTATGGCGAGCAGATAGCCACGGCCAAGGGGCTGGACGAAAAGGCCGTGCACGCCTACATAGACGGTGGCGCGTGGTATTTGAACTTTAACACGGAGAATGAATTTCTGGCGAACACAAGCCTGCGCAAGGCCCTGAGCTACGCAGTGGACGTGCAAAGCCTGCTGGACAATGTGATAAAGGATGGCTCTGTGGCGGCCAACGGCCTGGTGCCCGATGTGATTGCCGGCGTGGACGGAACCAGCTATGCGCAGGCGCGCGGCGGCCTTTTTGCCTACGACCCCGAAGCGGCCAAAACCCATTTGGACAAGGCCTTGGAGGAGCTGGGCGTGACGGCGGCCGACATTGGCCTGGAGCTGATGGCGAACGACAGCACCTATAGCCAAAACCAGGCGGCCTACCTGCAGCAGCAGTGGAAGGAGACGCTGGGGCTGGACGTGGGCATTCGCGTATTGCCGGCCAAGGCCAGCAGCGAGGCGCGCAACAGCGGAGACTTTGACATGGTGGTGACGGGCTGGGGCCCCAACGAAAACGACCCCATCACCTTTTTGGAAATTTTTGTTACCGGCTACCCGAACAACTATGGCCGGTACAGCAACGCGGAATATGACGCCCTGCTTGCAGCGGCCCGGCAGGAGAGCGACCCTGCCGTCCGCCAACAGCAGCTGGTGGATGCGGAGAGCATTTTGCTGGAAGACATGGCCATTGGCCCCCTGTATTTCACCACCACCACCTACGGCGCCTCCAGCAAGGTGCAGGGCCTGGTGCGCAGCCCCTTCCAGCTTTTCAGCTTCCTGGATGGGGCCAGTGTGGCGGCCTAGAGCAACAGAAGTATTCTACGCAGGTAGCCGGAAACCGCCCTCTTACCAGGGCTTGTTTCCGGCCACTGCGTATTCGTGGCAAAAACCATGGCGGGGAGGGGGAATACTGTGTCTTTGCGGCTGAAGCACATTGGCAGGCGGCTGGTGTATGCGGTGCTGACGGTGCTGGTGCTTGCCTCTGTTACCTTTTTGCTGATGCACCTGCTGCCTGGTAGCCCCTTTTCCGGAGAGAAAAATATCACCCCCGAGGTGCAGCGCGCCCTGGAGGAAAAATACAGCCTGAACAAGCCCCTGCCGCAGCAGTATCTGACCTATATGGGAAACCTGCTGCAGGGGGATTTGGGAACCTCGCTCATCTCGAAGCGTCCCGTCACCGATATCATTGCCCAGGCCTTCCCGGTTTCGTTTGACCTGGGGCTGCGGGCCCTGGGGTTTGCGCTGGTGCTGGGGCTGCTGCTGGGCGTGGTGGCGGCCGTGTGGCGGGGCACCCTGTGGGACACCGGCGTGATGCTGCTGGCCCTCCTGGGGGTGTCGGTCCCCTCGTTTATTGTGGGGGCCCTGCTGCAATACTACCTGGGGCTGCAGCTTTTCAAGGCCACCGGGCTGCGTGTTTTTGCCATCATGGGCTGGAGCGGCTGGAACAGCAAGCTGCTGCCCACCTTTGCGCTGGCGTTTTCGGCGGTGGCTGTGGTGAGCCGGCTGATGCGCGCGGGGCTGGTGGAGGCCCTGGGGCAGGACTATGCCCTGGCCGCCAAGGCGAAGGGCCTGAAACGGAGCAGCCTGGTGCTGCGCCATGGCCTGCGCAACGCCATCATGCCGGTTATCACCGTGCTGGGGCCGCTTTCGGCGGTGCTTTTTACAGGCACCTTCGCCATTGAAAATGTGTTTGCCATACCGGGGCTGGGCAAGTATTTTGTGGAGTCTGTGCGCTCCAACGATTACCCCGTTATTGTGGGCACCACCCTGTTTTTTGGCATCTTCCTGGTGGGGGCCAACCTGCTGGTGGATATTCTGCACACCTTTGTAGACCCCCGTGTACGGGCGGAAGGAGGGGATGTGCCATGAGCCTGCAGGAAGGGGGATTTCCCCCCGGCTCCTTTGATGCTGCCCCCGCCGCGGCGCAGGCGGGGGAGCGCTTGCTTCGCCCCTCGCTGAGCTTTTGGCGGGAGACGGCCCTGCGCCTGCGCAGAGACCCGGTGGCGCTGGTTTGCCTGGGAATTTTGCTGTTTTTTATCTTGGGGGCGGTATTTTTCCCCCTGTTTTCCCCCTTTGACTACGCCTCGCAGAATGTGGCCTTTGCCAACCAGCCCTTTTTCAGCGCCGACCCCGCCACCGGGCATATGCACCTGTTTGGCACCGACCATCTGGGCCGGGATATCTTTGTGCGGGTGTGGTATGGCGCGCGTATCTCGCTGACGGTGGCGCTGGCCGTGGCGTTTATCGACTGCTTTGTGGGCATTGTATACGGCGGTTTTTCGGGCTACCTGGGCGGCGGGGCCGACACCCTGATGATGCGGGTTTTGGAGGTGGTGAGCGGCATTCCCTACCTGGTGGTGGTGCTGCTTTTGATGGCCGTGCTGCCCCGGGGCATGCTGACCCTGATTGTGGCCTATTCGCTGACCGGCTGGACGGGCATGGCCCGCCTGGTGCGCAGCCAGGTGCTGGGGCTGAAGGAACAGGAGTTCATGCTGGCCGCCAAGATTATGGGCGCCGGGGCCCCGCGGGCGGTGCTGCGGCACCTGGCCCCCAACATGCTGGGGGTGATACTGGTCAACCTCACCCTGGATATCCCCGGCGTTATTTTTACCGAGGCCTTTCTCTCCCTGCTGGGCATGGGCATTGCCCCGCCCTATCCCTCTTTGGGCGTGATGGCCAGCGAGGGCATTACGGTGTTCCAAACCTACCCCGCCCAGCTGGCGGTGCCCGCCCTGTTCATCTGCTTGCTTATGCTGGCGTTTAACCTGCTGGGGGACCACCTGCAGGAGGCGCTGGACCCGAAACTGAGGAGGCCGCTGCGCTTTGGCAAAAAACGTACTGGAAATTGAGGATTTGCGGGTGAATTTCCCCGCTTATACAGGAACGGTGCAGGCGGTGCGCGGGGTGTCCCTCTCGATGCAGGAGGGGGAAATTCTGGCGCTGGTGGGGGAGAGCGGCTGCGGAAAAAGTGTGACGGCGAGCAGTATTTTGCGGCTGAACCCCGCGCCGCCCGCTGTGGTGACGGCGGCCCGCCTGCAGCTGGCGGGCGCCGATATTTTGGCGGCCAGCGAGGGGGAGATGGAGGGGATTCGCGGGCGGCTGGCCGGCATGGTGTTTCAAAACCCGCTCACCTTTTTAGACCCCACCATGAAGGTGGGGCAGCAGATTACCGAGACCCTGCGCCTGCGCGAGAAAAAAAGCGCCGCCTTTTGCAAGCGGGAGGCCCTGCGGCTGCTGGAGCTGGTGCGCATTCCCGACGCGGCCCTGCGCGCGGGGCAGTACCCACACCAGTTTTCCGGCGGGATGCGCCAGCGCGCCATGATTGCCATGGCCCTGGCCCGCAGCCCCCGGCTGCTGATAGCCGATGAGCCCACCACGGCCCTGGATGTGACGGTGCAGCTGCAGATATTGCGGCTGTTTCACCAGATACGCACAGAGACGGGCTGCGCGGTGCTTTTGATTACCCACGACATGAGCGTGGTGGCCCACCTGGCCGACCGGGTGGCCGTGATGTATGCGGGCAAGATAGTGGAGCAGGCGCCCGCCCAGGCCCTGTTCGATAGCCCGGCCCACCCCTACACCGGCGGCCTGCTGAGCAGCCTGCCCCAGCCGGGCAGCCGGCAGCCCCTCACGGCGGTGCCGGGCAGCCCGCCGGATTTGCTTTGCCCGCCGGCAGGCTGCGGCTTTGCGCCCCGCTGCCCCCACTGCATGAATATCTGCCTGCGCGAGGAGCCGGACCTTTTCCCGGCGGGACAGGGCCACAGCGCCGCCTGCTGGCTGCTGCATCCCGAATGTGCAGAGAGGGGGCGTGCGTAAATGCAGGCACTGCTGGAAACCAAAGAGCTGAGCCGCCTGTTTGCCCTGGCGGGAAAACGGAAAATAGCCGCGCTGAACCAGGTTTCGCTGGCCGTCCAGCGGGGCGAGACCCTGGGCATTGTGGGGGAGAGCGGCTGCGGAAAATCCACCCTGGCCAGGGTGATTATGGGCATTTACCCCCCCAGCTCCGGGCAGGTGCTGTACGCGGGGGAGCCGCTGCGCCTTAAAACGGTGCGCGAGCGGCGCGCCTTTGCCAAGAAGGCCCAGATGGTCTTCCAAGACCCCGCCACCTCCCTGGACGCCCGCATGAAGGTGGGGGAGAGTGTGGCCGAGGGGCTGGAAATACTGGGCCTGCAGGGCCGCGAGGGCCGCCAAAAGAGGGTGGCGGAGCTGCTGGAAATGGTAGGCCTGGACGCCGCCTGCGCCCAGCGCTACCCGCACGAATTTTCGGGCGGGCAGCGCCAGCGCATTGGCATAGCCCGGGCGCTGGCGCCGGGGCCGGAGCTGTTGATTTGCGATGAGCCCATTTCGGCGCTGGATGTCTCGGTGCAAAGCCAGGTGATGAACCTATTGCAGGCCCTGCAAAAAAGCCTGTCTCTCACCTGCCTGTTTATTGCCCACGACCTGGCCATGGTGCGCCATATTTCAGACAGGATTGCCGTGATGTATGCAGGCATGGTGGTGGAGATGGCCGAGGCGGACCGGCTGTGCACGGCCCCCCTGCACCCTTACACGCAGCTTCTGCTGGAATCGGCCCTGCCACCCCGCCCCACAGGGCTTTCGCTGGAGGAGCGTGCGCTGCCCAAGGGGGAGACGGCGGTGCCGTTTTACCCCATCACCGGCTGCCCCTTTGCCGCGCGCTGCCCCAAAGCGGGCGCGGAATGCGGCACCTGGCACCCGGTACTGGCCAAGGTGCAGCCGGGGCACCTGGCCGCCTGCTGCCGGCTGGAATGGTAAAACAGGCGTCGCGGCAAGGGAAATCGCTCTCTTCTGCAAAAGTGCATTGTGGTGGAAATAAATACGTGCTATAATAATCTGTCTACGATGTCGGTCAGATTTGCTCATTTTAAAGAAAAGGACAAAGGACGAAAGATGATGCACGGTTTTGCGGGCCACCCCAAAAGTGCAGAGATGTCCCGTGTTTTGGATATACGGTATGAGGACCTGGAGGAGGAGAAAACCCTTTGCCAGGCTTTGCTGGCGTGGGCGGAGGAAAACTGCGACGCCTATGCCACTGTATTTGCCCATGCCTACCTGGGCGACTATTACCTGGCCCGAAATGACCGCGGCCAGGCTTCTTCGCATCTGGAAAAGGCCAGAGAGCTGCTGAATGAAAAGCTGTGTAATTCAGAGCTGGAGCAGAAGGTGTACAGCTTTTACGCCATAGTGTGTGAAATGTATGCCGACGAGCAGAACGCCATTCAATATTATTTGAAATCTCTGGTGCTGGCCCGCCAGCTGGCGGATGTGCAGGCAGAGTGCATGGTGCTGAACAACCTGGGCTACACCCTGCAGAAGCACCACAGCTACGAGCAGGCCCTGCGCTATTACGAGGAGGCCTATGCGCTGCAGGTGGATATGGACAACCCGCCCTTCCGCGCCGTGCTGCTCACCAACCTGGCCATGCTGCTGCTGCATCTCTCCCGCCCGGCGGAGGCCCTTGCCTACATTAAGGAATGTGAGCAGGTGAAGGACGGGCAGGACAACCAGCGGGTACACCAGCTGCGCAACCACTGTGCCTACGAGGCCGCGCTGGGCCACAGAGAGGAAGCACTGCGCCTGGCAGAGAAGATTCTGCCCTTGGTGGGGCAGCTGTGGGGCGACCTTTTTACCGCCTTTGATAACTTCACCCTGCTGTGTGAGAGCATGCTGCAGATAAAAAGTGAAAAGCATGCCCGCTATTTTCTGGAGCAGATGGTGAAGGCCAGCCAAAATGGGGGGCTGAACCAACGCCAGACACTGGAAAAAAAGCGCCTGGAGTATTATAAGGCATTTGGCACAGAGGAGGAGAAGCACGCCGCCTATAAGAAGTTTTACAAGGAAATACAGGAGCTGAAGGCCCAGGGGAACCGCATGGTGGTGGACGCCATGAAGGACCAAATAAACCTGGATGCTGCGCTGACCCAGCGGCAAACGCTTTTGGAGCAGCAGGAGCAGCTGGAGCGCGAGGCGAATATTGACGAGCTGACCCAGCTGTATAACCGCCGGCACATGGAATATCTGATGACCAAGCAGCTGGAGCATAACGGGCACCGGGCACTGGCCGCGGTGATGCTGGATGTGGACTATTTCAAAGAGTTTAATGATTTTTATGGGCATAGAAAAGGCGATGAGGTGCTGAGGGCCGTTGGCGCCTGTTTTCGTGAAAACGCCACGACAGGCATATACGCCTGCCGCTATGGCGGAGATGAATTTGCCTGCCTGTGCGAGGTGGACACAGAGCAGGAGCTGCGGCAGTATATAGAGAAGGTGCGCGGCAGCTTGCAGCGGGCCGCCATTCCACATGAAAAATCGTATTGTAGCAACATGGTCACCTTGTCCATCGGGTATGCATTTACAGCCGGAAAAGGGAAGGGAATAGCACCCTACCAGCTGATGCAACTGGCCGACCAGGCCCTGTATGAAACCAAGCGGGCAGGGCGGAACTCTGTGACCGGAAAACAGGCGGAGTGAGGTATGAGCAGACGACAACTAAACAAGCGCCCTCACCAGTATAAGGCCGAGCTGATGGAGCGGATACTTGAAGTGCGTTTTACCGACCTGAATGAGGAAAAAAGACTGTGCAAGGAACTGCTGGAGGAGGCCGAGCCGGAGCAGGATACCTACGGCTGCGCCTTTGCAAACACCTACCTGCTGGACAGCTGCCTGGCCCTGGGGGACTATGCGAGCTGCGATTTTTACCTGAGCCGCGCAAACCACTACTGCAAAGAATATGGCTATGATAATTTGCTGCTGGTGGTGTGCAACTGTGCCGGCCTGTACTACCTGAAGCTGAACGACGCCCAGACGGCGCTGCAGTATTATTTAGACGGACTTCGTTTGGCGAAGAAGCTGAAGGAGTATAGCACGCACAGCAAGCTGCTGAACAACATTGGGCTTTGCTTTGCAGAGCGGGATGACTGGGCGACGGCCAAAGAATATTTTGAGAATGCGTTTGCGGTGATTCAGCCCCACCTGGCGGAGGGGGAGAACACCGCCATCAGCTACCTGAACAACCTGGCCGAAGCCTGCCGCAACCTGGGCGACGTGGAGGGCTCTTTGCAGGCGCTTGACCAATGCGAGAAGATAGGCGGAATGGGGCTGTACCAGCAAATTCGCCTGGCCTGCGGCCGCGCTGCGCACTATGCCTTTTTAGGGGACAGGCCGCGCTTCCAGGCCATGGCAAACCACGCCATGGCCCTGGGCCTGATGGAGTTTGACAACAAATATTTTGTGAGCGATATGTGCATTGGCCTGCTGGACGGCATGCTGGTATTGCGTGACGAGCTGGGCGCCAAAAAGCTGCTGGAAATATTGGACGACTATTGGGAGGATGCCGCGCTGGTTGTGCGTTACCGCATTCTTTGCCTCAGGATACAATTCTTCGAGATGTTTGGCACGCCGGAGGAGCTGAACGATGCCTACCAGCAGTATGATGAGCTGGAGGGCCAGATGTCTGAGATGGATGACAAGGCGCGGGCGCAGAGCATGCTTTCCAAAATTCAGTTGATGAACATTCAAATTGAGCGGGAAAGCCTCTACCAGACCAACCGGGAGCTGGAGGATTCCACCCAGATAGACGAGTTGACCGGCTTGTTCAACCGCCGCTATTTTAACAAGCTGGTGAGCAAAACGGCCCAAAATACCCGGCTGCAAACCCTGGGCTTTGTGATGCTGGACCTGGACTACTTCAAGCAGTACAATGATTTCTATGGGCACTTTGAGGGGGATACTGCGCTGAAAACGACAGCGGAGCTGCTGAACAGCTGCGCTATAGAGGGCATCCACACCAGCCGCTACGGTGGGGATGAGTTCGTGTGCCTGTGTGTCAACCTGCCGGATGAAACCGTGGAGCGCTACGCGAAATGCGTGTGCGAGGGTATGGCCGCCAAGCGCATTCCACATGAAAAATCGCTTGGTATTCCGTATTTAACGCTGTCTCTGGGCTACTGCAATGAAGCGGTGACCGAGGGATATTCGACCGACAGCCTGCACCACCTGGCGGACATGGCGCTGTATACAGCCAAGCAGGCCGGGCGGAACCGCTATGCCAGAAGGCGGATGCAGGAGAAATGAAAAGAAGCGCCAAGGTGAAATGGAAACAGCACCCCAAAGGCGAACAGTGAGAAAACTGTTTGATGGAAGGGGTGTGTTTTTATCTCTATTTGCGCTTTTTCGCTTGCTTTGTGCGCCGGCCAGGCCCATACTGGCTGTATTCATTCCTTGCAGGAGGGCAGCGCTATGATTGACCGGATGGGGCAAGTGATGCTGTATGTAGAGGACCCGCATGCCTGTGCCAGATTTTGGGTGGAGCAGGCGGGGTTTGTGAAGCTGGGGGAGGGGGACGGCACGGCCGAGGAGGAGAATGGCATCCCCTGGGCGGAGGTGGCGCCCACCCGCCATTCCGACACCACGCTGGTGCTGTTTCCGCGGGCTTTGATTGCGCGGCTGGAGCCGGAGCTTGACATGGGCTTGCCCTCCTTGCTGTTCAGCAGCTACGACCTGGCGGAAACCTTTGAGGCGTTCCGCGCGAAGAACATTGCCACGGGGGAGCTGGTGCAGATGGGCAAGATGAAAACCTTCAACTTTTCCGATAACGAGGGCCACTGGTTTGCCATACGCGAGGTGGCGCGGCCTTAGCCGAGGGAGGAGCGGAAAATGCAAAAAATAGTGACAAACCTGTGGTTTGACGACCAGGCAGAGGCGGCGGCGGAATTCTACACCTCCCTGTTTGCCGACGCCGAAATTCTTCGGGTAGACCGCTATGGAAAGGCGGGCGCCAAGGTGGCCGGCAGGCCCGAGGGCTCGGTGCTGACGGTGGAGTTCAGCCTGCAGGGGCAGACCTATATTGCCATCAACGGCGGGCCGGTGTTCCGTTTTACGCCCGCCATCTCGCTGATGGTGAACTGCGAAACACAGGAGGAGGCAGACCGCCTGTGGGAGGCCCTGAGCGAGGACGGGCAAAAAAGCCAGTGCGGCTGGCTGACCGACCGCTACGGCCTTTCCTGGCAGGTGGTGCCCAGGGAGATGGAGGCGCTGCTGCACAACGCCGACCCCGAAAAAGCCGAGCGCGCCACCGCCGCCATGCTGAAAATGGGGCGGCTGGATGTGGCCGAGATGAAACGGGCCATGCTGGCGG
>CAYRFC010000035.1:0-14888 GCA_964423365.1 uncultured Oscillospiraceae bacterium
GCTCATTGCTCCTTTTCCAGCATAGCCAAGAAAGCGGCCTCATCCAGCACCGGCACCCCAAGCTGCTGGGCCTTAGCCAGCTTCGAGCCGGCTGCCTCACCCGCCACCAGGTAGGCTGTTTTTTTGCTCACCGAGCCGGCCGCCTTGCCGCCGTTGTTCACAATCAGAGCCTCGGCCTGCTGCCTGGATAGGCTGGGCAGGGTGCCCGTTACCACCAGTGTTTTGCCCGCCAGCTTTTCCGCCACCTTTGTGCTGGTGTGGCGCATATTTACCCCGGCCGCCTCAAGGCGGGCCAGCAAATCCGAGGTGCCGGGACGGCGGAAGAAATCGGCCACGCTTTTGGCCATCACACCGCCAAAACCGTCAATGGCCGCTATGTCCTCCTCACTTGCTTCGCGCAGCGCCTCCATGCTGCCAAAATGCTCCGCCAGCAATTCTGCCGCCTTATCTCCGATATTGCGGATGCCCAGCCCAAACAGCAGCCTTCCCAGATTGTTTTCTTTGCTGCTTTGAATGGCGGCCATGAGGTTTCCTGCGGCCTTTTCCTTAAATTTATCCAGAGAAAGAAGCTGCTCCATCGTCAATTCATAAATTTCGGCCACATTTTGCACATAAGCCAGCTGCACAAGCTGGGCGCACACCGCCTCACCCATGCCCTCAATATCCATGGCGCCGCGGCTGGCAAAATGAATGATATTGCGCAGAGACTGGGCCGGGCATTCGGGGTTTTGGCAGCGCAGGGCCACCTCGTCAGGCAGGCGCACCACCGCTTCCCCGCAGGAAGGGCAGGTGCCGGGCATTTGGAAGGGGGGGTGCTCGCCATTGTGCCGGGCCACCTGCACCACCTCGGGGATGATATCCCCGGCTTTGCGCACCACAATATCGTCCCCCACACACAGCTCCAGAGCATCCATATAGTCCTGATTGTGCAGAATGGCCCGGCCCACCGTGCTGCCCGCCAGCAGAATGGGGGTGAACACCGCCGTAGGGGTCAGCACTCCGGTGCGCCCCACCGAAACATCCACCTCCAGCAGCCGGGTGGTTTTTTCCTCGGGTGGATATTTAAATGCAATGGCCCATCGCGGGAATTTGCTGGTGCTCCCCAGCGTCTTCCTTTGTGTAAAGCTATCTACCTTTACCACAGAACCGTCGATATCAAAAGAAAAATCGTTTCTGTGGCTTCCGATGGCCTGAATTTCTTCCAGTGCCTTTTCCATGCTGTGAAACAGGTGGTAGCGCGGGCTGACGGGAAAGCCCAAAAAAGCCAGATAATCCAGACTTTCCTTGTGGCTTTGTAGGCTTTTCCCCTCTATCTGCTGTACATTGAAGACAAAAATCGATAAGCCACGTTCCTTGGTGATTTCCGGGTTTTTCTGCCGCAGGCTGCCCGCCGCCGCATTGCGTGGGTTTTTGGGCAGTGGCTTTTCCTCCCGGCGGCAACGCTCCACAAGTTCTGCAAAGGCCTCGCGGGGCATATACACCTCGCCCCGCACCTCCAAAAAGGCGGGCGCCTCGGGCAGCTCTTTGGGTATAGCCTGTATGGTGCGCAGGTTTTCGGTCACATCCTCCCCCACAAGGCCGTCCCCGCGGGTGGAGCCCCGCACAAACAACCCCTCCCGGTACTCAAGGCTCACCGAAAGGCCGTCGATTTTCGCCTCCACCACATAGTCCGCCTCGGGAAAAACCGCCTTCACCCGCCGGTCAAATTCCCACATTTCCTGCTCGCTGAAGGCATCTTGCAGGCTTTCCATCCGCACGGCATGGGCCACCTTTGCAAAGCGGCCGGAGGGGCTGCCCAGCACCCGCTGGGTGGGAGAAGCGGCGCTGGCAAGCGCCGGGTATTCCTCCTCCAGTGCTTTTAGTTCCCGCATCAGCGCGTCATATTCCTGGTCAGAAATCTTGGGCGCATCCTCGTCATAATACAGCCGCGCATGCTTTTCTATCTCACGCCGCAGCTCTTCGGCACGCTGCTTTGCCTGTTTTTGCTCCATTCCATCCTCCCGGGCGGTTTTTTAGTATTATAGCATATCGGGGGCCCGGCGGGCCACCGGGGCCAACAAAAACCGCCCCCGGCAAGGAGGCGGCAGGCCCAATGGCATGATTCAGCTAAACAGATAGAGTATCGTTGATTTCCAGCAAGGACATATCCAGTGCTTTCTTCATGGCCAGGGCCTCGTCTATGCCATAATCCACCAGCTCATCCTCCCGCATGGCAATAATGCGGTCGGTGATGCCTTTTGAGAGCAGCTCCACCGCATGGTAGCCAAACCTTGTGGCGGCCACACGGTCGCGCACTGTGGGGGCGCCGCCGCGCTGCACATGGCCCAGCACGGTGGGGCGGGCCTCGATGCCGGATTTCTCCTCAATTTCACGTGCCAGAGCCTCGGCGCTGCCGCCGCCCTCCGCCACGATGATGATGAAGTGCTTCTTGCCCATCTTTTTGGTGAATTTCATCTTGGCCACGATGTCCTTGTCCACATCCACCGGCTTTTCCGGCACGATGGTGACCAGTGCACCCACCGCCAGGCCAATGTTGGCCGCGATGTAGCCCGCACGGCGGCCCATCACCTCCACCACACTGCAGCGGTCATGGCTCAGGGTGGTGTCGCGCAATTTGTCTATCATTTCCAGCGCCGTGTTCATGGCCGTGTCATAGCCAATGGTGTAATCGGTGCAGGCGATGTCGTTGTCTATGGTGCCGGGTATACAGACGCAGGGCACCTCCTGGGCCGAGAGGTCCTTGGCGCCGCGGAAGGAGCCGTCGCCGCCGATGATGACCATAGCCTGGATGTTGTGCTCGCGGCAGTTGGCCGCCGCCATCTGCTGCCCCTGCAGGGTGAGAAACTCCGGGCTGCGGGCGGTGTACAGCACCGTGCCGCCACGGTGGATAATCTCCGACACACTGCGGATGTGCATCTCCTCAATGTCATTTTCCAGCAGGCCATTGTAGCCGTGGTGCACACCAAACACCTTCATGTTTTTGCTGAGAGCCGCACGCACCACCGCGCGGATGGCCGCATTCATGCCGGGGGCATCCCCACCGCTGGTCAGTACGCCAATCCGTTTGATTTCATTCTCTTCCATGCCCAGTCCCTCCGCCTCTTAAATGTTCTTTGTCAATTTTACAACAATCCACCCACAGTATACAAGAGCTAAAGCGCACAATTTACAGAATCTTCACCGCACAGCCACATTTTCTTCTCCCAAAACCTGCCGCAGCTCCCGCAGCAGGGTCTGGTTGTTCAGTGTCCACATGTGGCTGGGCGCCTTCACCATCTGCCCGGTATCTTCAAAACGGATGTATACAGGCCAGTTTCCCTCAAATATCTGGAACAGGTTTTCCGCCAGATGAAATTCGTGGCTTTCTTTAGAGGGCACCTTGATGTACAGCCGGGTCTCGGGCGCTTCGCTCTCCTGCTTCACCTTGCCCGGGCGCCCGGCATCGGCGCTCTGCACCTCATCCACCAGAATTTTGGGCTCCTCCTCCTCCTTCACGCTCACCCGCCCCAGCAGAATCACCGGGCTGTTCTCCTTCACCAGGTCGGTGGCATCCATCAGCGCCTTCGGGAAAATCAGGGCCTCCATGCTGCCTGTTAAATCCTCCACAGTTATAAATGCCATCATATCATTTGATTTTGTTGTGTGGTATTTTACCTTTACAATGATGCAAACCAGGGCGACCTTCTGGTTGTCCAGCCCGCCGGACTCGTCGTCCAGCAGCTCTTGAATGCTGACACTGCCGAACTGGCGAATGACCTCGCGGTACTTTTCCAGCGGATGCCCCGAGAGGAAGAGCCCGCTAACCTCTTTTTCCTGTTGCAGCAGCACGTCGGTGGGGTATTCCTCACAGTCCGGCATGCGGTACTGGTTCAGCTCCTTCTGTGTCTCCCCGGTATCAAAAAGGTTGAGCTGGCCCTCCAGGTTTTTCTTGCGGTCATTTTCCACACTTTTCAGAATGCCCTCGATGGAGAGCATCATAGCCCGCCGGTTTTTTTCCAGCCCGTCGAAGGCGCCACTTTTGATGAAGCTCTCAATGGCGCGCTTGTTCACCTCGGCACCGCTGCCCCCTATGCGGCGGCAAAAATCGTAGAGGGAGCCATAGGCCCCGCCCCGGCGGCGCTCGGCCACCACGCTCTCAATCAAATGCCGCCCCACGTTCTTCAGCGCCAGCAGGCCATAGCGGATGTTCTCGCCCTGCACCGTAAAGCCCGCCTCACTCTCATTGATGCTGGGCGGCAAAACGTGGATTCCCATCCGCTCACTCTCGGATATGTAGGCGATTACCTTGCCCGTGAAGTCCAGCACGCTGGTCATAAGCGCGGCCATGAACTCCCGCGGATGGTGGCACTTGAGATAGGCCGTTTGATAGGCCACAATGGCGTAGGCGGCGGCATGGCTCTTATTGAAGCCGTAGGAGGCAAAGCTGCTCATATCATCGAATATTTTGTTCGCCACCGCCTCGGGGATGCCGTTTGCCACACAGCCCGGGCAGGCCTCGCCCTCCTTGTTGCTGCCATGGATGAAGATAGAGCGCTGCTTCTCCATCACATCGTGCTTTTTCTTGCTCATGGCGCGGCGCACCAAATCCGCCTGGCCATAGGAGAAGCCCGCCAGCTCGCGGAAAATCTGCATCACCTGCTCTTGATACACGATGCAGCCATAGGTGAGGTCCAGAATGGGGGCGAGTTTCTGGGTGCCATAGCTCACCTTCTCCGGGTTGTGGCTGTTGCGGATATAGGTGGGGATGGAATCCATGGGCCCCGGGCGGTAGAGGGAAATCAGAGCGATAATATCCTCAATATCGCGCGGTTTCAGCCCCACCAGCGTCTGCCGCATCCCGGCCGATTCCAGCTGGAACAGGCCGTCGGTCTCCCCCGAGGAAAGCAGCTCATACACAGCGGCATCGTCCAGCGGGGCCTCCTCCACACTGAAACCGGGCGATTTCTCCTGCACCATTTTTTCCGCGTGGGAGATGACGGTGAGGGTGCGCAGGCCGAGGAAATCCATCTTGAGCAGGCCCAATTCCTCCACAATGTTCATGGGAAACTGGGTGACGATGGCGCCCTCATTGGTGGAGAGGGGCACATACTCGCAGGCGGCCTTGGGGGTGATGACCACCCCGGCGGCGTGGGTGGAGGCGTGACGGGGCATCCCCTCTATTTTGCGCGCAATGTCGATAAGCTCCTTCACCTGTGGGTCGGTCTCGCAGGCCTCGGCCAAGGGCTTCGACACCGTCAAAGCCCGTTCCAGGGTCATTTTTAGCTCCATGGGCACCAGCTTTGCCACCGTGTCCACCTTTTGGTAGGGCAGGTCCAGCACCCGGCCCACGTCCCGTATGGCCGCCCGGGCCGCCATAGTGCCAAAGGTGATGATTTGGGCCACGTGGTCCTCGCCGTACTTGTGGATGACGTAGTCAATCACCTCACCGCGGCGCTCGTAGCAAAAATCGATATCGAAGTCCGGCATGGAAACCCGCTCGGGGTTCAGGAAGCGTTCAAAAAGCAGCTGGTAGCGGATGGGGTCGATACCGGTGATGCCCATACAATAGGCCGCGATGCTGCCGGTGCCGCTTCCCCGCCCCGGGCCCACCGGTATGCCATTTTCTCGCGCATAGCGAATGAAATCGGCCACGATGAGATAGTAGTTGGTGTAGCCCATGCGGCTGATGACCGAAATCTCGTAGTCCAGCCGCTGCAGGGCCTCCTCGGGCGGGTGCGTGCCGTAGCGCCAGCAAAGCCCCTCCTCGCAGAGGCGGCGGAAATAGGCCTCGTTGTCCTCCCCGCCGGGGGCCTCGAAGGCCGGCAGCTTGGTTACCCCGAACTCATAGTCAAAACGGCATTGCTCGGCTATTTTTACGGTGTTTGCACAGGCCTCGGGCCAGGCGGAGAACAGCTCCGCCATCTCCTCGCCGCTTTTTACGTAAAATTCGTTTGTCTCGAATTCCAGCTTATCCTCATCATTTACGGTTTTTTGGGTTTGAATGCAGATGAGGATGCTCTGCATGGTGGAATCTTCCCGGCGCAGATAGTGGGCGTCGTTGGTGGCCACCAGCGGAATGCCACTCTCCTTGGAGAGACGGACGAGCTGAGGCAGCACGCTGCGCTGGTCGGCCAGGCCGTGGTCCTGTATTTCGATATAGTAATTGCCCTCGCCGAATAAATCCCGAAACCAGAGGGCCTTTTGCAGGGCCTCGTCATAGCGCCCGGCCAGCAGGGTTTGGGGAATCTCCCCGGCCAGGCAGGCCGAAAGGCAGATGAGCCCCTCGTGGTATTGTTCCAGAAGCTCGGCGTCAATGCGGGGCTTTGTGTAAAAGCCCTCGGTAAAGCCGGCCGACACCAGCTTGATTAAATTTTGATACCCCGTCTCATTTTTGCACAGCAGCACCAGGTGGTAGTTGCCGTCCATATGGCTCACCTTGTCAAAACGGCGGCGGTTGGCCATGTAGACCTCACAGCCGATGATGGGCTGAATCCCCCGCTTTTTGGCCGCCTTGTAAAAATCCACACAGCCAAACATCACCCCGTGGTCGGTGATGGCCACAGCGGTCTGGCCCAGCTCCTCCACGCGGTCGATGAGCGGCCCGATGCGGCAGGCGCCGTCCAGCAGGCTGTATTCGGTGTGCAGATGCAGGTGGACAAAGGGAGGCATGGCAAGGCTCTCCTATGGCTTTTGGGGGTTGCGGGCGTGTTTCATGCTGTCGGCCTTTTCCCGTATTTTCCGCAAACGGTGGCTCAGCCCAGATTTCGAGAGGGTCTCCTTCGAGAGAGGAACCAGCTCCGCCAGGGAGAGGTCGGGGTTTTGGCGGCGCAGGGCCGCCGCGTCCTGCAGGGGCTGGGGCAGGCTGGAAAGCGCGCCGCAGCCCTCCAAAAAGCGGATGGCCTCCAGCGTTTCCAGGTTTGCCTGCACGGTTTTGTCGATGTTGGCCGTCTCACAGTTGGTGATGCGGTTCGCGCGGTTTCGAAAATCCTTATACACCTTCTGCTGCATAATTTCCAGCGCGCTGCCGGAAGCGCCCATGGTGGTGAGCAGGTCCTCAATCGGCTCGCTGGATTTAAAATACAGCACGTAGGAGCCTTTTCGCACCGCCCGCCCCGGCTGGAAGCCGTGCTCGGCCAGAAGGGCCTCAAAATCCTGCGAGAGCCGGAAGCGCGGTGTCAGAAACTCAAGACAATAGCCCTTCTGAGGGTCGGTGGCGGTGCCGCTGGCCAGAAAGGCCGCCGCTGTGAAAGCGGCAAAGCAGTCGTCACACAGGAAGATATCCCGGTGAATGCGCAGGGAGGTCTCCTCCCCGGTGTGGCCGAACAGGGCCAGTGCCTTCTCCGCCTCGTAGGGGTCCTTCACGGCAAACTCGTAGCTGCCGCCGTCCTCGCCGCGCACATACACCTTGCCCTCCACCCCGGCCCCGGCAAAGGCCGCCTTGGCCCACTGGGCCACAAAGGCACGCTCGGTGTGCAGCACAATCCCCTTTGTATCAAAGTATTTGGAAAAACAGGCAATGCCATAGGCCGCCGCCACCCAGCAGCAGGGGCGCCGGATGGGCTGGGCGGCTATCTCCTTTTTGCTGTCTCCCGAAAAACTCATAGCTTAGCCATCCACCACACGAATTTCCTTTTCCAGCGTATACCCTGTCTGCTCCTTCACCATCCGGCTCACCTCATCGGCCAGCGCCAGAATATCCCGGCAGCTCGCTCTGCCCAGGTTCACAATAAAGCCGCAGTGCTTTTCGCTGATGGCGGCGTCTCCCACCCGGTAGCCCCGCAGGCCGCATTGGTCGATGAGAGCCCCGGCAAAGGCCCCCGGCGGGCGCTTGAAGGCACTTCCGGCACTGGGCTTGTCCAGCGGCTGTTTTTCCTCCCGCCGCCGCATATAGTCGTCCATCTGCGTCTGAATTTCTGCCGGGTTCCCAGTTTCCAGCGCAAAGCAGGCCTCCAGAATCACCCAGGGTCTTTGCTGAAACAGTGACTGCCGGTAGCCAAGCGACAGCTCTGTGGCGGGCAGGCTGCGCTCCTCCAGGCTTTCATCCAGAAAGTGGACGCTCTCCAGCACGCAGGCCATCTCTCCGCCATAGGCACCGGCGTTCATGTACACGGCGCCGCCCACCCAGCCGGGAATGCCGTAGGCGAAGCTGAGCCCCGCCAGCCCGGCCTGCTGTGCCGCGCTGCACAGCTGCTTTACAGGCACGGCCGCCCCCGCGCAAAGGCGGCTCCCCTGCTGCCGAACAGCCGAAAAGCCCGGCCCTCCCGGGCAAATAACCAGGCCGGGGTAGCCCTCGTCCCGGAAGATGACATTGCTGCCGCGCCCCAGCACATAATGCGGGAGCCCCTGGCTTTGCGCAATGCTGAGCGCCTGCCGAAGCTGTGCCGGCGTTTCGGGGCTGCAAAAAAAAGCGGCGGGGCCGCCCACCTCAAAGCTGGTGTGTTTTGCCAAAGGCTCCTGCCTTGTAAACGGGATGCCGGAACTTGCCAGCGCCTGCCCGGTTGCCTCCTGGTTCCCCATCTTCCCTGTCGCTCCTGCTGCCATTGTATTTTCTCTGTGCTGTGGGCCTGCCAGCCTACAAAAGGGCCGACACCGCCCGCCCGTGCAGGGCCAGTTCTTCTTTTAGCCGTGCCACGCTGCTGTTCACCACCAGCTCCTCGGGGAAGTCCAGTTCTTCCAAAAGCTCTAAGGCCCAGCCCAAATCTCCCAAAGCATAGGTGGAATGTGCGTCGGAATTCAGCGCAATTTTGGCCCCGTGCCGTTTACAGCTCAGCATCAGCTGGCGCAGGTTTTCCTCGTTTCCACCGCGCACCCGGGGGGAGTTTGCATTCAGCTCCACCACCTTGTGGTTTTGGGCAAAAACCGGCACCACCCGGTCATAGTCATACTTCCAGCGCCGCTCCTCGGAGTGGCCTATCATGTCCACATAGGGGTTTTCGGCCACTTTCAGCCAGAGGTGGGTGGCCTCCTCCTCGTTCATGGTGCGTATGCACTTGCGGTGCAGGGAGGCGATGACCCAATCCAGCTTTTGGAACAGCTCCTGCTCCATATCCAGCCCGCCGTTTTCCTCCACAACGTTGGCCTCTACCCCGCGGAGCAGGACAAAGCCGTCGCCCATGTCCTGGGGCAGGCTGGTGACATTGCTAAAATACCATTCGTGGGGGGCATCCGGCATGGCAATGGCGTGGTCGGTAACAGCCATGGCCTTATAGCCAATCTCCTTGGCCCTTGCTATCATCTCGTTCAGGGTGGCAAAGGCGTGGGTGGAAACCAGCGTGTGTGTGTGCAAATCGGCAACAATATTCATAGGTTCTGTGCAATGACCTGTCTTTCCTATAGTTTTACTTCCTGGGCCTCGGGAATGTCGTTGGTGAGGCCCAGCTGGCTGAGCAGCTCAAAGGCCGCGTTGTAGCCCATGGCCTTCTGGCGGTTGTTCATGGCCGCAATTTCAATGATGACGGCCAGGTTCCGCCCCGGCATCACCGGGATGATGGTGAGGGGGATTTTGAGGCCCAAAATGTCGATGGTGTTGTTTTCCAGGCCCGTGCGGCTGTAGTTCTTGTGTTTGTCCCAGGGCTCCAGCTCCACCACCAGGTCGATGTTTTCGGTCTTTTTCACGGCGCCCGCGCCAAAAATGCGCCCCACGTTGATGATACCCACCCCGCGCAATTCAATGAAATGGCGGATATTCTCCGGGGCCTGGCCGTAAATGGTGCGGTTCGACACCCGGCGCAGCTCCACGGCGTCGTCCGCTATCAGGCGGTGGCCGCGTTTCAGCAGCTCCACGGCGGTCTCGCTCTTGCCCACACCGCTCTCGCCCAAAATCAGCACCCCTTCACCGTACACCTCCACCAGCACGCCATGGCGGGTAACACGGGGGGCAAGCTCCACGCTTAGCAGGCTGAGCACCGCGTTCATAAAGGCGGTGGTGGGCTCCTCCGTTTGAATGACCGGCACCCCAAACTCCTCGGCAAATTTGAGGATTTCGGGCATAGGCTCCAGGCTGCGGGTGAGCACCACGGCAGGGGGCTTTGCCTCAAACAGGGTTTTCAGCCGCACCGCGCGAATTTCCTGCGAACGCCCCTCCAAATAGCCCATTTCGGCATTTCCCAATATCTGGATGCGGTTGGTCTCAAAAAACTCTTCATACCCGGCCAGCAGAAAGCCCGGGCGGTTTACCTCGGGCGCGGTAATCATGATGTCCTCCACCTCACGGGGGGCGTAGAGGCTGGTCAGGTTCAGTTCACGGATGATTTTAGAGAGTGGAACCTCATATTCAGGCATAGGAACGCTCCTTTATTGCTTTACTCTGAAAGGCAGAGCCGGGCATCCGCTTTTCTCCTTCCGCCGCATGTACCACGGGAAAAGGGAAGGTTTCATTGGTTCCTATTATAGTATAAAACAGGCGGCTTGGCAAATACCCGCCAAAGCCAGCCAGGCAGATGAAAAGGTATGGTATAATGGTTTTGCCGTCACAAATAATCTTGCGGGGAGAAAACCATGGGCATGGAAGAGATTCGGGAAAAATACATAGACAGCCGGGCGGCTGCAAACCTGGAAAACCAGCGCGCAGAGCTAAACCGCAGTTTTGCGAGCTGTGATATCTACAAAAGCCTCAACAGCTCGCTGTATGAAAAGCTGCAGGCACTATATGACGACGCAAACACCGTGTTTCAGGAGAGCGGCCTGGAGGACACGGAAAAGCAAACCTTGCTCTATCCCATCTACGAGGCATTTTACGAAACGCTGGCAGGGCTTCCCTGGAAGGAGCGGAAGCACTGCCAGGCAGAAAAGCACATAAAGGCCATGAAAGCCTGCCTGAAAAAGGGGCAGAACACCAGCGCCTCCCTGCAATATTGGATAGATTTTGCCAAATATGCAGGCCCCTGCTTCCTCGCTTTTTTTGGGCTGGAGCTTTTGTTCTTGCTGTTGCTGGACAAGGCCCCAGCGTGGCTGCTGGCCCTTATTTTTCTGGGTTTTCTGGCCTCTTTGGCCGCCTATTTTCTGGTGGTTTACCACATAGAGGGGCGGCGGCAATTTGGCACCCTGCAAAAATGGATTTGGTTCCGCGCCGCCCCCAAAGACCACAGCCGCCCCATCGACCTTTTGCAGGCTGCCAAGGCGGCCATTCCCCTGGTGGTTGCGCTGGGTGGGGCATTCATCAGAATGTATGTGAAATAAGCTTACGCGGCCATTTTCAGGAAGCTGCCGCCGGCCGGCTGCCAAAACAGGGCCAATTAGAGCAGAGACTGATTTTCCGAGGACAAAGCGCGTGCTATTGTCCATAACAGCAGAATTCCACCAGATTGTCATCCGGGTCTCGCAGGTACAGCGAGCGCATGGGGCCCTTCACGCCGTTACGCTCCACAATGCCCAGCGCAACACACAAGCCCTTCGCCTCAATATCGGCTTTAAATGCTTCCAAATCCCCCTCCACTTCAAAGCAAAGATCGGCGCTGCCGGGCTGCACCCGGCCCGCGTGGGGCTGCAGCTCGCTGCCCAAAATGTGTACATTGATTTTAAAGTCCCCTGCGTGCAGCTCATACCGCCCGCCTGCATCCCGCGGGGTAAAGCCCAGCTTTTCATAAAAAGCCAGGCAGGCCTTGGGCTGCGGCGTGGTGATAACCAGATGGTCAATTTTACAAATCATCTCTTTTCTTCTCCTGTCCAGAAAACTATAGGCTCTTTTCTCGTCCGTCTTGTATTGACCCATCGCCAGTTTTTGGATATACTGTGGTGGTATTGGCTCTATTCACCCCAAGGAGGCGCATCTCTTGAAAAAACTGTTATTCATCAACGCTTGTATCCGCCCGAAGGAAATCTCCCGCACCGCCCAGCTCTGCCAGGCATTTTTGCAGGCCCTGCCGCCAGACCGGTTCTCCATCACGGAGAAGGTGCTGGAAGCCATGCCCCTGGACGCCTTTGATGGCGCTGCCTTAGAGGAGCGGGACGCACTGTGTGCCCGGAAGGAATTTCAGCACCCACGGTTTGCCCTGGCACATGAATTTGCCGCAGCCGACCTGCTGGTGGTAAGCGCCCCCTACTGGGACCTTGCCTTCCCCGCCAAGCTAAAAATCTATCTGGAGCATGTCTGCGTTTCGGGTATCACCTTTGATTATTGTGACACCGGCTTCGCCAGCCTCTGCCGCGCGGAAAAGCTGGTCTATATCACCACCGCTGGCGGGCAGATAGCCCCGGACAACCTGGGCTATGACTATATGCGGCGGCTTTGCCTGCGTGCCTTTGGCGTGGAGAACGCCTTTTTTCTGGCCGCCGAGGGCCTGGACGCACCGGGGGCCACCCCACCCGCCACCATGCAAAAGGCCTGCCAGGAGGCAAAAAAACTGGCCGCCCGGTTCGTCTGATTTCCCCGGCCCGGCCACCCGGTCTTGGGGCACATCCTTTCAGCACCCGGTATGTATACGGCGCCCCTTTTGAAAAGGGGCGCCGCTTGCTGTTCCATGGCCGCTTTTAGGCGCTTTGCTCCAGCCCGTTGTACCATTTTACCGCTTTCAGGTAGCTGTCACTGATCAAACTATCCGGCAGGCCATGTGTCTTGGCAAACTCATTGATGGCATCCCAGTTCGAATATTCATAGTCGCTGAAAAACTGCAGCAAATCGGAGTGGGGGCCGGTTTTGGTGAGCAGGGAGAGGCGGATGTCGTCGGCCACCGGCAGCTCCTCCATCAGCTCCTCCTTGCTTTTTTCCAGTGCGATGTGCAGCAGGGACAAAAGACCCACCAAAAAGACGTGGCGCGCATCCCTCCGGGGTACAAAATGGGGGGTGAGCAATTCCCCAAACTGGGCGCGAATGAGCGAAATACGCACCAATTCCAGGGGCTTGTCCGACGCCACGCCCCGCAGGGCCAGCATGGCAATCCATTTTTTCAGGCTCTCCTCCCCGAGGTAGGTCACGGCCATATCAATGGAGGAAATTTGGTTCCGCAGGCCCACCGCCGCAGAGTTTAAAAGGCGCAGCAGCTTGTAGGACAGAGCCACATCGGCCGAGATAACCGAACTAATCTCCCGAAAATCCACATATTCGTCGGTACTGGTGAGCTTGAGCAGACGCAGATAATTGACCTTCATGGGGTCTATATCCTTGGTTTTTTTGGTAACAACCGGCGGCTGCTCAAAATAGAAGCCCTGGAACAGCAGGTAGCCGCTTTCGCGGGCCGCCTCATAGTCCGCGCCGGAATCCACATGGGTGGCAATAAACTTTTTGCTGCTGTATTTTTTGATGAAGCGCTGCTGGGTGTCCCAGCCAATCCGGGCAGAATCCAGCTTCACAAAGCGGGCCAGCTCCATCACGTCCGGGTTGATATTTTCCTCCCGCACGCCGGTAAGGCAGAGGGAGTAGCCCGCCTGGCACAGCTCCTCAAACCGCGCCAGCTCCTCCTTGGTGGGGGTTTTGTCCAGATGAATCTGCACCACAAATTTGTCCTTGGGCAGGTTGTTTTGCACCGTCTGGCTCATCAGCTGGTAGGTGTAGCTGATGAAGTATTTGGAATTATTCTGCATGTCGCCCAGGCCCAGGGCATCCAGGCTGCGGTCAAAGCTAGACAGGGAGACAGAATCCTCCTCCTGCTCCTTTTTGTCGTTGCCGCGGTCTATCATCTCATAGCCGTAGGTGCCGCCTGCCGTGGTGAGGATGGGCTGGATGTTGATATAGAGGTCCTTGAAGGTTTTGGCGTTGTCATATTGGTCTTCAAAAAACACCATCCGGTTGCGCCCGGCCTCCTTGGCCTTATACAGGGCAATATCGGCCTTGCGCAGCAGCTCGGAATAGCTTTCCCCATGCTTTGGAAAAATGGAAACCCCCATGCTAAGCGTGCAGGATAATTCAATGTTGGGCATGGTGTAGGAGAGAAAGGCGGCGGAAAGCAGGTTTTGAAAATACGCTTTTAAGTCGTCCTCCCCCTGAAAACGCCCCGCCTGCTCTGCATACAGGAGTACAAATTCATCTCCGCCCAGGCGGTACAGGTGCCCCTCGAAAGCCGCTTCTCCCTCCAAATGCTCGGTGAGGCGGCGAAGCATCACATCCCCCGTGTTGTGCCCATAGGTATCATTGATGCCCTTGAAGTTATCCAAATCAAAAATACCCACCACCCCACAGCAGAGGTCTTGGCGGATACTCTCCCCCAGTGCTTCAAAATCGTCCTTCAGCTTCTGGCGGTTGGGTACCTGGGTCAGGTGGTCAATATACGCCAGGTTGTACAGTTTGCTGTTTACGTCGCGCTCGTCCTCTATGTCTCGCAGTGTTACCAGCAGGCTTGGCACCTCGTCCAGCCAATCCACCCGGTTCACATCTACTGAAAACAGGCGGCCCTCGTTGCTTTTACTTTCAAAATGCACCGGGTAGACCTGGTCATTCGCGCCGTAATCCGGGCACTTTGCCAAAAGGTCGGGAAAAAGGGTACAGTAATCCTCTTCGTCCAGGCCGTCCACCAGCTTTGGGGCCATGCGTTCTTTGGCCGCCTTGTTCAGAAAAAGCAATTTGCCATCTTTTTCGCGCAGCACAATCACATCGGTGCCCTGGGCATCCAAGACACCTTTTAGGATGGCGTCGGTGGTGCCCGCCTTTCCTTTTCCAAAAATTGCCATACATACCCCTAGTTGTGCAGCCATTCATTTCAGACCACGATTGATGAAATATAGTATATACCATTTTCGGTGTTTTGGGAATACACCAAATCGTCGCCTATTCCCTCCCTTGCTGGAAAGCACACCCAAGAGCGCGGGAGCGGGGCCTGCCCCGCGGCAGATGCCATTTTTCCCCAATTTTCGCTTCCCGGTTTCCATTTCTGCCCACCCTCTATCTTTTTTAGAAGGAATGATGTATAATGCTGACCGAAGAAATGGCGTATCACAAAAGTATATTTGCGCAGGCTTTCTTTGACCTCACTTAGCCC
>CAYRFC010000035.1:14988-18802 GCA_964423365.1 uncultured Oscillospiraceae bacterium
CCTCACTTAGCCCAAAGCGGAGCTGTGAATATGGCCCGGCCGGGCTGTATTCTGCTTGACTGTGGAAAGGAACCCGCCGAGATGCTGAAATGGTTGGAAGCAAAACTATATCCCCGGCTGGAAAGCCATGAGTTTTCCAGCAACGATGAGATGCTTCTCTATTTGCTTTTGCAGGCCGCCTGCGCTTTCGCATTTGTTATGCACATGTTTTTGTTCCTTCTGTTCTCTTTTGGCTGGGTGCCCCTCATGGCCATGACCAGCCTGGGCAGCGCCATGGTCAATGCCGCTGTTTACCATATTTTGGTAAGGCACCGGGCCTACCGGGCCGCACAGCTTCTGCTGGCTGCCGAGGTCACACTCTACACCTTTATCATGGTGCTTTGCCTGGGGGACGGGTGCTACGGCATTGTGTATTTGGTTTTGCTGCTCATCATCCAGCTGGTACTTCCCACCCACCCGCTGGGCACCATAGGCCACCGCCTTTTGCTGCTGTTCATCTGGGCCGGCATGGTGGTGTTCTTTTTTGTGGAGCAGTACACAGCCCCCTTGTCTGGCATAGGCGCCGGTTTGCGCACAGTTTTGGCGGTGTGCAACCTGAGCATGGGCTTTATTGGCACCGTAACCGAGCTTACCATTGGCAACCTGCTGAAAAGAATGATTTCTGACTACAATGCCTTGCAGATGCTGGCCCTGGAGAGCGAGGCCAACACAGACCCCTTGACGGGCCTGTATAACCGCCGCTATGCCGAGGAGGTCTTCCAGACATATGCAGAGGCAGAGGATGATATCCCCTGCTGCCTTGCCATGTTGGATATAGATGATTTCAAGCAGGTGAACGACCGCTATGGACACACGGCGGGCGACATGGTGCTGCGGGAGGTGGCCAATGTTCTGCAGCTGCAGCTGCGCAAAACCGACTATCTCTTCCGCTGGGGCGGCGAAGAATTTTTGCTGCTTTTGCACAATGTCAACCTCCCCACCGCGTTTTTGATTATGGAAAAGCTGCGCCTGGCTCTCGCCTCAAAAACGGTGTATGTGTCTCCCCATGTCATCCATTTCACCGTTACCATCGGCCTGACGGAGCTGGACAAAAAGAATATTCAGAGCTGCATCAACAACAGCGATGAACTGCTTTACCTGGGCAAACGAAGCGGGAAAAACCGGGTGACAAGCTAGTAGATGCTAAAAAGACTCTGCCAAGAGACGGCAGAGTCTTTTTTTGTATGATACCAAGCGATATTACCCATCCTGGTTGATTTTCTCCACCAGCTCCTCCAGCACCATGTCGGCCGCCTCGTAGGGAACCTGGCAGGTGCCCACCTGATGGTGCCCGCCGCCGCCGTATTCCAGCATCAGGTTGCCCACATCGGTTTTGGAGCTGCGGTTTAGTACACTGTGGCCCACGGCAATGGGGCAGTTCAGCTTTTGGCGGCCATCCACCACCCACAGGGAGATATTCTGCTCTGGGAAAAGGCTGTAAATTAAGAAGCGGTTCCCGGTATAGATGGTCTCCACACCACGCAGGTCTGTGATGATGGCATTCCCCTTTACGGTGGTGTGCTTTTCCACCATTTCACGGAACAGCTTATCCTGCTCAAAGTACAGGCTCACCCGCTCCTGCACGTCCTCATCCTGCAAAATCTCCTCAATATCCTGGGTACGGCAGGCGTCAATCAGCTTCTCCATCAGCTGGTAGTTGCTGATGCGGAAATCCCGAAAACGGCCCAGGCCGGTGCGCGGGTCCATCAGGAAGCCCAGCAGCACCCAGCCGGCCGGGTTCAATATCTCCTCTGCCGTCAGCTTAGCCGCGTCCACCCTGTCCACATATTTTATCATCTCTTTAAAATGCGGCAGGGTGCGGTCACCATCATAATAGTCATAAATCACCCGGGCTGCACTGTCCTTCAGTTCACTCTTTCCCTCAAAAGCCACCCCGCTGCTCAAGCGGTTGCCCTCGCTGGAATGGTGGTCAAACCAGAGGGCGCAGCCCGGAGAGAAGGGAACATTGGCCAAAACATCGTTGTCGTCCACCTCAATTAAACCGTCCTGCAGGTCCTTGGGGTGGATAAATTTCCAGTGGTCAATAATCCCCAGTTCCTTCAGCTCGGCCCCGCAAGCTAAGCCATCAAAATCCGAACGGGTCAGCAAGCGCATCGCCATAGTTTTCCTCTCCCATCATTTCATGTTGTTGCCAGCATTTAGTATAGCATATGTCTGTGAATTTTACCACTGGCTGTGCAGAAATTTTGTTTTTGGCGCTGTTCCTGCCGCCCATTGCTGCCCCCGGCTTGCCTGCCAGGCTGGCACTGGTGTATAATATGCTGTGTGCCCCGTCGTTTTTCTTCGATAATCCGACGGCACACGAGGAGTATATGGAAGCATTATACACTTTTCAAGAGCTTGTTTTCAAGCAGGTGCTTTGCCTGCCCAGCCTTGTTTTGCCCAGGGGCGGCGTAACCACCCTGTTTGGCCCCAGCGGCTGCGGCAAAACCACCCTGCTGCGCCTGCTGAACAAGCTGGCCTCCCCCACCGGCGGGCGGCTGCTCTACCAGGGCAGGCCCATGGAGGAAATAGACACTGTGGCCCTGCGGCGGGAGGTCAGCCTGCTTAGCCAAAGCCCCGTGATTTTTGAGGGCAGGGTGCGGGAAAACCTGCTGGCCGGTATACGGTTTCAGGGCCGGGAGGCACCCGGTGATGAGCGCTTGCGCTCGGTTTTGGAGGAGGTGCGGCTCTCCGTTCCTCTGGATGGGCCCACAGCCCACCTCTCCGGCGGCGAAAGGCAGCGGCTGGCGCTGGCGCGGCTTCTGCTGCTGGACTCCCCTGTCTACCTGCTGGATGAGCCCTCGGCTGCGCTGGACGGGGAAACGGCTGCCGCCGTGGTGGCGATGCTGGCCGGCTGGATTCGCCGGGGCGGGAAAACCCTTCTCTTTGTCACACATTCGGCGGCCCTGGCCCGGGCGCACTCAAACCGCATCATCCATATGGAAGCAGGGCGGGTGACCCGGCAGGAGGAGCTGGCATGAGCGGCGTGAAAAACCTGGCCTATTGGCAGGTGGGGCTGGCCTATCTGTTTGTTGCTCTGGTGATATGGATTGCCCGCTGGCGGGGGCTGCGCCGCGAATGGCAGATTCTTCTGGCCTCGGTGCGCATGACCCTGCAGCTGGTGGCGGCGGGTTATCTGCTTACCTGGATATTCCGCTACCCCAGCCCCTGGGTTACCCTGCTGGCCGTACTGCTGATGGAAACCTTTGCCGTTTTCACCGTCTACCGCAAATTTAAGGGAAGGCTGAACCCGCGCCTGAAAAAGGCCATCGCCCTTTCTCTCTCCTGCGGCACACTGGCCTGCCTGTCTTATTTTCTGTTTGCCGTGGTGGGTGTGGCCCCCTGGTATGACCCCCAATATTTCATTCCCTTGGCCGGTATGCTGGTGGGCAACTCCATGACGGGGGTGAGCCTGGGTGTGAATGCCCTGCTGGAGGGGATGACCAGCAAGCGCGCTTTGGTGGAGGAGGCTCTGATTCTGGGGGCCAGCCCCAGCAGGGCAGCCGCAGGGGTGGTCAATTTCGCCTTCGATTCCGCCATTCTGCCCACCATCAACTCCATGGTGGGCATGGGCATTGTTTTCCTGCCCGGCATGATGACCGGCCAGATGCTGTCCGGCACGCCGCCTCTCACCGCCATTTCCTATCAAATCTGCATCATGCTGGGCATTTTTGGTTCGGTGGGGCTCAGTGTCATCCTCTGCCTGCAGCTGGGCTACCGCAGCTTTTTCAACCAGCAGGCCCAGCTGGCCGAGCCCGACGAAGCGCACTAA
>CAYRFC010000036.1:0-18756 GCA_964423365.1 uncultured Oscillospiraceae bacterium
TTGCACGTATTCTCTTGTATTTCTATAGTAGCGGCAAGCGCACAGAAAAGCAAGCTTCCCAAAAAGGGGCTTGACATTCCCCCTGGGGCCTGCCCTATACTGCCCATAGAACGTTCTGCCAGCGGCACCCCGGGTGAGAAACCGCCGCCGGCCCACACCCAAAAGGAGCGCCCCTATGCTGAGTATTGGAGAATTCTCCCGCCTTTGCTTTGTTTCCAAAAAAACGCTGCGCCACTATGACGAGATTGGCCTTTTGCGCCCGGAGCATATCGCAGAAAACGGCTACCGCTACTACACAGCCGGGCAGCTGCGCACCATGCTGCTGATTGCCCGGCTGAAAAGCTACAGCTTTTCCCTGCCGGAAATTGCGGCGGTGCTGGCCCGGCCAGAGGGGGACTACCTGGCCGAAAGGCTGCGTGAAAAGCGGGAGCTGCTGGCGGCCCAGCTACAAAACACCCGCCGCATCCTGCGCCAGCTGGACGAGGATGCGGACAAACTGAACAGGAGGATGGATATGATGGAACTGCATATTCCCATCAGCACAGCCACGCTTGCCCCGCAAACCCTGTATGGGCTGCGCAAGCGCATTGACGTAAAAGATTTTACCGAGCTGATGGGCCAGCTTTTCAGCGAGGTGGCCCAAAGGCAAATACAGCCCCTGGGCCCGCCGCAAACCTTCTATTTTGAGGAGGAGTTCAGCCCCGAGGACACCGAGGTGGAGGTGTGCCTGCCGGTGGCCCCCGGCACCCCGGGCGCGCGGGAGGTTCCGGGCGGGCTGCACTGCCTTGCCACCCTCACCGGCCCCTACACCTACGAGAGCTTCACCGCCACCTATGCGGCCCTGCTGCAGTGGGTGGAGGACAATGGCTACCGCGTGCGCTCTGCACCGTTTGAGCGCTATGTGCGCGGCGGGCCGGACGCCCCGCCCGAGGACAACCTGACCGAGATTTATTTCCCCATAGAGAAATAGCACCGCAGACATTTGCCAAAAGCAAAACACGAAGCCGCTGCCAACACCGCGGCTTCGTGTTTTGTTTCCCTCTAGCATCTGTTTACGTGTTGGCATAGGGCATAGGCCCCCGCGCTTATCAGGGCGGCCTCGTAGCCCAGGGCGGTTTTTTCTATGCGCAGGCCGGGGTTCCCCGCGGCAAACAGGTAGCGCGGCAGGGCCTCTTGCAGGGCCGGGGCGAATACATCAAACGCGCCCGCCCCCACCCCGCCGCCCAGCACCACCAGCGGCAGGTTCATCAGGTTCACCGCCGCGGCAATGCCCCGCGCCAGCCAGTCTCCCTCCTGCGTGTACACCCGCCTTGCCGTCTCGTCGCCCGCGCGGGCCCGCTGGGCTATCTCCCGGGCGCTCAGCCATTCGCCGCCGGGGTTTTCCTCTGCATAGCTGGCCGAGATGCCCGGCCCGGCGGCCAATGCCTCCAGGCAGCCCCAGCCCCCACAGGGGCAGGCCCGGCCACCCGGCTCCACCCGCAGGTGGCCCAGCTCCCCGGCGCTGCCGCCCGGCCCGCAGTACAGCCTGCCGCCCAAAAACAGCCCGCCGCCTATGCCGTTGCTCACCGTCAGCCACAAAAAGTCCTCGGTATTCCGGGCCACGCCGAAGCGCCGCTCCCCAAAGCAGCAGATGTTCCCATCATTTTCGAGGTAGGCGGGCAGGCCCAGCTCCCTTTGGAACAGCCCCCGGATATCCAGATTTTCAATTTTGGAGAAGGGCGCGTAAACCCAGAGCCCGGCCTCTGGGTCTGCCAGCCCCGGAATGGCCACCCCGGCGCAGGCCACCGGCCCGGCCTGTGGGTTTTGGGCATATTCGGCCAGCACGGCGCGGCTCTCCTCCACAATGGCGGCCACCACCTGCCCGGCGTCCGGGGCGGCAAAGGGCCGCCCGCTGCGGCAAAGCACCCGCCCGGCCTCGTCCATCACCCCGGCCAGCAGCTTGCTGCCGCCAATGTCCACACACAGCACCGCCATACTAGGCTTCCTCATACAAAATGGACATCATCAGGTGGTCGAAGACCATGTGCAGGTCCTCCACCACCTGCATGTCGTCTATGGGCACATGCAGCCGGATATCCGAGAGCTGCATCAGCGCCCCGCCGCCGTAGCCGGTGAGGCCGATGACGGTGTTCCCCCGCTCTTTGGCATAGCGGGCCGCCCGCACGATATTTTCCGAGTTGCCGCTGCCCGAGATGGCCAGCAGCACATCCCCCGGCGAGAGGAAGTTTTTCAGTTGCTCCTCAAACACCGCGCCGTAGGCCACGTCGTTTGCCAGGCTGAGCATGGTGGCGGAATTATCGCTGAGGCAATAGAAGCGGAAGCGCTTCTCCCGCCCAAGGCTGAGGCCCTTGTTGAAATCGCCCGCGAAGTGGGAGGCGGTGGAGGAGCTGCCCCCATTGCCCATGGTGAAAACGAAGCATTTCTCGTCCCGGGCCTTGAGCAGCCGCTCCATGGCCCGGGCCAGCTCGCCCCGGTCAATTTTGTCTATGGTGTCCTTCAGCCGGGTAAAATAGCGCTCAATCTGCTGGGTTCTGTTCATGCTCTTGCTCCCTTTTTTTCTGTGCCTTGCGGCGGGTTTTGGGCGGCTTGCAGCCGGGCGGCCACCTCCTCCCGGCTGGCCGTGCCGGTTTTGCCTATCTGCTGGATGGTGAGGGAGGACACGCAGCAGGCAAGCTTGGCCGCCTGCCCCGGCGAAAGCCCGAGGCAAAGCCCCAGGGCCAGGGCCGCGTTGGTGGCGTCTCCCGCGCCGCATACGTCTATTTCCCCCGCCACCGGGAAGGCGGGCACCCGGCCGGCCTCCCCGTTTTCAAACACCCAGATGCCCCTTTCCCCCTGGGTGACAAACAGCGGCCTGCCCAGCCGCCGCGCAAAGGCCAGCCCGTCCTGCCGCAGGGCGGCCTCGTCCTCCGGGGCGGGCAGGCCCGCGGCGGCGGCAAACTCGTGGTGGTTGCACTTGAGCATGACCCCCGTGTAGCGCGGGGCAAAGGCCCGGGAATCGGCCAGAAACACCGTTTCGGGGTGGCGGCGGGCCAGCGCGCAGGCAAAGCCGCGCACGGCGGGGGTCAGGGCGCCCAGCGCCTCCTCGCAGAACTGGTCTGCCAGCACCACGGCGTCTGCGCCCTGCAGGGCCCTTTCCAGCGCCCCGCACAGGGCCTCCTCCTCGGCCCGGCCCAGCGGGTGGGGGCTGCGGAAGTCCAGCCGGTTTTGCTCGGCGTAGCCCCCGGCGGGGGTTTTGCGCATGGGTTTTGTGTAGCAGGGGGTGCAGTGGCCCGGCGTTTCACACAGGCCGGTGGTGTCCGCCCCCAGGGTGCTCAACGCGGCCCGCAGCTCATAGCCCTCGCCGTCCCGCCCCACCGGCCCGGCGCAGCGCACCCGCGCGCCCAGGGCGGCCAGGTTGGCCGCAATGGTGCCCCCCGCCCCGGCATACACCGCCTTGCGGTGCACCCAGTGGGCCGCCAGCCCCGTCTCCACCGAGGGCTGGTCCCGGCTGGGGTGGCTATAGAGGTATTTGTCCAGGCAAAAATCCCCAAACACCACCACGGTTTTTTCCCCGGCCCGGCCCAGCGCCCGCAGAATGGCTTCGTTCCCGTCCATCTAGCCGCCCCCTTCCGCCGCCCGCTGCAAAATCAGCGAGGCGAGGTTCGGCAGGGTCTTCTGGTGCTCGCCGCACACGTAGTAGCTCTGGCCGCCGTCGGCCACCGTACGGGCCAGTATGGTTTTCCAGGGGCGGAAATAGTAGCGCGGGTCGCTTTTGGGCGGGGCCTCGGCCCGGCCCGGCTCCGGCGCAATGGGGATGATATCGAAGACCGCCGTGGTGAAATGGCGGATGCTCTCGCCCTTCTGGTGGGCCAGGTTCCGGGCCATGGCCAGGGCCTTCAGGTAGACCTCCGGCCCCGCCACCGCCGAGCCAAAATTCAAAAACACGCCGTTTTCCAGCCCGGTCACGCTCTGGGCATAGATGAGAAAATCGGTGTAGCTGGCCTGCCCCATGGCCGCGCCGTCACAGTTTGGGTGCTCGTGGATGATGTCGTTGCCCACCCCGATGTGCACCGTGGCGGGCACCCCCAGATGATAGGCCATGCCCAGCACACTTTTTTCGCGGTGGGGCAGCTTTTCCTCCCAGATATACCGGCCCACGGCCTCCCCCCAGCCCAGGCCCTCGCGCGCGCCCTCGGCCACAATGTCGTTCAGCCGCCCGGTTTCCTGCCAGAGGCCAAACTGCCCCTCGCTGATGTATTTCGCCACGCTCTCGCAGGTTTTGCCAATGAGGGAAAGCTCAAAATCGTGGATGGAGCCCGCGCCGTTGGTGGCCAGATGGGTGAGCAGGCCGCGTTTCATCAGCTCTATCATATACAGCGCGTTGCCGGTGCGGATGACATGCGCGCCATACATCAGCAGCACGGTGGCCCTCTTTTGCCGGGCCTGCACCACGGCCTCGGCCAGCGGGGGCAGGGCGGGGTCTTCAAAAGGGGGCAGCGGCCCGCCCGGCTCCTGCACTATGCTGATGTCCACATCGTGCTGGCGCTGGGCCAGCGGCAGTATTTTCAGCTTGCTGCGGTCAAATTGCGGATAGGGCATGGCTCATTCTCCTTTCAAAAGGGCCAGCAGGGCCCCGGCGTCTGCAAAATCCGGAATGATGGCCCCGGCCCCGGCGGCCAGCAGGCGGCGGCGCTTCCATTCGTCCACCCCGCTGCGGCCCTGCTCATCGGTGGCCACCCCCACGGCAAAGCCGCCCAGCTTGTCCACCAGCTCCACCTCCACATAGCCGTCGCCAAACGAGACAAGCTGCGCGGGGCGGATGCCCTCGTTTTCCAGCATGTCGCGTATCACCATCTCTTTGGAGCATTCCTGCATCTCATCCCGCGCGCCATGAATGCCCCCGGCAAAATAGCCGCTCAGCCCCAGCAGGGCGGCCTCGGCCTGCACGTCGGCCTCGTCTGTGCCGCTGGCCAGGTAGCAGCGTATCCCCGCCGCCCCCAGCGCCTGCAAGAAGGCCCGGCTGCCCCGCACCAGGTAGGGCTCTGGGTTTTCGCCCCTCTGCAGGGCCTCCTTGCGGCTGCGGATGCGCTCTTCCAGCCGCCGCAGGTACTCCTTTTTGTATTCCAGCGGCGGCAGGGGCCGCCCGCCCCGCTTTTCCAACGCCTCGGCCAGGCAGATGCACTGGAAGATGGTCTGCTTGCCGGTGAGGGTATCCACAAAGTCCCGCACCTCGGCCCGCAGGGCGGCGGGGTCCTCCCCGGGGGCGGCCGTGGCCAGCACCTCGGTGAAATAGGGAATCATGATATCCTGCCAGCCCTCCCGTATCAGGCTGAGGGTTCCGTCAAAATCGAACAGCGCATAGCGAATCTCCTCGTCCATCCGCCAGGGCTTCACCCGTTCTATACAAAATGGGGCATGCATACTTTCTCCTTCCCGGGCTTGTGTTTGCCCGCGGGCTGTTATACAATTACTTTATGAAAGTGCAGAAAGAAGTGTACAAAAAATAGAGCAGGAGGCCCGCCTATGGCCAGCGCCGTGGACACCAAACGCACCAACATCTGCCTTACCCTGGACGCTTTGCGCTCCTTCGAGGGCGCCACCCAGCCCGAAATCTGCAAGCAAACCGGGCTCACCGCCTCCACGGTGCACGGCATTGTAACGGCCATGTGCCAAAAGGGCCTGGCGGCAGAGTGCGGCACCGCCAGCTCCAGCGGCGGGCGGAAGGCCGCCTGCTACCGGCTGAACCCCGCCTACCGGCGCATTGTGGCCGTGGCGGTGCGGCTTTCGGGCTTTTCGGTGGGGCTGTACAACCTGGCGCTGGAGCAGGAAAGCTGCCAGACGCAGGCGCTGCCGCTGTTCTCGGTGGGCTCTGAGGAATATGTGCTGCGGCTGGCTTCGGCCATCACAGAGCTGCTGGCCGGGGCCGGGGTGAACCCGGCGGAGCTGGCCGGGGTGGGCCTCACCCTGCCCGCGCCCTGCAATGCAGACACCGGGGTGGTGCACCGCATCTGCGGCAGCACCCAGTGGGACCAGTTCCCCCTGGCGGCCCGGCTCTCGGGGCTGCTGGGCGGGCTGCGGGTGCTGGTGGAAAAGGACGTGTACGCCGCCGCCAGCCGCCTGTATGCCGAGGGGGCGCTGGCCGGGCCGGGCGGCGGGGTCTTCCTCTCCATAGACGGCGGGGTGGGGGCCGCCCTGCTGGGCGAGGGGGGCATTCTGCGCGGCAAGCACAGCGTGGCCGGGGAGATAGGCCACATCCCCGTGCGGGGGGACGGGCGGAAATGCCGCTGCGGCAACAGCGGCTGCCTGGAGCTGTATTGCTCTGAAACCGGGCTGCTGGAGCAGTATGCCGCGCAGGGCGGCGGCGCACAGACCATGGAGGAGCTGCTGGCCCTGGCCGAGGCCGGGGACGAGACGGCCCAGCAGCTTCTCAGCCAGGCGGTGCACTACCTCATTGGCGCCATCTACTCGCTCATTCTGCACTACGACCCCGCCCGCATCACCATCATGTGCCGCTGGCTTAGCCTAAAGCACAAGCTGTTTATGCGGCTGCTGGAGCAGGTGTATGCCCGCAGCCTTTTCACCAGCGACCACCACGTGGAGCTGAGCCTCTTCACCCGGGAGGACTTATTTTTAGAATCCGCCGCCGGGGTGGTGGCCGGGCTGGTGCTGGACGAGATGCCGGAACTTCTTTTGTAAGTGGAAAGTTGAAAATTGAAAGTGGAAAGTTCAAGGACAGTGAAGGTCAAATACATAAGGGCGCACCCATGGCCGCCCCTACGAGTGCTTTGTTTTGACCTCAACTTTCCACTGTCCACTGTCCACTTTCAACTGCTCTTCAGCGCTGCGTCAAAGCTGAAATTCGAGGGCTCGAAGTTCAGGCGGCTGATATAGCTGTAGGCCTCACTGGCCCCGGCCATACGCTCCATGCCGCTGTCCTCCCACTCCACATTCACAGCGCCGGTGTAGCCCATTTGGTTCAGCTCCCGGGTGATGCCGTCAAAATCCACATCCCCATGCCCCAGAGAGACGAAATTCCAGCCGCGGCGGGTGTCTCCAAACTCCAGGTGCGAGCCCAGAATGCCCGCCCGGCCGTCCAGCGCCAGCTTCACGTCCTTGGCGTGCACGCTGTAAATGCGGCTCTGGAAGTCCCGCAGGAAGCCCACCGGGTCCACCCCCTGCCACACCAGATGGCTCGGGTCAAAGTTCAGCCCCAGGGTGGGCCGCCATTCCAGGGTGTCCAGCAGTTTTTTGGTGCTGTAGTAGTCAAAGGCAATTTCCGTGGGGTGCACCTCCAGCGCCAGCTTCACCCCGCAGGCGTCATACACGTCAAAAATGGGGCTCCACAGCTCTTTGATGCGCGCAAAACCCGCCTCCACCATGGCCGGGGTGGTTTGGGGGAAGGAGTACCAGTAGGCCCAGAGCGGGCTGCCCAAAAAGCAGCTGACCACCGGCACCCCCAAAAGCTGGGCGGCCCGGGCGGTGGTTTTCATGGTCTCGGTGGCCCAGGCGCGTATCTCCTCGCCCTTGCCCGCCAGCGCGGCGGGGGCAAAGTTGTCCAGCCGCGGCTCGTAGTTGTCGCCCACGCACTGGCCGGGCAGGTGGGCCGAAATGGCCGTGATGACCAGCCCATATTTTTGCAGGGTGGCCGTCAGTTCGGCGCGGTAGCCTTCGTCCGCCACCGCCTTTTGCACGTCCAGGTGTGCCTGCACGGCCAGCTCCAGCCCCTGGTAGCCCATGCCGCTGGCCGCCTTGCACAGCTCCTCCAGCGGCATGTCTCCAAACTGGCCGCTGCACAGTCCAATCACTCGTCTCATCTGTCTCTCCCGCTTTCAGAGTTCGGCAGCACATTCCACCTGCCAAGCCAACTGAATGTCTTTTGTTATGTATAGTGCCTGGGCTTTGAGGGCTTGACCCTATTCTAATACTCCACATCCCGGGTGCAGCCGCAGGCGGACGAAGCCTCCGCCGCCAGCACCACCCGCATGGCCTTGCTGGCCTCCTCGCCGGGTATGGGGTTCTCCCGGCGGCCCAGCACGGTGTCCACAAAGGCGTCTATCACCCCGGTGCTGGTGCGCCCGCCGCTGGTCTGCTCCTTGTTGCTGGTCAGCTTGTCCAGCGCAAAGCGCTGGGTCTCCCCGCCGCGCTTCTCCAAAATCAGCGAATACTCGGGGTCGTCGTAGCAGCGCAGCACCCCCTCGGTGCCATAGAGAATGGTGGAATTGTCCTCCTCGCCATAGAAGGTCCAGCTCACATGCATGGTGCCCACAATGTTGTTCTCTGTGGTGTAGATGCAGAAGGCGTTGTCGTCCACCGTGATGGGGCTGCCGTCGGGGAACTTCTTGTCCAGGGTCATCACACGGGCCTCGGCTTTGGTGATTTTCTCCCCCAGCAGGTAGTGCAGCAGGTCGGTTTTGTGCACCCCCAGGTCGGCCATGGCGCCAAAGGAGGCCAACTTCTTATCAAAAAACCAGCTGTTGGCCTGGCCCGTCCAGCCCTCGGGGCCGGGGTGGCCAAAGGTGGTGCGGAAGCTGAGTATCCGCCCAATGGCCCCCTCTTCCACCAGGGCCCGGGCCTTTTGGTGGGCCGCGGCAAAGCGCTGGTTCTGGCCTATCATCAGCACCTTTTTGTTTGCCCTTGCCGCGGCTATCATCTCTTCACACTCGGCCACGCTGGTGGCCATGGGCTTTTCGCACAGCACATGCAGCCCCGCGTTCAAGGCCTGCACGCTCACCGGGCCGTGGGCCACGTTGGCCACGCAGACGCTCACCGCGTCCAGCCCGCTGTGCAGCAGCTCCTCCTGGCTGGAATACACAATGCCGCCATACTCCTTGGCCAGCAGGGCGGCGTTCTCGGGCAGCACGTCAAAGTAGCCCGCCAGCTCGCAGTCCGGGTTTTCGGCATATTCCGGGGCGTGGCGCACCTGGGAAATTTTCCCACAGCCAATCAAACCAATTTTCAGCATGGCATTCTTCTCCTGTCCGTTTATAGCCAACTAAGCTGTTTTAGAGCGGTTCTGGAAGTTTTGCAGCAGCACGGCAATCACAATAATCGCACCGCTGATGGCCCCATTCAGGAAGGAGGACACATCGGCGCTGGTGAGAATGTTGCTGATGATTTTGAACATCAGCACACCCAGGAAGGTGCCCAGCACGGTGCCCCGCCCGCCGCTCATGGCGGTGCCGCCAATGGCCACGGCCGCAATGGCCTCCATCTCGTAGCCCACCGCCGCGTTGGCCGAGGCCACCGCCGTGAGGCGGGAGCAGTAGAGAAAGGCCGCCAGGCCGCACATGATGCCGGTGATGCTGAACACCACCGTTTTGATGAACACCACATTGATGCCGGCCAGCCGGGCCGAGGTCTCGTTGCTGCCCGAGGCATAGATGTGCTTGCCCAGCTTTGTGCGGGTCATCACCAGGCCAAACACCAGCGAGACCGCCACAAAAATCAGCATCATGTAGGGGAGCTGGATATTGCCGATTTGCACGCCCCCCACCGCGATGCTGCGGAAGCGGTCGTAGTCGTCCCGGTTCACCGTGAAGGGGCCGCCCTGGCCGAAAAAGTTGATGACCGAGCGGCAGGCCGTCTGCATGGCCAGGGTGGCAATCATGCTGGGCAGGTGGCCCACCGTTACCAAGAGGCCGTTCACCGTGCCAATGATGGCCCCGCCCAAGAGGCAGAAGCCCAGCATTGCCAGAACGCTGTGGGTCTCGTTCAGCACCATGATGCCAAAGCCGCCCAGGATGGCCACCTGGCTGCCCACCGAGATATCAATCATCCCCGCCGAGATGACCATGCCCATGCCCATGGCAATCAGCCCCACCATGGAGCCCTGCACAAAGATGTTGGAGAGGTTGTTCCAGGTGAAGAAGTTCGCGTTCATAATGGCGGCAATGATGATGAGCAGCACGAAAGAGAGCAGATAGCTGTAGTCGGATATCAGCCGCTTGCCAAAGGCCCCGGCCGTCAGTTTGTTTTTTGTCTCAGGCATGTTCCCCCACCTCCAGGTTCGCTCCGGTAGAATAGTACATGGTGTTCTTCTCGTTCAAATCGGCGCGGGCCAGCTCCGCGTTGATTTTCCCCTTGTACAGCACCAGGCAGCGGTCGGCAATCTTGTGAATCTCGGGAAATTCGGCGCTGAACACCATCACCGCCTTGCCCTGCCGCGCCAGCTCCAAAATCAGATGGTAAATCTCAAACTTGGCCCCCACGTCTATGCCCTGGGTGGGGTTGTCAAAAAGCAGGATGTCCGCATCGGTCTCCAGCCAGCGGCCCAGAATCACCTTCTGCTGGTTCCCGCCCGAAAGAGAGGTGATGGGGTTTCTGGGGTTGCCCGCCTTGATGCTGAGGGCCTCCTTCTGGCGTTTGTAGCGCTCGCTCTCCCTTTTGCGGCTGATGAGCAAACCGCGCATCCGGGTGTTGAAATAGCCCATGGAGAGGTTGTCGTAGATGGAGAGGGTGTTCATGATGCCCCGCTCCTTGCGCATCCGGGGCACCAGGGCCACCCCGCGCTTCATGAAGTGGATGACCCGTGCGCGCGGCTTCTGCGGCTGGCCGTGTATCAGGATGCTGCCGGTGTATTTTTCGGCCCCGAACAGCACATCCGCCAGCATCTCCCGGCCCGAGCCCTGCAGCCCCGTCACCGCCAGTATCTCCCCCTTTTTCAGCTGGAAGCTGACGTCGCGGAACTCCTTGGCCGAAAGCCGCTGCACCTCCAGGGCCACCTCGTCCTGGCTGGTGTTCTCCTTGTCGTCAAAGCCGTCGTTGGCCAGCTGCCGGCCTATCATCATCTCGGTGATGGCGGCCTCGTCCACATCCTTAAACTCACCCTTCGCCACCAGCTTGCCGTCCCGCAGCACATAGTACACGTCGCATATCTCAAACAGCTCGGGCATCTTGTGGGAGATGTAGATGAAGCTGACCCCCTGCCCTTTCAGCTGCCGCATGATGGCAAAGAGGTTCTCTATCTCCCCGGTGGAGAGCGCCGTGGAGGGCTCGTCCATGATAATCAGCTCGCTTTGGAACAGAAGGGCCTTGGCAATTTCCACCAGCTGCTTCTGGGCGGCATCCAGGCGGTACACCTTCTCTGCGGGGTCTATCTCCACCTGCATCCGCCGGAAAACATCCTCGCATTTTTGCAGCATCTGCTTTTTGTCCGTCAGCCCAAAACGGGTTATCTCCCCGGCCAGAAACATATTTTCCAGCACGCTCAGGTCATTGCAAAGGTTCAGCTCCTGGTGGATGAAGCGGATGCCCATCTTGTTGGCCACGTGGGCGTCGCTGATGTTCACCGGCTTGCCGTTCAGGGAGATGGAGCCGGAGGTTTGAGGGTAAGACCCGGCCAGGATATTCATCAGGGTGCTTTTGCCCGCGCCGTTCTCGCCCAGCAGGCCGAGTATCTGCCCCTCGCCCACGGTGAAATCCACCTGGTCCACCGCGCGCACCGGCCCAAAATCCTTCACAATTTGGTTCATTTCTACAATCATCTGTGCCTTCCTCCCGGTATGCTCTGCCAAAAGGGCCGCGCCAAAGGGCGCGTGCGAAAAGCCAAACCTGCAGGTATGGAGAAAGCCGGCTGGGCGTTCCCGGCCGGCTTTCCCATACAGGTGTCATGCTAGAAAATGCTGTACCGCTCGGCATAGATGTCGCTGCCACGGTAGGCGTCGAAGTCATATTCCACGGTGCCGCCCGCGTTGCTGATGCCAAAGGAGGGAATGAGGTACTGGCCGTCCACCAGGTTCGCGCCGGTGTAGTCGGTGCCTTCCACGGTGGCCTGCCCCAGGCGGATGGCCTCGCGCACAAAGGCGGGGGCGAAGTAGAAGGTGGCGAATTTCACGCCCAGCTTGGTATTGTCGAATTTTTCGAGGGTTTCCTTGCGGCCGCCCACGCTGGTAATCAGCTTGAGGTTGTCGAGGGAGGCGTCGCCGGTGTAGCCCTCCAGCGCGTTCATCAGGCCGTCCACAATCTCGTCGTCATGGGTCACAATGAGGTCGAGGGATTCAATCTCCTCCTTGGAGGCGGAGTTCAGCCAATCCTCCATCTGGTTCTGCGATTTTTCGCTGGACCAGTCGGTGACGAAGGTGTCTTTGATTTGCACAAACTTGCCGGCGTCAATCACGTCGTCCATACCGCCGGAGCGCTGCACGCCCACGGTGGAGGCGTCGCCGATGAAGCGCAGGTAGTTCACGGTGTCGTCGGCGGCATAGAACTCGTTGAGGTATTCGCCCATCATCTTGCCAATGCCCACGTTGTCGCCCATGATGTCGCCCACCAGGTTGTCGCTGGCAAAGCCGTCGATGAGGCGGTCATAAATCACCAGCTTTGTGCCGCCATCCACAATGGTTTGGGCGGCGCTGCGCAGGGCCTCGCCCTCCATGGGCCACAGCACAATCAGGTCGGGCTTTTTGGCGCTTGCCAGCATGTTTTCAATCTCGGTAATCTGGCCGGAGGCCTCGGCGGCGTCCTTCACAATGACCTCTACCTTGCTGTCTGAGGCGTTGATGGCCTCGGCTTCGGCCTTGGCGTGGGCCAGGCTTTCGCCAGTGAAGCCATGGTCGCCCGAGGGCACCACCACGCCGATGAGGAACTCTTTTTCGCCTGCGGCAGCCGAGGGGGCCGCACTGGAGGCAGCCGGGGCACTGGACGCGGCAGGGGCCGCGCTGGAAGCCGCGGTGCTGCTGCTGGAGGCCCCACAGGCCACCAGGCTGACGAACAACATTGCGCTTAAAACGATTGCCAAACCTTTTTTCATGTTATCCTCCTGTTTTTTGCGTGTTTTTTCGTTCAGATACATGGAAACACGGTCTTTGCCAGCTATGATTCCAGCGGAAGGCCGGGCGCACCCGCAAAGCAATCCGCAAAATCCATTCTATCCACCGCCGGGCCCGCACTCTCCCTCTGGATGATTTTGTGGGGCAGCACCACCACCTTTTCCGCATCGGGAATCTGCTTTTCGGTGATGCGGCGGTAGAGCAGCTTCATGGCCTGCACCCCCAGCTCCTTGCAGGGCTGGGCCACGGTGGTTACGTAGGGGTGAAACATGGTGGTGCTCTCCACATCGTCAAAGCCAATCACGGTCACATCCTTGGGCACCGCAAAGCCCATGGCCTGGGCACTGGAAATGGCCCCCAGGGCCAGCATATCGGAGATGCAGAACAGGGCGGTGGGGCGTTTTTCCAGCGAGAGCAGCCCCCGGGCACAGCGCTGGCCGCTGGCAAAGCTATAGTCCACCGAGGCGTAGCCCACATAGCGCTCGTCCGGCTCTATTCCCGCGTCCCGCAGGGCGGCGCGGTAGCCCTCCAGCCGCAGCTTGGTGGAGATAAAGTCGTTCTGGCTGGAGATGGTGCCAATGCGGCGGTGCCCCAGAGAGAGCAGGAACTGGGTGGCCTCATAGGCGGCGCTGTGGTTGTCTATGGAAACCCGCTCCACCAGCACGTCGGGGTTGTACTCAGAGCAGAGCACCAGCGGGTATTGCCGGGCATATTCGGCCACCATCTCGCCCTGCACCCCCACCGAAAAGAGGATGGCGCCGTCGGCCCGCTTGCGGGCCAGCAGCTGCAGCTGGCGGGCCGCCTCGTCCTTGTCGCCCATGGTGTTGCAGTTGAAGGCGCTGAAGCCGCAGCGCTGGGCCTCCTCCCCTATGCCGGCCAGAATGTGCATGTAATAGGGGTTTGTGATATTGGGAGCGATGACCAGGATGATTTTACTCTCGCTTTTGCGCAGGTTGCGGGCGGTGAGGTTCGGCTCATAGTCCAGCGCGCGGATGGCGTCCTCCACCGCTTTCTGGGTTTCCGCATTGATGGGGCCCTGGTGGTTCAGCACCCGCGACACCGTGGCAACCGACACCCCCGCCTGCTCGGCCACGTCCTTCATGGTGGCCATAGGCTCTCCCACCTTTTCTGTCTGTCTTTGTTTCGCAAGCGTCTATTCAAAATGGGCAAAATAGAGCCTTTATTGTGCATGTAATCCTTTTCACTTTACCAACAAATTAACATAAAGCCCCCGTGATGTCAAGCAAATTATTTCCCTGTTTGGGAATTTATTTTTGCCATATTGATGGATAAACCCCTTTTTACTCCCTGTACTCCCTTTTAAATAGGTATAGAAGCCACTTTGCAGCTTTTGTTTATTCTAACCTTATTGTATGTTCAGAAATAAGTGGGCGCGCCTTTCGTTTTGGAATGGCACAACATAAAAAAGCCGCCAAAACCCGTCGGTTTAAGCAGCTTTTCTGGTGACCCGCCGGCGATTCGAACGCCGGACCCATTGCTTAAAAGGCTAACCTGGGCTTTAACAACTCTTCACACATTGTCACACAAATTACATGAGAACGCAATTCACTTGCAGGTTTAAGGGGGTTAAGATAACACCTGTTCATACACAAAAACACCCCTTATTCTATCGATTTTTGAAGGTTTTTTTGAAATATTTTGATTAAAAAGGCTAACGACCAAAAAACAATGGCTAACGGTCATGTTCTGATGAAATGCGAATATTTCTCTCTTACCAGCAACCTAACGAGATATTGTGCGGTCAAACAAGAGCGCAATATCTCGTTTTTGTTATGAATGTGTCAAAAAAGTGAGTGGTCTACACCTTTGCATTCACCAAAATAATCGTGCTCAATCTCTGCGCCTATACTACGTCACGCTCCTTTGACTAAGCGCATTATCTTGAGTAAATGAATTTTTGTTTTGGCTCCGGCCTTCAAAACGCTCACGAAAGAGCCATTCCAATCAATTTGTCAGCATAATCAGCCATAAACAATGGAACGTTTAGAACATCATGATTCAGAAGCAGGTTATTCAGCGAAAAGCGTATGCGAAGCTTAACCTTATCGCCGAACACTTCCTTGTACTTTTTCAGGCTTTTGCTTTCGACATTGGATTCCGCCTTTACTTCTATAGGGAAAATATCATTTTCACGCTGAACCACAAAGTCTACTTCATGAGGCGGATTGCTTTGGGACCAATAGCGTGGTGTTGCTTCAAACTGGTTTGTCAGTGCCTGCAACACATAGTTTTCAGACAGTGCACCTTTGAACTCCGTGAATAGTCGATTTCCCTCCCCGAAGGCCGTTGGTGCCAGCAGTGACAATCTTCTTAGCAGTCCGACATCTACAAGATAAATCTTGAAGGCAGACAAGTCATCATACGCTGAAATCGGCAAGCCTGGCGCGCTGCTGCGGTATATCTTTTTGACCAAATTCGCATCGACAAGCCATTGCAGGGCATCTTCGTATTCCCGGGCCCGCGCTCCCTCTTTTACAACTTTATAAATGAACTTCTTGTTTTCACGGCTAAGCTGTGAAGGAATCGACTTCCATATCATCGATATTTTCGGAAACTCCCTCACATCCGGGTACTTGGCAAAGTCGCGCTCGTATGCGCCTATGATATTGGACAGTGCTGTTTGCATGGCATCCACATCACGCTCCTCCGTCCACATCAGAACAGGCTCCGGCATACCACCCGTCACATAGTACATTTTAAGCTTTTCATACAGTGGGTTGAAAAAGGCATTGGGAATTGGATTTATTGTGTCTACACTTTCAAGATATTGCACCAGAGTATCGTCACCATTTGCCATCAGGAACTCGGTGAATGTCATGGGATTTATCTGCATGAAATCGACCTTGCCAACCGGAAAGGACGAAGGCCGCGCCAAGGCGATGCCAAGCAGAGAGCCGGCACAAGCTACATGATACTGCGGGGCGTTCTCACAGAAGTATTTCATGGCGCTTATCACCTTGGGGCAGTCTTGCACCTCGTCAAAAACAATCAAGGTCTTTTCCGGCAAAATCCTCTGTCCGCTTGCCAATGTCAGATTTTGAAGGATACGCTCCACATCTTTTGTGGTCTCGAAAAACTGTTTGTATTCCTCGTTTTCATCAAAGTTGAAGTAGGCAATGTTGTCATAGCATCGTTTGCCAAATTCTTTTAGTATCCACGTTTTGCCAACTTGCCGTACGCCTTTCAGTATCAGCGGCTTGCGATACTTGGAACTTTTCCATTTGAGCAAAGCGTTCAGTATTAACCGTTCCATCTATAACCTCACAGGGTTCATCACATTATTACTGGTATTCTATGCAAGTTAGTCACACTTTTATTATACATTGCCGTCGCATTCTCGGCAAGAGCGTCTTTCTTTAGCAGCCCATTCAATAATATAGAGATATATATCCCGCAGGGCAGTGGTTTGGATATGCACATACTCAGAAAAATGGTATTATTGGTATGCCACTTACACTTGGCGCGAATTGGGGAAGCAATGATTTGACTTAGGATGGTAAAATATGACTTTATATGAACTGTATCGCGAGACGGAGTTCGAAGATCTTTGGCAAGTGTTGCAGCAGGCTTATGAACTACCTGACAAAGCGATGTCCGCATATCGAAACGCTTATGATGAATTATGCGCGTTATCGCCCACTGCAAGCAAAAAAACCGGAACGCTGGTGGTCGCAAAGCTCTTGGATACCATAGAAGAAAATGCTTATGTTTTTGATGTGTTCGTAAAACATCCAGGTGACGAGGAGCGTTATGCGCTTTCGTTGTCTCCATGGGAAGAGTGGATTGCTTACCCGGTGCATGGAAAATCCGTGGAGCTATATGGCGCAGCTGCGGTTTTGGCACATATTCTTTATGACATGACTTTTTGGGGGTATTCTCAAAAAGACTATAACAAAAAATGCGCCGAAGTTCATGAAGATTTACATCAAGCGGAGATAGAGGCTGCGGAGGGAAAAACGATTCCAGCCGAGGAAGTGTTTAGGAAACTTGGCTATGTAGATGAGCGCACGGAGGATGAAAAAGTACGCCAGAATAAATATATCGAAAGAGCACTGAAAGAAAATGAATGCTTCCTTCGGGATTTGCTGAAAGAGCTCCCGTAATGGAATCGGGCATGCATACTTATTGGTTATTGTGCTTTATAAAGGGCTTGTGTTCCCGGAGCGCTGCCTTTATTGATTTTACTGTATCGGTAATGACGAGCCTCTCATAGTTGCAGCAATCATCCAAATGCATTGTCACCTCTCGACTGGCCGGCACCGCAGAGCACGTCAACTGCTCAGCAAGTAGGATATCCGTAGAAACACTGAGAGCGTTTGCTATTTGCACGAAAGTGTCGAGACTCATACTTTTTTTGCCAGTTTCTATGTAGCTGACATAGGCGTTGTTTCGTAAAGGCCAGCATGGTATAATTAAATATAGATTTGGAGGGTTCAGCATGGACAAGCAGGTAGAGAAAACCATTCGGGATATTGATTTTACCATGACGATGGAAAACATGCCGCTGACGGAACAGGATAAGCAGAGACTGCGGGACTGCATGACTGGCAAGACCGTCATTCAGGAGGTTCTGCTCGCGACCATCGCCCGGCACTCAAAAAAGGCAGGGTAAGCTATGGCTGAGCACGAGTATTCCTACCAAGGTGATGATAGCTATTGCTATCCAGGGACCGCAGTGCTGCGGAACAGGCAGAATATCCGTATCCATGATGATCTGATGGTGGCAGAGCGGGAAATCACCAGCTTGAAGCTGCTGATGCTAAGAGAAAAACCGATGCGTGGGCAATATGGGTTCTCCCATTTTCGCGCCATCCATCGGTTTCTTTTTATTGACTTGTACGGCTGGGCCGGCGAGATACGCCACGGCGACTTCCTCATGAAGGGCGGTACGGTGTTTTGTCGGGGGCAGTATATCGAATCCATGGCCGAGGACATATTTGGCAAGCTGGCCACAGAACACAAGCTTCGCGGTTTAGGTAAACCTGCCTTTACCCAGCGGCTGGCCTACTTTATGGGAGAGATGAATGCGCTGCACCCCTTCCGAGAGGGGAACGGGCGTGCTTCCAGGGAGTTTTTCAGGCAACTATCCAAAAGTGCTGGTTATGATCTGGACTTTGGCGGTGTGAGTGCTGACCGTCTGCTACAAGCTGACATCGCCGCTTTTGACCGTGATTATACCCCGCTGGTAAATTTACTGGATGAAATCGTCATGAAACTATGAGCCTGCGAGGTATTGGATGAAAAACCATATACAGGTAGACGGGCAACTGCTACAAACGAACAAAAAATGGTCAGCGCTGAAGCAGAGCCAGCGCACCTGGATTGCCGAAATCGCACAGGATGCCCATGCAGCTTACTGTGAAAAGTATGGCAAGTTGCCGATCAAGAAGAACAAGGGGGCGGTGCTGGATGCGGTACATGAGCAGGTGGTTCAGCGTGGCATTTGGATACCTTACCACGAGTTCGAACAGCACGTGGGAAAGCAAATTGACAGGCTTAACCGTAAGAAAATGCAACAGATGAAGATAGATGATGGTAAAAGTGTCGCTAAGGAATAACAAGTGTAGCGTATTATGAAACCGCCAACTCTTAATTATATTTATGGTTGTGCAACAAAGACACCGGGCGTTTTTATACCCGGTGTTCTCTGTTTCTGAGCACTGCTACTCCCGCACCTTTTTCACCAAACTCACCACCCAGCTAAGGGCCACCGTTACCAACAGGGCAACCAAAATGCCCACGGCCAGAGTGTTGTTTGTAGCGGCCCATTCATCAAACACCGCCACCATCAATACAGTATACAACAGGGGTATCCCCAGCCGCAGCTTTACCAGCACCTGCAAAGAGAGGGATAGTACCGTAACAAAGAGACGCATAAGTGAGGCCAATGTTGCCGCCATGTCGTTTCCACCTTTCCAAAAGCTTAAATCACTTAGAACTTATCCCTAAATAATTTTCTTAATCATCCGATAATACTACAGGGTGATAA
>CAYRFC010000037.1:0-3607 GCA_964423365.1 uncultured Oscillospiraceae bacterium
GTAACCACTGTACCGCCGGTCAATAGCAAATCAATCATGACTATTCTCCGTTCTTTTTGTATCAGCCTTTCACCGAACCCGCCGTTAGCCCTTTCACAATATACTTCTGTGCAAAAAGTAAAAACACCATAGAGGGCAGGATGGAAATGGTGGACGCCGCCATCATCTGGCCCCATGTGCTCATGTTTTTGGATACATACTTTTGCAGGCCCACCGTCAAGCTGATTTGAGAGGGATCACTCACAAAAATGTTGGCAAAGGTATACTCGTTCCAGGCGTTTAGGAAAGTGAAGATGGCCACCGTGGCAATACCGGTAAGTGCCATGGGCAACACAATGCGCACCAGGCTTTGAAAACGGCTACAGCCGTCAATCATGGCCGATTCCTCAATCTCAATGGGAATGGTGTCGAAAAACCCTTTCATCAGATAGGTGGAAAAGGGGGTGTTCAGCGCGGTGTAGCTCAGAATTAAGGTCCATTGCGAGCCTTGCAGGCCCGTGCTGCTAAAAATGATGAACAGTGGAATCAGCATCAGCATAAGGGGGAACATCTGCAGCACCAGCAGGCCGCCCTGATAGACCACAAAAAAGCGCCCACGAAACCGAGACAGGGCATATCCCGCCAAAACACTGAGCAACACGCAAAACAATGTGACAATGAGGCCAATTTTCAGGCTGTTCAGCGCACTGCGCATGAAATCGCTTTGCAGCACCTGCCAAAAGGCAGAAAGGGTGGGCTGCTTTGGAAAGAGCCCAGGGTCGCTTAAAGCGTTGGCATCCCCCTTCAGTGCGGTACCCACCATATTGAGAATGGGCAGGCTATACAGCAGGGCGGCCACACTGAGCACAACATAGGTGACAGCATTCTTTCTGCGTTCCTTTTTTCGGTTAATCACCCTTCACCGCCCCTTTCTTTAGCCCTCGTTCCCCGCGGAAGGACAGGCGGACATAGAGGAAGCTGAGGAGTAGCAGCACCACAATCATGGCGGTGGCAATGGCGGACGCGTAGGAGATATCCTGGCGCACAAAGGCTGTATAGTACGACAAAATGGGCAGAATATAGGTGTGGCCATTGGGCCCCCCTGCGGTAAGCAGCCAGATATTCTCGAAGGTGTTGAAGGTCCATAGAAAGGACATCAGGGTGCTGATATAGGTGACGGGGCGAATCATGGGCAGGGTAATGCGTCCAAGGCAGCTCCAGAACCCGGCCCCGTCAATGGCCGCCGCCTCATACAGCTCCTCCGGCACGCTCTGTAGCCCTGCCAAAATGGTAATCATCATGAAGGGCATCTGCTTCCATACCGATACAACAATCACGGTCAAGCGAATGAAGCGGTAATCAGCGAGAAACAGAATCGGCTTGTCCACAAGCCCCACCCACTGCAAAAAGTAGTTGATGAAGCCAATTTGGTCGTTCAGCAGCCAGCTCCAGTTGGTTACGGCCACCACAGCTGGAATGACCCAGGGAAGCAGAAAGATGGTGCGAAACAGGCCACGAAAGTGGATGTTCCGGTTCAGGGCCAGCGCCAGAGCAAGGCCGCACACATAGGATATGGCCACCACCGAAAAGGTATAGACAAAGGTGAAGCCCAAAGTGCCCAAAAATTCTTTGTCGGCCAAAAGCTCCGCATAGTTTGCAAAGCCCACAAACTTGGTTTGGCCGGGGCGTAGCATATTGTAGTTGGTCAAGCTCATCCAAATGCCGCGCAGCACCGGGTAAATGCTGATGAGCAGCAAAACAGCCGTAGCGGGCAAGAGAAACAGATAGCCCTGCCCATTTTTTCCGCCCGGCTTTCGTCGTTTCAGCTTCGTGCTTGTTGCAATGGTAGGTTTCATGAAGACATCCCCTATTGGAAGTTGAGGGCGCCCGCCCGTTTGTGCGGGCGCCCAAAGAAAGCCGAGATTCTGCCTTATGAGAGGTCTGCGAAGGTTTTGTCAATCGTATCCTGTGCTTTTTGTAGCTCTCCCGCATAGTCCTGCGAGCCCATCAGCACAGCTTCAATGGGTGCACCCATCTGGTTTTGAATGAATACCTGATAGGTTGCCACCGGGAACTCTGGTGCAGGCCATGAGAGGTCTACATAATAGTCTCTATACTTGGCATATTGGCTCAGCATCCAGTCCTCCTCATAGTAGGGGTCCTGAAAATAGCTCTCACGCATGGGCAAACCGGAGCCGCCTCCGTTCACAAACAGGGGCAAATTGTTTTTCAAAAACCATTCGATGAATTCCTTGGTCTCCTCGGGGTGCTGTGTGTTTTTGAAGGCCATGATGCCATCAGCCCATGTGGGCAGGCGGGCTTTGTCGGCCCCGGGGCCTACAATGGGGCCCATCAGCTTGGTATTTTCATACAGCTCGGGGTTTGAGACGGTGTGCCGGAAGTGGTTTTTCCAAATCATGGCCACTTTTCCAGAGTCATACAGTTTTTCAATGTCGGCCAGGTTGTAGCTCACCATGCCCTGGGGCAGATAGCCCTTGCTGTTTAGCTCACCAAAGAATTCAAGCGCCTGCACGGCTTTCGGGTCGGTCAGGTTTGCGCCAGTGCCCTCGCTGTTCACCCAGCTAGTGCCATTGGAATACAAGAGATTTACCATGGCGTTGGTGCTGCCCATATCCAAGGTAAAATAGGACAGGGGAATCATATCATCTCCATATTTGTCCTTCACTGCCTGGCAGATTTCCAGCAGTTTCTCATAGCTCACTTCCTTGTCCAGGTCGGTAAAACCCAGCTCATCTTCCAAAATGTCGGCGCGATAATAGATGGTGGTGCCATCGGCCTGCAAAGGCATGGCAACCTGCTGGCCCTGGTAGACGCCGCTATCCAAAATCCCCTCCAGAAAATCTTCCAGAATAGGGTCTTTTTCCGCTTTCCATTTTTCCACAATGCTGCTTAAGTCAAGCGCTTCCCCCATGGCGGCATAGTTGATGAGGCTATAGTAGGCGGCGGTTGTCATGTCGGGGGGGTTGCCAGAGGCAATGGCCGTCTGCATCTGCTCAATAAAACCACTCCAGCTCATGACGTCCAGCTCCACCGTGGCGCCGTGCTCCTCCGCGTTGTACTGGTCTATCAGTGTCTGAAAAGCCGGATTGTAAGATTCGCTAGGGCCATATGGCAAAACCCCGAGCCGCAGCAAGGGCTTTTCGCCATTGACGGGCGCCGCCCCACTGCCGCCGGCCACTTGGGATGTGCCGTTTGCCGCTGGGGCGCCGCAGGCGGCCAAGCCAAGGGCAAGCAGCACTGCCATCATTAGGGCAACCAGTCTGAATACTCGTTTCATCATGAACCTCCTTGGTGTTGGTGTGTGTGCCATATTCCACGCATCGCTTGCAAGCTTTTTCTAAAGGGTGTCGACACAAGAGGAAATGCAGCAGATTTGCGAGGAAAATTTTCGCAGTCCAGGGCGGACGATTGACTAGCAACGCAGCGATGTTTCGAGCCGGGCCGCCGAAGGCGGCACTTAGCGCGAGATGGACATCGAAGGAATGCAAAGCATTTTACCGGAATGACGCTGTGCTCAACTTGTGTCGACACCCTCTAGCCACAATTGTAGCAAAACTGCCAATACGAGGAAACAAACAAAGCCATACACTTCCTTCCACGAAAGGGG
>CAYRFC010000037.1:3707-18723 GCA_964423365.1 uncultured Oscillospiraceae bacterium
AAACTGCCAATACGAGGAAACAAACAAAGCCATACACTTCCTTCCACGAAAGGGGATTTCTCTTTCCCTTGCTGCATGGAAAACCCTATTTTTTACGGATCAGTTCTCCAAGTACCACATTTCAACACTGATTTCTCCTTTTTCAACATTTTTTACCCCATCTTCCAGAAACCCAAAAGACAGCCTGAAAGAATCCACAGGACCAGATTCATCCAAGCTGTCTTTTGCTGTGAAGGACTTTTTCAGCTGCTAAACATACCGAACCATCGCTGCCAAGGGCTTTCGCTGTTTTGCACGTATGGTCTCCTCCTCAGCATAGTGAAAGCTTTTCGCTTACCAACAACCAACGGTCATCGGTTCGAATCCGATCAGAAGCTCCAAAAAGCAGGCCCTCCGGCGGAAACGTCGGAGGGTCTGCTTTTTGGAGCCGGAAAAAGAATGAAATTTGTATGGGAACATTTTTTATCATTTTACAACTTGGTGACATAATTTGTTACAATAGACGTAACAATGATGGGAAGGACGGATTTGAGAATGGCAAAAATCCTTGTGGCGGAAGATGAAAAGCTCATTAATGAATTGATTTGCCGGAATTTGCGTTTGGTGGGTCATCACCCCGATGCTTTTTTTGATGGAACAAGCGCAGCAGAAGCTATGCACACTGAGCAGTACGATTTATTGCTGCTGGACGTCATGCTGCCCCGCCTTTCCGGCTTTGAGCTAAAGCAGAAGATTGACAGCGAGATTCCCGTAATTTTTGTGACGGCACAGGATAGCTTGAACAGCCGCCTGGAAGGCCTTGGCCTGGGTGCAGACGACTATATCACCAAGCCCTTTGAAATATTGGAACTTTTGGCCCGTATTGAAGCTGTGCTGCGCCGCACAAACAAGCAGCTTCGTGTGTTCGAGCATGCCGGAGTAAAGGCAGAGCTGGATACCCGGCAGGTGTTTGTGGCGGGCCGGGAGGTACTGCTGACGCACAAGGAATTTGAGCTGTTGGAAGCGCTTGTGCGCAACCGCAATCTCGCACTCTCCCGCGACAAACTGCTGGAACTGGTGTGGGGCTATGATTTCGAGGGGGAAAGCCGTACTGTGGACATGCATATATTACGTCTCCGAAAGAAACTGGGCTGGGAAGATGTCATCCAGACTGTTTACAAGCTGGGATACCGCCTAAACACGAGGGAACCACATTGAAAAATTTACATTTTTGGCAAAAAACCTATCTCCTCACCCTACTGTTGTTTTTGGTGGCATTGTTTGGAGGCATCCTCTTTATCGGCTGGCAAAACCAACGGCAGATGATGGACCGGGAGATGGAAAAATTAAAGAGCGAGCAGCATTTCATAGCCAAAAGCCTTACCCGGGATTTGGCCAGCATTCAAAGCAGTGTTCTCTTTCGCATTCCGCTCCTGGCCGAGTCTTATGGACAGTTTTATGCGCAGGATGGTATTCTGCTGCAGCTGTGGCAGGAAGATGAGCCATTGTTTGATAACCTGCCCTTTTCCAGCGCGCAAGCTTTTCAAACACAGCTGCAGGAACACACGCAATACTGGACAACCAAGGAGTTTGACGGCATACTCTACAGCGTTGTTTCCAGCCGGTTATCCGATGGGGCATTCACTCTTGTGTGTGCCCGCTCTCTGCAGCTGCTCACAGAGACAAGCCGTCAAATGCGTGGCATCCTGACTATGGGGGGGCTGTCCGTCTCCATATTGCTGGCCATCGGCTTGTTTTTTGTGCTGCGCAGTCTCTCAAAACCACTGGAAGAAGTGGCCGGTGTGGCAGAAAATTTTGCCAAAGGAGATTTCAGTGTCCGTGCTGAAAAAAAGGGAAACGATGAGATTGGAAATTTGGCGGGAAGCTTTAATGCCATGGCAGAGACGGCCCAGTGCCACATCGCAGAAATACGCGAAATTGCCCAGCAGAACGAACGAATGGCGGCCAACCTCTCGCACGAGATACGCACTCCGCTAACGGCCATACGGGGCTATGCGGAGTATTTGCTGCTGGCGGAACTGACGGAGGCCGAGCGGACAACGGCGCTGCACTATATCACCGAGGAGAGCGCCCGTATGCAGAAAATAGCCCAGCGGATGTTGCAGCTGGCCTCGCTTCGGCATGAGACAATAGAGCTGGGGACGCTTGAGCTGGCCGAGCTGATGCACCGCACGGCGCTCTCTGTGCGGCCCAAAGCGGCGGAGGCCGGGGTGGCCTTTTCGCTAATACCTGCCGGTAATATGCAGATACAAGGTGACGCCATTCTTCTGGAAAGCCTGCTGACTAACCTTGTGAACAACGCCATCCAGGCCTGTGAAGAAGGTGGGCAGGTGGTGTTTTCGGCAAAGCGGGCGGCGGGGAAAATCATTGTTTCTGTGGAAGATAGCGGCTGTGGGCTGACACAGGAAGAGGTGGAAAAGCTGGGAGAACCCTTTTACCGCCCAGACAAAGCCCGCAGCCGGGCAGACGGGGGCGCGGGGCTGGGGGTGGCGCTTTGCTGCCAGATAGCAAAGCTGCATAGCACTGCGCTGCAGTATGAATCCACCCCGCACAAGGGCACTGCCGTCAGCATGGAATTTACCGCTTTGTGACAACTTCTTGCTGGCGTTGTGATAATAACGGTGTAGAGTACTGGCAATGAAACGCAAAAGCGTTTTGGCCGAAAGGCCGCACTGGAAAGGAGTGCTTCCCATGAAGGAAAACAAGAAACATAGAAACAGAGGAATCGCCATCACCGTCAGTCTTGCCGCTCTTATGATTGCGCTGTGTGCCGTGTTTTTGAACACCATTCTTGCCAAAGAAGCGCAGCCCGCCAAAGACGGGCTTCAGTCGGCGTCCATGGCCACCTCACTGGGCACTGCCGAGGCCTTGGCCGCCGAGCAGGAAAACCTGAATATCCGGGTGTACACCACCGGGCTGGAGCCGCCCGCCTCAGGGGTGTCCGCTCAGTATGCCGTGGCCTGCATGAGCGAAATCAGTGAGCGTGTGTTGGGCAAGCCTCTCATGGGCCGTGTTTTTGTGTCTCTTGGCACGGTTTATGGGGGAGACGATTTGTATTGGTCGGTAAGTGGTGAGGTGGACGGTGGCACGGTAAGTTGCACGATAGACACAGTGAGCGGAGCGGATAGTCAGGTCTACTATTTTGCGGGTACATCCGGAGACTGGAACTGGTTTGACAGTTGGACGGAGGAGGCAGCAGAGGCGGAGCAAAAACAGGCGGACGAAAACTATGCCGCCATGGTTGCAAGCCACCCTGAGGTGTTACTCCAGCCCACCGAGGAGGAGATGGAGCCTCTCTGGGCAATCAAACGGCAAGCAGCAATGGATTTTGCCGCCACCATGACAGACAAACCCCACGGCGCCCGGGCGGTGGAGCTGGTGAATGAACTGGGTATAGGAGATGGTGCAAAGGCCCTGCGCGGCGCAATTGTCATGGAGGGCAGCACGGGCGCGCCGGAGGGAGAAATGCCAGTTATGACCTATGAGGTGGAGGTGGCATTGGACAACGGAACTTACCTTGTGCTTACCCTGGAACAAAACACAATGGAACTGCTGGGCTATAACCGATACGACGAACCCTATCTGGACTACTTGTACGGATAGCTTTGGATGAACCCAAACGGACATCGGTTCGTTTCGGGCAGAAGCCGCACAGCAAAACGCCTGTAAACATGCATGTTTACAGGCGTTTTGCTGCCCGGTTTGAACGGAAGTGCCAGCCCTCCGGTTCACGGCCTACAGTACGCTGTGCAAAGCCGTATCACCCACAAAAGCTGCCCGGGAAGCCGTCTTTTTCCGGCACACTGTACAGAGAGCAAGCGTATTCGGAGGGTGACATTCCCGACACCTGTTTGAACTGGCGGGAGAAATTGTGGACACTGCTATAGCTGAACATCTGGGCAATTTCGGTAAAGTTCATCTTCCGCGACCGTATTAAGTATTTGGCCTCTTTGATTTTCAGCTCCCGCGCATACTGCATGATGGTTCTGCCTGTTGCCGCCAAAAACAGCTTTTGCAGCTGGCTACGGCTCATTCCCACATGGGCACACACCTCTTGAATGCTGATTTTACGGTAGATTTGCTCCTTTAGGTAGGCCGTTGTTTGGTCAATGCAGCTGGCCGCCACCCGGGAGGGGGTGCTGGGTGCCGCGTCGTGGCCATCGTACACATTTTCCTCCCGGAAAAGGCGTATCATAAAAATTTCCAGTGTGTTTTTCACCAGTTGATAGGCGCCAAATGGCGCCGGTTCACCCGCCGGGCCCTCCTCGGCCATGTTTTTGATGAAGGGCAGCTCCGCCTGGCCCCGCTGCGCCTCGGAGATGATACAAAAAATATCCTGTAGGGCGCCGGGCTTCACACGGAACGCCCTGCTGTCTTGCAGGGCGGCCTGCCGCGAACAGTCCATCTCAAAGCTGATGACGAACAGATTGTGCGCATCGATGTTGTTGGCAAAGAAGCTGTGAAATTCATTGGGCTGAAAAAGAATCAGCTCCCCTTGAGAAAGGTGCATGGGCTTTTCCAGCAAGTCCGTCTCAACAATAATCTCTCCCCTGTCCACATAAATCATCTCCCAAAATGGGTGACGTTCCCCGGGGAAGAAATAATTGTTGTAGTTTTCAAAGTAACAGACCGACCGTATGGCTGTAATGCGTAACACATCCCTTGGCGTACCAGGGGCCTTTTGTTTTTCCATAGCTTTCCCCCCATACGCTGCCCTGTGTTTGTGAGGATTCATCGGGCAAATACCCGCCCTTTTGAGCGGAAGCTGCACCGAGGAAGCGCAGGTGCAGGGCTGGCCCCGCAGCAGCTACCCTTTATTGTATGGAATGAAACCCAGGAAGTCAAACATAGCCAATTTGTGCAAAAAAGCTTATTGATGAAGCAATGATGAGCTTTTTTGAAACACCTTTGCGGCTTTGCGGTAAATACGAAAGCCCTCTGCTACGCTATGCTTATAGCCAATAGAACCGATATCCCCATTCCACCAGACCATAATTTTGGACATAATGCACAAGGAGGTGATGGACTTGCATTCATCTAAGCCGCTCGCTTTTAACGGAACGCCACCGGAGGGGGCCCTCGCCACCCCGTTTCTCTCTCCACACCATGCACAAGGCGGCCTGCGCTTGGCCGCTGCCGCCAAGGCCTGCGAGCTGCCCAATAGAGGCTCTGTGGCCTTCTACCCCAGCCTTAGCGGCATGGAGGGCCCCGGGGCTGACGAGCGGCTTGGCCGCCTGATAGAGGCGAAAAGCTGTGAAGAGCTGCGCGGGTATGTGCTGCAACAGCTGCATGAGATGGAACAACGCACCCTGCCCCTCAACCTGGCCTATGCTTTCTGCGTCAAGGTGCATATGCAGGTGGAGGAGTATCTGAAATGTTATTTTTGTGGCTACACGCCCAGCCGCACGGGAGATTTAGTTGTGAAGCTGCTTCTCTGCACCTCCTACGGGCAGCTGCAAGCCGAGACAGCGTTATTTCTGGACAGGGCCCTTCCCATGCTCGCCGCCGCGGCAGCCACACAAAACCACCTCATCAAGCAGGTGATGCACTTCATCAACAGCCACTTTTCGCAAAACCTGTCTTTGCAGCTGTTGGCCCAGAAATTCTTCGTGCACCCCATCTACTTAAGCAAGCTGTTCAAAGAGCAGGCCGGCCAAGGCTTTGTGGATTATCTCACTCTGGTGCGATTTAAGGCCGCACAAAGCTATCTGGAAAGCACCAATTTGAAGGTATATGACATCAGCCGCCGTGTGGGCTACGAGAACCCGAAGTATTTTGGCAAGGTGTTTAAGCGTCTCTCGGGCGCCACGCCCGCCAAATACCGTGAGGAATACCGCTGCCGCGTGGGCCAGCTTTTGTGTGATGAGCAGCCACGGTAAACAACCAAACAAATACAGCATACGGCCCGCAGACACCCGATGCTCGAGTGTCTGCGGGCCTGGCTTTGCCGCAAGCCGTGCTCTCAGCCCTTCACGGCACCGGCTGTCACATCACCCAAAATAAAGTTGGAAAGGGCAATAAACAGCAGGAAGGTGGGCACAAACACAATGATGACCGCTGCGAAGATGCCGGGATAATTGCCCGCATTTCCCATGCCCTGCACCACAATTTGCAGTGCGATGGCCAGGGTTCTGCGGCTCTCATTCCGGGCGAAAATCAGCGCCCAGATATACTCATTCCAAAAAGCGATGAAATTGAAGATGGTGATGGTGAGAATGCCCGGCTGCGCCAGCGGAAAGATTACCTTCCAAAACGCTTTGACATGAGAGCAGCCCTCCACCAGGGCAGAATCCCGGATGGTGTTCGGAATGGTGCTGAAAAAACTGAGCAGATAAAACAGTGTGGTGGGAATGCCGATGCCCACATAGATGATGAGAAGCGGCAGGATGGAGGTTTGAATCTTCATGGAGACCACCGCCATGAAGATGGGGGCAATCAGCATCACACCCGGCAGGCCCATGGCGGCCGAGTAGGCCAACGAGATGGCCCGCTTGCCGAAGAACCTGTACTTGGAGAGGGCATAGGCGGCGGGCGACACAAGGAGGATGAGCGAGATGCACACCACCGTGGTATAGATGAGGCTGTTTTTAAAATAGGCCAAAAAATTATACTGCCCAAAAATAAGAGCATAGGCCTTGGTGGAAAGCCCCCCGCCAAACAAATGGCCTGAAAAGATGTTTTTCGTTGTGCTGAAAGACGCAATCAGCACCCAGGCTATCATAGCGATGATAAACGCTACCCACAGCACCATCACCACATAGCCGCCAACGCGCACCGCCCCCGAAAGACTCAATAATCTGTTTTTTCGCTTGTTGTTTTTCATATTTTCCCCTCAGTACGGTTTTGTGCAGGTGGCTGTGTGGACGCCCCCGGTTTGGTGTTTTTTTCCCAAAAAGAGGGGGACACCCTGATTTGGGCGGTGCTAATATTCATACTTTTCTTTGCCGAACAGCAAATCGCATACCAAAAACACCATCACGGCGCACAGGCACAGCACCACGCCCACCACGGCCCCCAGGCCCACATTCAGGTTCGAGGCCATGGAGTTTCCGCCAATGTTGGCGCCGAATATCAGCCCATACATATAGTTGGCCGGCGTGAGAGTGGTGGGGTCCAGCGGGTTCACGCTGAACACACGCGACCACAGGAAAAAGTTGATACAGCCCAGGTTCCAAAAAATCACAGCCGTTTTCAAGGTGTCGCGTATCAGGGGCAGGGTGAGCCTGGTGTAAATCTTCCACTCCCCTGCCCCCTCCAGCTCAAAGCTCTCATACAGCTCTCTGGGTACTTTTTCCATGGCCGCCATGATGGTGACCATGTAATAACCAATGCCGCCAAAGCAGAACGCGATGAGCATGGAGGCGAAGGAAAACTGGGCCGACGTCCAGGGGATGGCCGCGAGTGCATCCAGCCCCAGAAAGCTGAACACATTTTTTAAAAGCCCAAACTGGTTGTTGAACACATAATGCACCCACACCACCACCATGGCCACCGGGGTGATGACATTGGGCAGATAGATGGCGGCTTTCAGGAATTTCCCAAAACGCACCCGCTTGCTAAGCAGATAGGAAAAAAACAAAGCGATGACAAAGTTTCCCAGCCCGCCATACACCAGTATCTTCACCATATTGGAAAATGAGGTGCGGAACAGAGGGCTGGAAAACACCTCTCGGAAATTTTTAAGCCCGGCAAAGCTCCACAGCTCGAACGGGGCCGAGACGCCGGGAATAACGAACATCGTCATAAAAAACGCCCGCAGCGTGGGGTACAGGTAAATGACAAGATAAAACACCACGATGGGAAATAGAAACAAGCGCAGCATACGCTTTTCACTTTTTATCATAGCGGCTCCTCCTTGTGAACACAGCCACCCCACCCTCGTGAAAAGAGTGGGGCGCTGGTATTTGCTGTTTAGTAGGCAGAAGCAGCTTTCTCAATGGCGGCGTAGGCGGTCTGTGCGTCGGTATTCCCCGTCATAATTTTGGTCATCTCGGGCATCACCGCCCCGTTGATATAGTCGCTGACAAAGTTGGCGCTGAACAGCGTGGTGGATTTGCCCTGCTCCACAATGGCGGCCTGTTCGGCAATGGGCCCGGGCCAGGGTGTTCCCACAGTAATGGGCGCGAAGCCGATGCCGGAAAGCCGCTCTTGCACCGGGGCCGAGACGATATAGCGCAGCAGCTCCATCGCCTCTTGCGGGTGCTCAGATTTTGCGCTCACAAACATGGGCACAGAACCCAGGCAGATGGCCGTCGCATCCTCCACACCATCGGCCAGCACCGGGAAGCCAAAGCTGCCCCAGGCAAAGTCTTCTCCAGCGGTTTCCAGCACCTCGCCGGGGAACCAAGAGGCGTTAAAGTACATGGCGGCATTCGCCATGGCAAATTCCTGCTGTCCGGCGGGATATTTGTTGGTGGGCATCGCGCTGGAATAGTAGCCGTTGTCTGCCAGCTGCTGCAGATACTCCAGCACCTTCAGGAAGCGGCCATCCGTCCACAGCGGGCTCTTCGGGTCCTTCGCCATCTCCAGCACACCCTCCTGCCCAAACATGCGTGAGGTGAGGAAGGCAGGCATGAGGAAGGCGTAGGCATCATCGGTGGTGATGGGGGCAATGCCGGCTGCCTTCAGCGCCTCGCAGGCTGCGATAAATTCCTCCCAGGTGCCGGGCGCCTTGGTGATGCCCGCCTGTTCGAACAGATCCTTATTGTAGAAGATAGAGGCGACAAAGGGGCTCATCGGAACGCCATAGGTTGCGTCGGTCAGCTCGGCCGCCTCCTGCGCCTGGGTATTCGAATCCCAGTAGGCCGCCGGGATGGACTCCTTCACCGTGATATCCTCGTTCCCATAGGCCGGTTTTTCCAGCAGCTCATCAATGGGCGCAAACAGCGTGGTGTCCACCGTGTACAGCACGTTGTCAAACACATCAATCTGCTCTCCGGCATGAATGGCCGCCCCCACGGTGTCCTGGTTGCTGCGGCCTATCCACTGCACGTCCACCGTCACATTGGGGTTATCGGCGGTATACAGCTCAATGGCATATTGGATGGCCTGGGCACTGGGCTCTGTCTCATTCCAGCACGCGTAATACACAATGGTCACAGGGTCTTTTGCGGCGTCCCCCGCCCCACTTGCGCCTGTGCCGGCGGCCCCGCTTGCACCTGTGCTGGCGGCCCCGCCTGCGCCGCCGCAGGCGGCCAGCGTAAACGCCAAAGCCCCAGCCATTGCCGTAGCCAAAATCCTTGTCCGTTTTTTCATTTTTATTTCTCCTTTCACTCCTTGCCCTAATTTCATGTCTATTTTACTATAGACAACTCCTTACTTTCGAGCCTGCTTCCAGTATACTTGTCCCGGCGCCAGACCAAAAGGGACCAGTTTTAACAAAAAGGTGCACAAAATCAAGGTCTTTGCTCCAGCATATGGCGAAATTTCAGCCAGAGAATATAATTAGGCATGAGCTTCACCTGCCAAAGGCCAAACCCAGGGCCGCTGCACGGCCTACAGAAAGGATGATGAAATGTCTAAAATAGTATATCCCGGCCTGTTTAGTGTGGCCGCCAGCTGCGATGTGCGCCGCGTGGAATTTGATTGTAAGAACAGAACCATCATCGAAAACAACACACAGGTTGACTTTGTGTTCCTTGGCGATTCCATTACCGAGCTTTGGGAACTGCCCGTCTATTTTGGGAAGGCCGGGCAGGTGATGGTGAACCGGGGCATCAGCGGAGACTGCTCCTATTATATCGCCAAGCGCTTCATAGCCGATGCCGTGCAGCTAAAACCCCGCTACTGCATTCTGCTCTGCGGCATAAACGACACATGGGAGATGGAGTTTGACAGCTGGGCAAGGCGCCCGGGGCTTTCCTCAAAGGCTGTGCTGCGCAAAACCCTGCCGGCTTTGCAAAGCATCTCCAGCAGTGCGCGGGAAAACGGAATGAACCTGATTTTTTGCTCTGTTCTTCCCACCGACATGGACTTTACCAACCGCGAGAGCGAACGAAAACAGCACATCGTGGCCCTGAACGCCGAGATACGGAAGCTGTGCCAAAAACACAGACATATCTATGTGGATTACCATACTGCCATGGCCGGCGCCGACGGCCTGAGTGTGAAGCCCAACCTGACCAAAGAGGGCCTGCACCCACATGTAAAGGGCTACAACATCATGGCCCGTGTGCTGAAGAAAACCTTGGAGGAACACGACATTGCCATCTGACAGCCCGCTACACGCACCGCCCAAAAGCTGCTGCTTCACCATAGACGACAATATTCGGTTTTTGGAGGAATTGCATACCAAGAATGCCGCCTCCATCTTCGAGTCGCCCTATCTTCGCCTGCTTCACCGCCTCTACCAGCAATACGCCTGTAAAACACAGCTCAACATGTTTTTTAGCAACTCCCCCGGCAGCTTTTCTCTGGCCGATTGTACAGAGCGGTATCGTGACGAATTTTGCGAAAATGCAAGCTGGCTGCGGTTTTCCTTCCACGCGCGCCACAATCTCCCCGCCTTTCCCTATGCGGCGGCCCGTGCGCCCTTGCTGGCCGACTTTCGGCAGGTGATGACACAGCTGGAGCGGGTGGTGGGGCCGGCGGCCCTTGCCCGCACCACCACCCTGCACTACGCCACGGCGTCCCGCGCCGGGTGCCGCATGCTGCGCCAGCAGGGCGTACTGGGGCTTATGGGTATGTTCTATAACATGCCCGGCAAAGAGGCCCTTCGTTATTATCTTTCGCCAGACGAAGCGCAAAAGCTTCGCGGCAGAAGCTTCTGGCACGACCCGGTGCAGAACCTGGTGCTGGCGCGCAACGACCTGATTCTGAATCAGATTCCCCTGCGGGATATCGAAGGCTGCCTTGAATGCGCCGCCAACGCGCCCAACCCCGACGCCTTTTTGCAGGTGATGATTCACGAGCAATATTTCTACCAGGATTATGCACAGTATCAACCGGATTTTGCAGACAAGCTAGAGCTTTGCATGAGCTGGCTGCAGGCGAAGGGGTATGCCTTTTGTTTCTTGGAGGAAAGGCTGGCCGCCATTTTGCCGCCGGAGGAAGAAAGCGCCCCGGGGCCGCCTGTGCCCCCCAAAGGGAAAGGAGCCTCCCGCGTATGAAGAACACAAGCTGCAAGCTGGGGGTGATTGGCTTTGGCCTGCGCGCCGAGACCCTCTGCCGCAATTTTCTGGAAGGAGAGCTGCCGGTATCTGTGTGCGCGGTGGCTGATATTGACAGGGAAAACGCAAGGAAGCATCTCTGCGCGGCAGGTTTTTCCCCGGAGGATGTGCGTTTTTATCACGAGCCTTTGCGCATGCTGCAAGAGGAAAGCCTGGATGGTATTTTCATCGGCACCAACTGCGAAAGCCACGCCGCCCTCATCTGTTTGGCCGCGCCATTCGGCCTGCCGCTGTTTTTGGAAAAGCCGGTGTGCACAGATGAGGCGCAGTGGCGGCAGCTGCATGGCCTGTGCCGCGCAAAAGCACCACAGGCTGTCATCTCCTTTCCGCTTCGCCTTTCGCCGCTGTGCCAGGAGGCAAAAAAGATATTGGACAGCGGCAAGCTGGGCACCCTTTCGCAGATACAGGCCGTGAACAACGTGAGCTACGGGCAGGTGTATTACCGCAGCTGGTACCGAGACGAAATACGAACAGGCGGTTTGTTTTTGCAAAAGGCCACCCATGATATCGACCTCATTCAGTATTTACTGAACGAACTGCCGGTTTTGGTGGCAGCCATGGAATCCAAAACCGTATACAAGGGGGGCCGCCCTGCGGGGCTGCACTGCCCCGAATGCGACGAATACCGAACATGCCCCGAGAGCACATTTTCCATGCGCACCCGGCAAAAAGAGCCCGTGAACGAGGAGAACTGTGTGTTTGCCGAGGACACCGGCAACCACGACAGCGCCAGCATTTTGCTACAGTTCGGCAGTGGGGTGCACGCCGTATACACCCAAAATTTTGTGGCCCGCCGCACCGCAGCCAAACGCTGTGTGCGCATCATTGGCCACGAGGCTAGCCTGGAGTTTGATTTTATCACGGCCAGTCTGCGGCTCATTAGTCATCACACCGATACCGTTCTCACCCAGCAGGTGGGCACTTTGGGGCTGTCGCACTATGGTGGAGACAGGGCCCTGGCGGAAAACTTTGTGACGGTGATGCAACAAAGGGGGGATTCGGCCTCTCCGCTGGCTGCCGGAATGGAAAGCGCCCTCACCTGCCTCATGGCAAAGCAATCGGCCGACAGGCATCAATTCGTGCACCGGCACAGCTTTTTGCCCTAAGCCCGGAAACCTTAACACAAAACAGCCTGTAAACATGCGTGTTTACAGGCGTTTTGCCGTTTCTCTTTTCCACCAATATAACCAATGGCTTTTTATTCTGCCCGAAGAACCGGGGCGCATCGCATCGTTCTATTGGTGACGAAACATGATAGAGGAGGAGAGAGAGATGGAGCTTGCCTGCCAAGATGTGACGATGCGTTTCGGAAAGGCCACCGCCCTAAGCGGCGTGAACCTCTGCCTGCACAGCGGAGAGCTGGTGGGCCTCATTGGGCCAAATGGGGCGGGAAAATCCACACTGATGAAGCTGATGGCAACGCTGGATAAGCCAACGGGCGGGGATTTGACACTGGATGGCGTGAGCCTTGTGAAAAAGCCGGGGCCGATGCGCCGGGTTTTGGGCTACCTGCCCCAGCAGGTGCCGGTGTACCCCAATCTTTCGGCAAAAGAATTTTTGCACTATATGGCGGCCATGAAGGGACTTCGGCGTGCCGAGGCCACGCGGCAGGTGGCCGCCCTTTTGCAGCAGCTACACCTGGCCGATGCGGGAAAAAAGCCACTGGGAAGCTTTTCCGGCGGAATGAGGCAGCGGGTGGGCATTGCCACGGCGCTTTTGGGCAACCCGCAAATTTTAATAGTGGACGAGCCCACCACCGGCCTTGACCCGCAAGAGCGCGTAACCCTGCGCAATTTACTGAGCGAGCTGGCCCAGCAGCGCATCGTCTTGCTTTCCACACATATCGTGTCGGACGTGGAGGCTGTGGCAGGGCGCATTATGCTGCTGCAAGGCGGGCATCTGCTGTATGACGGCAGCCCGGCGGGGGTGCTGGCCGCGGCGGCGGGCCGCGTGTGGGAGTATCGGCTGCCACCCGGGCAGCTGCCGCCCGCAGACCTTACCGTAAGCAGCCTGGTGCAAACCGCAGAGGGCGTGCAGGTGCGCGCCGTGGCCGCCACACCGCCGGTGCAAAATGCACGCGAGGTAGTGGCCACGCTGGAGGACGCCTGCCTTGTGGCACTGCAGCCCGGTGGCGAACGATGAGCGGGATGCTGGCGGCCTGTGCCGCAGATTTTCGGGAGCGCACCCGCCGCTTTTCCTTCTGGGCTATGGCGGCGCTGTGCCTGTTTGCCGCCTTTTTGTTTGTGCCGAACAACAACGCCTCTTTTCGGGTGCTGGTGCTGGATTCCCACATCTACGCCCAGGCCACCAACCCCAGCTGGCTTCCCATGAGCTCGGCACTGTGTGCAGGGCTGCTGCTGCCGCTTCTGGGCTTTGCTTTTGTAAAAAATGCCATCGGGGGAGACAGGGAAAACGGCCTCCTCCCCCTTTTGCACAGCCTGCGCTTTCCGCGCCTTGGTTATGTGATGGGAAAATTCCTTTCCAACTGTGGCCTGCTGCTGGCTCTGCTGGGGGTGCTGGCGCTTGGTGCGGCAGGAATGGCCGTACTGCGCTTTCCCGGGCAATGGCTGCCTCTTTGGGCATGGCTGTCGCCCTTTTTGGCGCTGGTGCCGGGGCTGGTGTTCACGGCGGCTCTGGCCGTATTTTGTGAAACACTGCCCCTTCTGCGCACAAAAGCAGGCGGTGTGGCGGCCATTTTGGGCATCTTTGCCATGCAGGTGGTGTCCATCACGGCTGCGATAAGCCCTACGCTCATGAAAGCGGCAAGCGCTGCCTCTTTGTTTGATATAGCGGGCTACCGCTGGCTTTTCGAGAGCATTCACCAGGCCTCCATCGCCGCCACGGGCAGGCCCATCGAGAGCAGTACCATCCTAGGAGGAGGCTCTTGGATTCAAGACAGCGGCACCGCAGAGCTGGTATTCCACGGCTTGCCCCTCAATACAGCGGCTTTTGCCGGCACGGTGACACTGCTTGCCTGTGGCTGCCTGCTGGTGCTGGCCTCTGCGCTGCTGCTGGAGCGCAGGCCACTGACCACCGCCCACAAGGGGCGGCATTCGGGCCAAAGGCTTTCCCATACCGAGCAGGCGCATCCCCTTCCGGCGGCCTCTGCGTCAGCACACTGGGCCCCGGCCACCACCGGCCCCGCTGCATCCCCCTTCCGCCTGGCGGCTATGGAAATGCGGCGGCTGGCAAAGGCGGTGCCGCCTGTCTGGGCGCTTCCTGCCCTGGGGCTTTTCGCCGCAATGTGCTTCGCGCCATTGGCGCTGGGCACCTCCGTGCTGCTGCCACTGCTCTATGGTTGGGCCATTCCCCTGTTCGCCGCCATGGGCAGCGAGGAAAAAAGCAGCGGTATAGACAGCCTGCTACGCACCATTGAAGGCGCCCCTGTGCGGGGGGCGCTGGCAAGCTACGTGGCCGGTGGGTTAGGCTCGCTGCTGCTGGTGGCCCCATTGCTTCTGCGTCTGGTAGGGGCCGGGCAGCTTCCTGCGCTGGCCGCTCTTATGGCCTTTGCGCTGCTGGTGCCCGCTGTCGCCCTCACACTGGGCGGCCTCACGCATGGGCCAAGGGCCTTCCAAATCATCTGCATCATCGTTTTGTACATACTGCTCAATGCCCCGGATGCCTTTTTCCCGCAAGGGCCCGCCGCGCTGGCTAAGGCCGGGCTGTATCTGCTGTGTGCCGCCGCCGCGTTGGCTCTGCTGCTTGTAGAGCGCCTGCGCGCCCAGCGCTAGCAGCGGCGCCGGGCACGGGCTAGTTTCTCTCTTCAAAATATAGCTTCGTGTTTTGCATAACACCATCCATGGCTTCCTGCAGGCTGCTTTGCCCCGCATACAGGCGCTGCGCCTGCT
>CAYRFC010000038.1:0-7986 GCA_964423365.1 uncultured Oscillospiraceae bacterium
GCCTGTCGAGGGCAACCGCCGTAGGCGGCTCTTAGCCCGAGACCAACGCAGCCATTCGCCGTTTCTGCCAAGAGCAGCATAACTCATGTTTTGTTCATGTGCTCTATTGTAGCACATTTGAGACAGAGCGTCACAACTGTGCTATAATGGAAAAAAAGACAGGCGGCACGGGCCAAGGCCCCTGCCCGAAATGAGGAAAGACGATGGATTTTGACAAACTGCTGCGCCAGCCAAAAACCCTGCATTTTGTGGGGGTGGGGGGCAGCGGCATGTACCCTCTGGTGCAAATCATGCTGGCCAAGGGCCACCGCATCCAGGGCAGCGACGTGAACGAGGGGGATATCCTAAATTATGAGCGCAGCCAGGGCGTGCGGGTGATGATGGGCCACCGCGCCGAAAACGTGGAGGGGGCCGATTTGGTCATCTATTCTGCCGCCATCCGGGCCGACAACCCCGAGCGGCTGGAGGCTGAAAAAAAAGGCATTCCCTGTGTGGAGCGCAGTGTGATGCTGGGGTATGTGGCCTCGCTGTACCCGCGCTCCCTGTGCATGGCGGGTACCCACGGCAAAACCACCGCCACCGGCATGACGGTGCAGATTTTGGAGATGGCCGGCCTTGACCCCGCCGCCGTGATAGGTGGAAAGCTGCCCCTGATAGGTGGCTATGGCAAGGCGGGCAAAAACGACGCCATTGTGGTGGAGGCCTGCGAATTCCACGACACCTTTTTGGAGCTGACCCCGGACACCGCTGTGCTGCTGAATGTTGACGACGACCATCTGGACTATTTTGGCAGCATGGAGAACCTCATGGCCTCCTTCCGCAAGTTTTGCCAAAAGGCCAGCGGCTGCATTTTGTTCAATGGGGACGACACCGGAAGCCGCCTTGTGGTGAAAGGCCTGCCCCAGCCCAAAACCAGCTTTGGGCTTTTGCCGGGCAGTGATATTCGCGCGGTGAATTTGAGCGAGCACCGCCCCGCCTACTGGCAGTTTGCCCTCTGGGAAAACGGCAAAAATGTGGCCGAGATACGCCTGGGCGTGCCCGGGAAACACAATGTATACAACGCGCTGGCGGCCTTTGGCGCAGCCCGCCGGGCCGGGGCCAGCGCCAGCCAGTGCGCCGAGGGGCTGGCCGCCTTCACGGGCACCGGGCGGCGCTTTGAGATTCTGGGCCAGGTGCGGGGCTTTACGGTGGCCGACGACTATGCCCACCACCCCGCCGAGCTGGAGGCCACCCTGAAAGCCGCCACCGGCATGGGCTACCGGGAGGTGTGGGCCGTGTTCCAGCCCTACACCTACACCCGCACCCGCCAGCTGTTTGCGGAATTTGCCCAGGTGCTGCCCCTGGCCGACCATGTGGTGATGACCGCCATCATGGGCGGGCGGGAGCGCGCCGAGGATTACAATATCACCACCGCCGAGCTGGCCGCCCAGATGCCCGGCAGCGTCTGGTTTGAAACCCAGCGCGAGGTGGCAGAATATGTGCTGGCGCAGGCCCAGCCCGGCGACCTCGTCCTCACCCTGGGCTGCGGCGACATCTACAAATGCGCCCACATGATGATGGAGGCGGGGGAATAGCCCGAGCAGCTACTGCGAAAATGCGAAGGGGAAAAACATGCAAATTGCAAAACATCTGTCTATTGCTGTGGTTCTCTCTCTCATCGTTTTCACGCTCTCTGCTTGCTTTGCAGGTTCGTCCGCACAGCCCCAGCACACACCCCACCCCACGGTGCAATACGGCTATATGGACGAAACCGGAAAAATCGTGATAGAGCCGCAGTTTGAAACTGATGCGCTGAACATCAACTACGAAAGCTATTCCCGTGCACCCCTCTTTCACAATGGCCTGGCCTGGGTGCTAGTGAACTACGGAACAACAACGCAAAAATATGGGTTTATTGACCTAAGCGGCACCCTTGCCATTCCCGCCGTGTACGATGTGGCCTACAGCTTTGTGCAAGGCACTGCCTGGGTGTGCTATGAGGGCAAATGGGGCGTGATTGACACAGAGGGCAACTGGGTAACAGAGCCCAAATACGATGTGGCCAAAAATTGTCTGGATACGCTGGTACCCGTTTGCATAGAGGAAAAATGGGGCTTTGCCGATAGAAAGGGCAAGCTTGTGATTGAGCCCCGCTTTGCGGGTGTGCTGCCTTTCTTCGAGGATTGCGCCATGGTGGCCACCGAGGTGAGTGCACACAACAGCGACATCTATCATTTCTGGGGCACGATTGACCGCACAGGCGCATGGGTGACACCGCCACAGTATTACAACCTTTTTGAATACTATCCCGACGAACAGGGCTGGTACATTGCTGTAAAAGACAATACCCAGTTTCCCTTGGGTGCCTACATCAACCACCGGGGCGAGAGGATGACGGACTATGATTTCCAGGTAGGGGGCGGCAGCACTTTTCAGGATGACCGGGCCTTTGTTTTTACGGGCTACCGAGACAACCCTCGCGACTACTGTATCGACCGCGAGGGCCAGGTGGTGTATGAATATTCGCGTGATGATTACATCCACCCCTACAGCAATGGCCTGGCTAGGATGGGCTCCACCGGCAACTACACGGGCTACTGCGACAAAGACGGCAACCTGGCATTTGAGGTAGAGGCAGACTGGATGGATGACTTCTCCGAAGGGCTGGCCCATGTGAATTATGGCCCAAGCGTGGAGGGCGTGCAAGATAGGCATGGTTTCATCGACACCAGCGGGCAGATAGCGCTGGAACCCATTTATACAAACGTGATATACGAAGGTTTTCACGATGGCCTTGCCTATGTGCTCATCGATGAAAAACATGGCTTAATTGACAAGGAGGGGAATTGGCAATTGGTGCTTCCGCCCGATATTGGCCTCGTGGGTTCGCCACAAGACGGCGCTCTCATTTCCGAAGGGCTGTACCTGGTGTATCGTTACAACTGAACACGGGCACGCGGAACGATTCCCCTACCCCCCCTCCAGCACCACATAGGCAAAGGCCAGCCCCGCCTCGTGGCTGAGGCTGAGGTGGCAGGCGAGCCCTTTTTCCCTAACAAACGCGGCCGCACTGCCGCTCAGGTTCAAATAGGGCGCGCCGCTCTCTTTGCGCAGGGCCGCTATTTCCTCCAAGGGAAAGCCGCCCAAACCCTTACCGCAGGCTTTGAGAAAGGCCTCCTTGGCCGCAAAGCAGGCGGCGGCGCTGTCGGCGGCCCGCCCTCCTTTTGCGGCCAGCAGGGCACGCTCCTCCGCGCTGAACACCCGCTGCACAAAATGGGCAGAGGCCAGGCTTTTCTCCATCCGGGCAATTTTTACACAGTCCATCCCTATACCATACACCATCCGAAAAGGTCCCCCCATTGTCAGCTTTGTCTATTCATTATACCGCCCGGCCCACGCCCCGGCAAGTTCAGCCCTCTTTGGCACCCCGTCGGCCTTGCCAAAAGGCAGCCGGGCATGGTATACTGTTTTGTATTGTGAAACGCGACGACAAAGAAAAGTAACTCTTTTCCCCTCCACACAGAGAGGGACGTGCCCCGCTGAGAGCGCCCCTGGAGAAAAAGCGTGAAGTTCCCTTTGTAGCGGCCCCGCTGAACCGGTTTTGTAAACCGCTGTAGGCCGGGCGGGATGCCCCCCTTACCAGGCGGAAAGGGCCGGCCTTTTTTAGGGCTGGAAACCTGGGTGGTACCGCGGAGCAAGGCTTCGTCCCGGTTTTGGGGCGGGCTTTTTTTATTTGTTTTTTATTACGCGAGGAGGAAAACGCGATGAGAGAGGCGCTGGAACATATCCGACAAAACGCCACCCGGCAGGTGGAGGCCGCCGCCGACACAGCCGCTTTGGAGCAGCTGCGGGTGCAGTATCTGGGCAAAAAAGGGGAGCTGACCGCCATTCTGAAGCAGATGGGCGGCCTTTCCGCCGAGGAACGCCCCCTGGTGGGGGCCCTGGCCAACGAGGTGCGCGGCCAACTGGAAGAGGCCATTGCCACCCGCGCCGCCACCCTGGCCGAGGCGGGCCTTGCCCAGCGGCTGGCCGCCGAGAGCCTGGACGTCACCCTGCCGGGCCTGCGCCCCGCAGAGGGGGGGCTGCACCCCTTTGGCAAGGTGCTGGAGGAGCTGGAGGAAATCTTCCTCGGCATGGGCTTTTCCTCGGTGTCTGGCCCCGAGGTGGAGCTGGACAAATACAACTTTGAGATGCTGAACATGCCCCCCAGCCACCCCGCACGGGATACCCAGGACACCTTCTATATCACCGAGCAGGTGCTGCTGCGCACCCAAACCAGCCCCATGCAGGTGCGCACCATGCTGCAGGAGAAGCCCCCCATCCGCATCATCTGCCCCGGCCGGGTGTACCGCAGCGACCCCGCCGACGCCACCCACTCCCCCATCTTTCACCAGATAGAGGGCCTGGCGGTGGACAAGGGCATCACTTTCACAGACCTCAAGGGTACCCTGGATCTGTTCATCAAGCAACTCTACGGGCCCGACACCAAAACCCGTTTCCGCCCCCACCACTTCCCCTACACCGAGCCCTCGGCTGAGATGGACATGAGCTGCTTCAAATGCGGCGGCAAGGGCTGCCCGCTGTGTAAGCAGGAGGGCTGGATAGAGATTCTGGGCTGTGGCATGGTGCACCCGCAGGTGCTGGAAAACTGCGGCATCAACCCCGAGGAATACTCCGGCTTCGCCTTTGGCATGGGCCTGGAGCGCGTGGTGATGATGCGCTACGACATCGACGACATGCGCCTTTTATACGAAAATGACCTGCGTTTTTTGCGCCAGTTCTCTTGCTAAAGGGAGGGGAAAACCATGAAATGTCCGCTGAAATGGGTACAAGACTATGCAAGCTTCACCTGCACTGCGCAGGAGTTTGCCGATAAAATGACCATGTCCGGCACCAAGGTGGAAACCTTTGAGCGGGAAGCCGACCGGATGAAAAACGTGGTGGTGGGAAAAATTCAAAAACTGGAGCACCACCCGGACAGCGACCACCTGTGGGTTTGCCAGGTGGAGGTGGGAAGCGAGACGGTGCAGATTGTGACCGGGGCGCAGAACCTGAAGGAGGGCGACCTCTGCCCCGCCGCCTTGCACGGGGCCAAGCTGCCGAATGGCGCGGAAATCAAGCGCGGGAAGCTGCGGGGGCTTGAATCGAACGGGATGCTGTGCAGCCTGGACGAGCTGGGCCTCACCCTGCACGACTTCCCAAATGCTGTGGAGGACGGTATTCTGGTGCTGGAGGAGGAAGCCCCGCTGGGGCAGGACGCCGCCACGGCCCTTGGCATGAACGACTACGCCTTTGACTTTGAAATTACCCCGAACCGCCCGGATTGCCTCTCGGTGCGGGGGATTGCGCGGGAGGCCGCCGCCACCTTTGGGGTGCCGTTTGCGGCAAAGGAACCCGCCGCACCCGCCGGGCAGGGCGATATCGGCCAGCATCTGGCGGTGAAGGTGGAGAGCGGCGAAAGCTGCCTGCGTTACTCCGCCGCCATGGTGGAGAATGTCCGCATTGCCCCCAGCCCCCGCTGGCTGCGGGAACGGCTGCGCCTCTGCGGCGTGCGGCCCATCAACAATATCGTTGACATCACAAACTATGTGATGCTGGAGTTCGGCCAGCCCATGCACGCCTTTGACTACGCCTATGTGAACGGCGGGCGCATCACGGTGCGCATGGCGAAAGAGGGCGAGACCATCATGACCCTGGACGGCGTGGAGCGGAAGCTGGATACCGAGATGATGGTGATTGCCGATGAGAAGGGCCCCATCGCCGTGGCCGGTGTGATGGGCGGGGAATACTCCGGCGTGTACGAGAGCACAAACCGCGTGGTGTTTGAATCCGCCAGCTTCGACGGCCCCAGCGTGCGCGCCACCTCCCGCAGGCTGGGCCTGCGCACCGAGAGCAGCGGCCGCTATGAGAAGGGCCTTGACCCCGAGACGGTAGCCCCCGCTTTGCGCCGCGCCCTGGAGCTGGTGGCCGAGCTGGACGCCGGAGACATTGTGGGCGGCATTCTGGACGACTACCCCAGCCCCCGCCCGCCGCGCAGCATCCCCTTCCAGCCGGAGGCCATCTGCCAGCTTTTGGGGGTGGAGCTGAGCGGCAGCGAGATGGAGAGCATTTTAAAGCCGCTGGGCTTCACCCTAGAAAACGACCAGCTCGCCATCCCCAGCTTCCGGGCCGACATGCGCCGCAGCTGCGACATTGCCGAGGAGATTGCCCGTTTTGTGGGCTACAACAAAATTCCCATGACGGTGCTGCGCGGGCAGGCCAAGGCCATGCCCACCGCCCGCCAGCAGTTTGAAAAAAAGCTGCGCCGCCTGCTGGCCGGCTATGGCCTGTGGGAGTGCGAGACCTTCAGCTTCTACAGCCCCAAGAGCTTCGACCGCATCCATCTCCCGGCCAGCTCCCCCCTGCGCCGGGCGGTGAAAATTTCCAACCCCCTTGGGGAGGATACCTCGATTATGCGCAGCACGGCGCTGCCCAGCATGATGGAGGTGGTGGCCCGGAACTGGGCCGGACGCAGCGAGAGCGCCGCTTTGTTTGAACTGGCCACCGAATACCTGCCCGGCGGAAACACCGAGGAGCTGCCCTGTGAGCGGAAAAAGCTGGTGCTGGCCGCCTATGGCAAGCCGTGGGACTATCAGGCCATGAAGGGTGTGCTGGAGGCCCTGTGCGCCGCCGTGGGCCTGCCCCCCACCAGCCTGCTGGTGCGCCGGAACGAAAACAACCCCAGCTACCACCCCGGCCGCTGCGCCGACGTTTTTGTAGCCCTGCCCCAGCAGGGGGCACCGCCCGCCGAAGCCCTGCTGGCCACCCTGGGCGAGATTCACCCGGCGGTGAACGAGGCCTATGACATCCGCCCCCGGGTGGTGGCCGCCGAAATTCTGGTGGATAGCCTGTATGCCGCCAAGGGCGGCGTGCCACAGTACCACCCGCTGCCCCGGTTCCCGGCCATCACCCGGGATTTGGCGCTGGTGTGCGAGGAAAGCCTGCCCGCAGGCGAGGTGGAGGGCGTCATCCGCAAGGCGGGGGGCAAGCGGCTGGAAAGCCTCTCCCTGTTCGACATCTACCGGGGCGAGAAGCTGGGCGAGGGCAAAAAGAGCCTGGCCTACAACCTGGTTCTGCGGGACGCCGCCGCCACCCTGACCGACGAGGACGCCGATGGGCTGACTGCGAAAATTCTGGAAAAGCTGGCGGGGCTGGGGGTAAGCCTGCGCAGCTAGCGGAAACACCTTGCAGCGGGGAAAACAACGTATTTCTTGCATTTCCCCCGGGTGTATATTATAATAGGGAAGAATATAGGGCAAGAGGAGGGTGACAAATGGACGAGCTTACCACCACTATTTTTTCTGTGAATCAGGACAAAGAGCAGGAAATTAAACAGATTATGTCCGAGGTGTACAGCGCCTTGAAGCAAAAGGGCTACAATCCCATCAACCAGATTGTGGGGTATATCCTCTCCGAAGACCCCACCTACATCACCACCTATGGCGGCGCACGCACCAAAATTTGCAAGGTGGACCGGGACGACATTTTGCAGGCCATGGTGCGCAGCTATCTGGGTGAATAAAAGGAGCGGAACGAATGGCATTTGAAGCCAAACTGACTTACAAGCAGCACCCGCTGGTGCGCTGCAAGAACGAGATGTATTACGGAGACATGGGCGACGACTATGTGGTCTTCATGCAAATTCTGTCCACCAAGCAGGAAAATGGCGAGGATATGCCGGACAAGATTATGGTGATGCTGCTTTCCACCGACGTCTCCCTGCCCCCGAAGGACCGCATCAAAAAGCAGAGCGTGAAAAACGGCCTGCACAACGCGCTGGATTTCGCCTCCATCATGCTGGACAGGGCGCTGGCGGGCGGTATCTAGCCGGGTTTTCCCACATTCTTTGCAACAGTAAAAACAGGGCGCTCCCATGGGAGTGCCCTGTTTTTTTGCTTTTCTATCGATTATAGCTCCTGCAGGCGGATGTCTTCCCCAATAAAGCGCATGCGGTGGCAGTCTCCCAGC
>CAYRFC010000038.1:8086-18712 GCA_964423365.1 uncultured Oscillospiraceae bacterium
CTCCTGCAGGCGGATGTCTTCCCCAATAAAGCGCATGCGGTGGCAGTCTCCCAGCAGGCGGGAGGCAATTTTTTCGGTGTACCGCTGCTGCAGCTGGCTTTGGCTGCAAATATTGGTGGTGTAGATGGTGGGGCGGCGGTGCATCCGGGTGTTCACCAGCTCATAGAGGCGGCTGCGGATGTAGGCGTCCAGATATTCGGTGCCCAGGTCGTCCAGCACCAGCAGGTCGGCCTCCAGCAGGGTGCGGAAATACTCCCCGCTGCCCTCCCAGCGCCGCCGCTCCTCATCCAGGCGCGAAAAAGCATTCTGCGCGCTGACATACACCACGTCGAAGCCCTGCTCCAGCACCACACTGGCAATGCTGAGGGCGAGATGGGTTTTGCCCAGGCCCGCGTCTCCAAACAGGTAGAGGCTGGCACTGGAAAGGTCAAATTCCTCGGCATAGATGATGCAGCTTTTCAGGTTGTCGCGCATCAGCTCCCGGGGGGAGACGCCCAGCCCCTCCATGGCCTGTGGATAGCGTTCCAGCTCGAAATTTTCAAAGCTGCACAGGGACAGCGGCCCCGAGGCGTTCACCTCCTCGCGGCGCAGGCGCTTCACCTCCTCCTGCACACAGGCGCACACCGCGCCCTTCACCCGGCCGGTGTCCTGGCAGCGCTTGCAGTGCCAGGCGGGGGCCAGGTCCCGCTCCGTAAGCCCCAGCCCCTCCAGCAGCGTCAGGCGGCGCTGCCCGGCCTCGGCCATCTCGTCCAGCTTATGCTGGCTTTCTTCGCCCTGCCCCCCGGCGGCCAGCACAGCCGCCGCCACCCCGGCCTCGCTCTTGGCCTTGTCCAGCAGGGCCAGCTCGGGGTGCTCGGCATATATCTCCTCGCTGCGGCTCATGGCCAGGCTCTCGGCCCGCTGGCGGCGGCGGGCCACGGTTTGCAGCGCACGTGTGTACAAAGCCTGCCGGTTCATGCGGGGCCTCCTTTCCGGCGAATGGGGTTAAAGAAGGTGTTTTGCAGCAGGTCTTCCCCAGTGGTGGGCGGCTTTTTGCCCCCCTGTATACTCAGGTTGCTGCCCTCCTCGCCACGGCGCATATCGGCGGCGGTGGCATAGCCCTTGGCGTTCCACCGCTTTAGAATTCCATTCAGGTAGCGCACCTCCCTCTCCCGCTCTCCGGCGGCCAGGCGGGCGGCCTCCACCATCTCGTCATCGTAGCCAAATTCCTCATACCAGCTGTCCACCATGCGGCGCTCGGCGGCGGTGAAGCCGGGCTTCTTCTGCCCAAACAGCCCCGCCAGGCGCTGATACCTCTCCTCCCGCCCAGCCAGCAGCCGCAGGTAGGCGTCGGCGGCGGCGCAGTCGTCTATGCCCGCCTTCCGCCAGGCCAGCAGGGTGCGCTCCACCCGGCTAGCCCCGCACCTCTGCTCGGCGGCGCAGTGCATGGCCGCCATCAAAATCAAATCGGCGGCAAAGCCGTCCTGGCAGTAGAGGGTGCAGTAGATGTCATACTCCTTTTGGTTCACCACACCGCCAAAAATACGCTGCAGCTCCTGCATCATGGCCCCCAAAACGGGGTCTCTGCCCAGGGCCAGGTTGGCCTGGGCGGTGTGCATATGCCGCCGCTTTTCGGGCGGTGGGGGCAGCTCCGGGCTCTCCCCCGCTGGGGCGGCACGCTGCAAAAGGCCCGCGCCCTCCCAGTACAAAAGCGCCTTTTCGGCGTCCTCCTGCCGAATATGCAGCCCGGCGGCCACCTGCTGTGGCCCGCACTCGCCGCTGGCCAGCATGAAAAGCGCCACCTTCACACGGGGCTCATCCACCTCGGGGAAGCCAAGGCGCGAAAATACAAGCTGGGGAACGGGGATGCTGTCTCCGTGATTCTCCGTCAGTTTGAACATCTCCCCACCCCCTGTCTGCTATATTTACATATTATATCATATTTATGTTATATTTTTAAAATAACATAAACGAATTCTGAACATATAGTATAGCATCCCTCCCCTTGCATTTCAAGGAAAGCCGCCGGGAAAATTCCGGCCGCGGCCCGCCTTCCGCGCCAGGGCATCCCGCCTCCCCGCCCCGGCCTTAGAAAACCAATTTTTGCACCAAAAACTACCTTGTTCCTCACGTGACAGTGTGGTAAAATTAATTGATTTATTCTTGGGAGCTTGCTCTGAAAAAGAAAAAAGAAAAGAGATTGTTTTATGCAGACGGAGAACAAACACAAAAAAAAGGACCATTCCTTAAAAACCCTTTTAACCCGCAAAATGGTGCTGGCTTTTATGATTCCCATCACGGTCAGCATCATTACCGTCATCGCCATCACCTACACAAATCTTTCGGCCGAGAAGAACCGGGAGATTCGCTCCACCAATTCCCTGCTGCTGGCCAATATGGCCGGGCGGATAGACAAATTTGAGAGTGAGGTGGAGCTGCTGGCGCAAAACGGCGCGGTGCTCTCGATGGACCCAAACCAGGCCGAGCCCTATTTGCAGAGCTTTATGCAAACCGAGGGTGAGGTATGGTCCCATTTTTTGATAACCGACGGCACCGGAACCAACCTGGCCCACACCGACGGGGAGAGCGCGCGCGGCGTTTCCATAGCCGACCGCGCCTACTTCACGGTGCCCTGGAACGAGGGCACCACCCACATTGCCCAGCCCACCATCTCCAAAAGCACCGGCAACAAAATTTTGGCCATCGGCACCCCCCTCTACAAGGACGGGGCGCAGGTGGGGGTGCTAGTGGGCTTTGTGCGCCTGGAATACATCTCCCAATCTTTGAACGACCATGCGCTGACCCAAAACAGCTTTAGCTTTATGCTGAACCCGAATGGTGCGGTGTCTGCCCATCCCAATGAGGACATTGTGCTGGTGCAGAACTGGATAGAGCCCGACGCGGCGGACGCAGAGGCCACAGCCTATGTGGACGGCATGAGCAAGGACTTCAAGGAAATTCTGCAAAAAATGGTGGCGGGCGAAACCGGGCTGCAAATGGCCAGTGTGGATGGCCGCCTCTCTCTGGTTTGCTATGAGCCGCTGGGCGCGGCGGGGCTTTCGGTGGCCACCGTGGCCCCGGTGCTGGAGGTATACAGCGTTCTCATCATCCTGGTTGTCTCGCTTTTGCTGGCGGCCCTCATCACCATCTTGCTGAATGTGTTCACCTCGGCCAAGGTGGCCGGTGGCATCACCCGGCCGCTGGTGGGCCTTACGAACTGGGCGCGCAACCTGGCCGCAGGCGACAATTCCGGCGAAAAAAGCCAGTTTGTGGATGTGGCGCAGACCAAGGAGGAAGAAATTCTGCAGCTGGTGCATTCCTTTGAGGAAATGTCGCACAACACCTGCGAAAATGCGGCGCTTTTGCAGCAGGTGGCAGACGGCAACCTGGCGGTGGAGGCCAGCCCCCGCTCAGACAACGACATCCTGGCCCAGGCACTGAACAAGCTGGCCCACCAGGTTTCCCACACCCTGGCCGAAATAAACGGCGCGGTGCAGCAGGTGGCACAGAGCTCGGGCCATTTGGCAGACAGCGCCCAGGGCCTGGCCCAGGGCACCACAGAGCAGGCCTCGGCGGTGGAAAGCCTCTCGGCGGCCATAGGCGGCATGCAGCAGCAGTTTGAAACCACCGGGCAAAGCATCCACAAAATCACCAACGACAGCGACCTCACCGAGGCGGAGCTGGACAAAACAAATGAACACATGCAGGTTTTGATGGAAGAAATCCACCAGGCCAACGCGAAATCGGCCGAAATCAGCAAAATCATCAAAACCATTGAGGACATTGCCTTCCAAACCAATATTCTGGCCCTGAACGCCGCGGTGGAGGCCGCACGGGCGGGCGCAGCCGGGAAGGGCTTTGCCGTGGTGGCCGACGAGGTGCGCAGCCTGGCTGCCAAAAGTGCAGAGGCCGCCCAAAACACCACAAACCTGATAGAGAGCACCGTCAGCTCCATTTCCAAGGTGGCCCAAACCGCCGAGACCACCGTGGGCACCATGGGCAGCATCAACACCATGACCCGTGGCGTGGCCGAGGATGTGCGGGTGATTGCCGGTACCATTGAAAACGAGCAGGAATCCATGCGGATGATTGTGCAGAGCATCGAGAGCATCTCCGCCGTGGTGCAAAGCAATTCCGCCATGAGCGAGGAATCGGCCGCAGCCAGTGAGGAGCTGAGTAGCCAGGCACAGCTGATGCAAAGACTTGTGGCCCAGTTCAAGCTGCAGGAGAATGGGCCCCTGCACCTGGAAGAGGGTTCATCCTTCTGATATATGCTTATATCACAAAGAAAAGTGCCCAGGGAAGCATGAACCATGCTTCCCCGGGCACTTTCTCAAACATTGCTCTCGGCACAGCGGCAATGTGGCTGCTATTCATAGAGGCTCATGCCGTTGAAGATGCACAAAACCCGCCCGGGTTTTCTCTGCATCACCTGCTGCGCGGCGTGCAGCACCGCCCCACAGCTCACCGAGGCAGGCACCGCGTCGCTGAACAGCACCTCACGGGCCGCACGCTTGGCGTCTCCCGTGGTCACGCTCAGCACCTCATCCACAATGTACGGGTTGTAGTTATCGGGCAGGAAGCCCGGCCCCAGCCCGGCTATGCCGTGCTTGCCGGAAAAGCCCCCGGTGAGGCTCTGGCTCTCGAAGGGCTGCACGGCCACCGTCCACACGTTGCCCGCCCAGGCTTTCAGGTATTCCCCCACCCCGGTGATGGTGCCGCCGCTGCCCACACCCGCCACCACAGCGCCCACCTCCCCATCCAGCGCCTTCAAAATGGCCGGGCCCGTCACCCGGCGGTGAAACTCGGGGTTGTCGTCATTGGAAAAATAATTCACGAAATATCCGCCTTTTTCCTCGCAGAGCTTCTGTGCGCGCTGCAGGGTGCCGCTGCGCCCGTAGACGTAGTTGGTCAGCAATACCTGCGCGCCCAAATCGGTGAAATATTGCTGCCGCTCGGGGGTGACGGTGCCGGGCATCACCAGACACACCGGGTGGCCGCTGTGCAGCGCCGCCACGGTGAGGGCCACGGCAAAGGTGCCGCTGGAGGCCTCCACCACCGGCTGGCCGGGCTTCAGCCGCCCTTTTTCCACCGCCAGGGCCAGCATTCCCTCGGCCAGGGCGTCCTTGGCGCTGCCCGTGCTGCCGCCGTAATTCAAATAGGCCAGCAGCTGGCCGTTTAGCCCATAGCGGGAGGCATACCCCGCCAATTCCACGGTGGGACATTGATATAGGGTACTGTAAATATTGCTGACGGGCTTGTCCATCTCGGGCTTCCTTTCTCGGGCATTCTTCCTCTCTATGGTACCGTTTGCGCGGCGGGCTTGTCAAGCCGTGGCACCAAGCCTGCACCCATTTGCCCCCGGCTTGTCCCCTGTGCTAAAATGAATACAATTAGGCTGGCTAAGAAGGGAAAGGCGCACCATGAGATTTTTTCATCTGGCAGACCTGCATCTGGGCAAGATGGTGAACGGGTTTTCGATGCTGCCCGACCAGGACTATATTCTGCAAGAGGTGCTGCGCCTGGCAGACGCACACCGCCCCGAGGCCCTGGTGCTGGCCGGGGACATCTACGACCGCAGCACCCCACCTGTGGAAGCGGTGCGCCTTTACGATACCTTTCTCACCGCGCTGGCCCAGCGGGACATTCCCGTGCTGGTGGTGGCCGGCAACCACGACTCGCCCGAGAGGCTGGGCTTTGCCGGGCAGCTGCTGGCCCGGCAGGCCATACACAGCTACGGCCCCTTTTCCGGCAAGGCGCGTGTGGTGAGGCTGGAAAGCCCAAGCGGCCCGGTCGATTTTCATCTACTGCCCTTTTTGCGCCCCTCCTCTCTGCGGCGCTTTTTCCCGGAGGAGCGCATAGAAAACACGCAGGATGCCCTACGGCTGGCGCTGGCGGCCAGCCCCCCGGCCCCCGGCCGCCCTGCCGTGCTGGTGGCCCACCAGTTTGTGACGGCCAAGGGCCAGGCCACCGAGCTGTCCGACTCGGAAACGCGCACCGTGGGCGGGCTGGATGAGGTGGACGCCGCCCTGCTGGACGGCTATGCCTATGTGGCACTGGGGCATATCCACGGGCCGCAGCAGCTGGGGCGCGGGACGGTGCGCTATGCCGGTTCCCCCCTCAAGTATTCTTTTTCGGAAAAATACCACCACAAGTCGCTTGTCCTGGTGGAAATGGATGAGGCGGGCGTTCAGACAGAGCTGCTGCCCCTGCTGCCGCTTCACGACATGCGGGAAATCTGCGGCCCGATGGAGGCCCTGCTGAGCGCAGAGGTGTACGGCGCCCAAAACCGGGAGGACTACCTGCGCGTGGTGCTGACAGACGGGCTGGAGGTACCCGGCGCCATGGCCAAGCTGCGGCAGGTGTACCCCCATGTAATGGAGCTGTGCTACGAGCGGGTGCAGCAGGAAGCCCGGCAGAGCCGTGTGCCCCTGCGCGATGTGAAGCGCCAAACAGCCGGTGAGCTGTTCGCCCGCTTTTACGCCGAGCAGAACGGGCAGCCCCTGAGCGGGGAGCAAAACAGAATGCTGGCGCGCCTGCTGGCGGAAAAGGAGACCAATTTATGAGACCCCTACGCCTCACCTTAAGCGCCTTTGGCCCCTTTGCCCGGGAAGCCGAGGTGGATTTTACCAAGCTGGGAGGCCGGGGCTTGTTTTTGGTGTCTGGCGACACGGGGGCCGGGAAAACCACCCTGTTCGATGCCATCGCCTTTGCCCTGTATGGTGAGCCCAGCGGTGCCACCCGCAAAAAAGAAATGCTCCGCAGCGATTTTGCCCCACCCGAGGCCGAAACCTTCGTCCTTTTTCAGTTTTCCAGCCAGGGGGTGGAATACAGCCTGCGCCGCAGCCCGGCCTATGAGCGGCCCAAAAAAAATGGCAAGGGCAGCACCAAAAAAGCGGCGGAAGCGGAGCTGACCCTGCCGGATGGCCGGGTGGTGACCGGGAGCGAGGAGGTCACACGCCGCATCGAAGAGCTGCTGGGCTTAAACCGCCAGCAGTTTTCGCAAATTATCATGATTGCGCAAAACGATTTTTTGCATTTGGTGAGCTGTAAAACCGAAGAACGGGCCGATATTCTGCGCCGTGTGTTTGGCACCGGCATCTTTCAGGATTTCCAGCAAAGCCTGAAGGACGAGGCCGGCCGCCTGCGGCAAAAATGGGAGATGGACGCGGGCAACATCTGGCAGCTTGCCGGAAGCATCCAGCTGGAAAAAGAGGAGGAGGCCGACGAAAGCACCCTGGCTCTGCGGGCCTGGCTGGCAGATGCGGAAAACCGGAGCCAGCCAAACGAGGCCCAGCTGCTGGAATGGCTGACCGCCTTGGCCGCCCGCCAGACCTCTCTGCTGGAAAACGCCGACGCCGAGCATGAGCGGCATCAGGCCAAGCTGAACACCCTGCTCACCGAAAAAGCCCTGGCCGAGGGGCTGAATGAGCGGTTTTCCCAGCTGGAAAAGGCCCGGGAGAAAATGCAGAAACTCAAGAGCCAGGAGGCAGATATGGCCCGGCGGGCCGAGGGGCTGGAAAAAGCCCGGCGGGCCCTGTACCATGTAAAACCCAAGGCGGCGGAGGCCCAGCGAAAGCAAGGGGAATACCGGCAAATTTGCGCAGAGCTGGAGCTGCTGCAAGGCCGCTTGAAAGAGGCAGGAGAAGAAGAAGCGGCACGCCGGGAGGCACTCAATAAAGAGGAGAGCACCGCCGCCCGCCGGGAGGCCCTGCGGAAGGAGGGCGATGCCCTGGAGGCCGCCCTGCCGCTATATGCGCGTTTGGAGGCCAGCAGGCAGGCCCAGCAGAACGCCGAGCAGGAGCTGCAAGCCGCTGTGCACAGCAGGCAGGCCTGCACAGAAAAATGGCAGACGCTGAAGGACAAAGAGACCGGCCTGCGGGAAGAAATGGCCAGCCTGGCCGCCGCCGAAACCCTGCTGCCCGCATGCAAACTGGCCCTGCACCGCCTGACGGAAGAAAAGCGGCGTGCCGACGAGACAAGCAAACGTCTTTCCGCCAAAAAGGAGCTTGCAGAAAAAGCGCAGGCCGCCCAGGAAAAATACCAAAAAAGCCAAGCCTCCTATCAAGCCCTGCAGCAAAGCTATCTGGAGCTGGAGCGCCAGTTCTGGCAGGAGCAGGCGGGACGTCTGGCGCAGGATTTGGCCGAGGGAAAGCCCTGCCCTGTCTGCGGCTCTCTGCATCACCCTGCCCCTGCGCCGCTGGGCGCCAGGGCCCCCAGCGAGAGCGACCTGCAAAGGGCCCGGGCGCTGGCAGAGACCGCGCGGGCCGAAATGGAAAAAAGTGCCCTCCAGGCAGGAAATGACGAGACGGCGTTGCATTTGTCAGAGCATGAATTGGACACAACGCTTGCCAATTATCTTGATAATGACAAGACTTTACCGAAAAATTTGTTTGACGAGGTTGTATTTGCAAATTATATAAATAATATTGAAAATAATTTGTTGTTAACGCAAAAGGAGCGGGAGCAACTGGAAGGCCAGATGGGGCGGCGGGAGAGTCTAGAGCGTCAAAACGAGGATTTGGCCGCCCAGATACAGGCCTGTGAACAGGAGCAAGCGCGCCGGGAGGCAGGCGTGCAGGAAGCACAGCTGAACAAAACCAAACGGGAAAGCGAGGCAGAAACACTGGGCGGGGAGCTTGCCCTGCAGAGCCTGGGAGAGGCGGAAAATGCCCTGACCCAGGTGCGGCAGGAATGGCAGGCCATGCAGCAGGCCTATGAGGCTGCCGCCAGGCGGTATGAGGAGGCAGAGCGAAGCCTGCGAGACGTTCAATTGCTGCTGGGCGAGCAAAGCCAGCGGCAGCAGCCGGCCCTGCGGGAGGCCAAGGAGGCACAGCAGGCCTTTTCACAGGCGCTGGGGGCCAATCAATTCCCCGATGAAGCCGCCTATCTTGCCTGCCTTCTCAGCCAGGAAGAAATGGACAAGGAGAAAAACGAGCTGGACGACTACAGGGCCGACTGGCAGGAGGTACAAAAGGAGGCGGCACGGCTGGCTGAAGAAACCCGGGACCAAAAGCCCCCAAGCCTGGAGGCGCTCTCTCAGGCAGAGCAGGCCCTGCGTATTTCTTACCAAAGCAGCAAGCAGCGCTCGGGCCATTTGCTGGCTGCACTGGAGCAAAACAAAAACCTGCTAGCCAAGCTGACCGGCCTGGTAGTCACCCGCCAAGAGCATGAACAGGCTTACCAAAACTGCAAAGCATTGGCCGACACGGCCGGGGGCACTCTGGGAGGGAAGGATAAAATCACATTCGAGACCTGGGTTCAGCAGGCGTATTTTGAACAGGTGTTGAACGCTGCCAATCTTCGCTTTTTGGCCATGACTGGCGAACGCTTCCGCCTATTGCTAAAGCAGGGAGGCACCTTAAAAGGCAAAAGTGGCCTCGCCCTGGATGTGGAGGACCGCTACACCGGAAAAACACGGGACGCCTCCTCCCTCTCGGGTGGAGAGAGCTTCAAAGCCGCGCTTTCTTTGGCGCTGGGCCTTTCGGATGTGGTGCAGCAGCACGCTGGCGGGGTACAAATAGACGCCATGTTCATTGACGAGGGCTTCGGCAGCCTGGATGCCGAAAGCCTGGACGCTGCCATTGGTGCCTTGCAAAACCTGGCCGGAGAAAACCGCCTCATCGGCATCATCTCGCATGTAAGTGAGCTTAAAAACCAAATTGACCGCCAAATTCGCCTTTACACCGGGCCTCAGGGAAGCCAAATTGAGCTGTACTATTAAATATATTATAGCTTAACATTTTATTTTAATATCATCTATTTATTCATATGTATAAATATAATCAGTTATATATTTTATCATGCTTTCGTATAAATTCTGTTATGGCGTTCCCCATCTTCTGCGAAAGAAGCCCCTGGTGCAGGGCAGTGTATCAAAAAAACAGAACACTTTCTCGATACACTAAGCGCCCTACCTTTCTTCGGCAGGGCGCTTCTTTTTGGTATGATGAGGGCTATATGTGCTTTTTAGCCACCAATCTCAATGCGGCGTACCTCCGGCAGCTTTTCCTCCTTCTTCAGGGCCGGCATGTTCACCTCCAAAACCCCATTGGCATAGTCCGCTTTTATCTTGTCCTTGTCGATGCCGGTGATATCAAAGCTGCGGGAAAAACTGCCATACCGGCGCTCCCGGCGAACAAAGCGGCCTGCCTCGTCTTTCTCTTCTGTTTCCTCCTTATGCTTTGCCTGGATGGTGAGGGTGTTGCCCTCGAGCTCTAGCTGTATATCCTCTTTGCCAAAGCCCGGCAGCTCCGCCTGCAGGCGGTAATTGCCCTCCTTTTCCACTATGTCACAGCGGAAACGGCTGCCCCCCTTTACATTTGTACTAAAAAGATTCTCCATGTCATCCATCCAGCTGAACAGGTTCGTGTCACGCCTCCCATAGGGTATCAAACTCAACATCGTTTCTCTTCCTTTCTGCCCACATCAGAGCCGATGTGTATAAGACGGGGCATGCCGCTCTGGTGGGCTGGTTTTGTTATTGTCTTTATCATAGGCTTTTCTTATGAAAAATACATGGGGGATTCATGTCTAAATTGTTAAAATCTGGCACTCTCCTATATCGATTGCTAATATTTGCTAAAAAGAAAAACCGCCCAAAGGGCGGTCTCTATTTCTTGTTGTGTTCAGTCCAGCATCTGGCGC
>CAYRFC010000039.1:0-15666 GCA_964423365.1 uncultured Oscillospiraceae bacterium
CGGCAGGGGCCGCATAATATTTACATCTGCCGGACATTGCCGGCCGGGAGGCTGCCTATGCGAATCATTGCCGGGGAATGCCGGGGAATGCGGCTGAAAACGCTGCCCGGCGAGGACACCCGCCCCACACTGGAGCGTGTGAAGGAGGGCATGTTCAGCGCGGTGCAAAACTGGCTGCCCGGCGCAAGGGTGCTGGATTTGTATGCGGGCAGCGGCCAGCTTGGGCTGGAGGCACTGTCCCGCGGGGCGGGCTTTTGCGTGTTTGTAGACAGCGCCGAGGCGGCTCTGCGGGTGGTGCGGCAGAATGCCGAGGCCACCGGCATGAGCGGAAAATGCCTGGTGCAGCGTGCCGAGGCGGAGGCCTTTGTGGCCCGCTGCCACGACCGCTTTGATTTGATTCTGCTGGACCCGCCCTATGCCGCGGGAGCACTGCCCGCCCTTTTAGAGCGCCTGACGCCCCTTTGCAGCCCGGGCGCGGTGGTGCTGTGCGAAGCGGCCGCCAAAACGCAGATGCCCGGCCGGGCCGGTGGGCTGGCGCTGCAAAAAAGCTACCGCTACGGCACGGTGCAGGTGCTGCGGTATGGCCTTACCCACCCGGCGGATGAAGAAGCCGGGCGGTGAAACTCGTACTATGGGAGGCGTTATGCGAATTGCCATCTGCCCCGGCAGCTACGACCCGGTGACAAACGGCCATGTGAATATCATCGAGCGCAGCTGCCAGCTGTTCGACAAGGTGATTGTGGTGGTGCTGGTGAACCCGGACAAAAAGACGGTGTTCTCCCGCGAGGAACGGGTGGAGCTGCTGAAAATAGCGCTGAAGGACATGCCCAAGGTGGAGGTGGACACCTGCGAGTGCCTGGTGGCGGAGTATGCCCGCGCCCGTGGGGCCTGCGCCCTGGTGAAGGGGCTGCGCGCCGTGTCGGATTTCGAGTATGAGTTCCAGATGGCGCTCATCAACAAGCAGCTGAACGGGGAGCTGGAAACGGTGTTCATCACCACCGATTTGAACCACATGTTCCTCTCCTCCAGCGCCGTGCGGGAGCTGGCCCGCTATGGCAGCTCCCTCAGCGGCTTTGTGCCAGAGGAGATAGAGCCCATTTTGCACAGGCGGCTGGGCACGCCCCCCGCCCCCTAAAAAGCACGGAAAACACGCGGCCCGCAGGAAGGGAGAACGAGAATGAATATTGACGATTTACTAGATTTGATGGACGAGACGCTGGAAGACGCTTTTACGGTGCCGCTTTCGGGAAAGCGCATGGTGGATGCGGAAAAGCTGCGGGACATCATCGATGACATCCGCCTGAATATGCCCACCGAAATTCGCCAGGCCAAGGCCATTGTGCAAGACCGTGCCGAGATTGTGGAGGGCGCCCGCCGGGAGGCAGAGGGCATCATCCGCAAGGCGGAGGAGCGCGCCAAGGTGATTGTGAGCGAGCAGGAGATTGTGAAGGCCAGCGAGCAGCGCGCCACCGAGATTATGCGGGTGGCGAACCAGGGCGCCAAGGAGATGCGCAGCTCTGTGACAAACTACTGTGAGAACATCCTGCACCAGGCCGAGGAGCAGCTGATAAAAAGTGTGAGCGAAGTAAAAAATGTACGCACCTCCATCCGCCACAAAGACCGCAGCCGCAGCTAGTTTTTCCAAATAGGCACAAGAAGCTCTCCCCTGTGGGAGGGCTTTTTTTCTGGCGTTACGGAAAAAGGAAGAGGGGTGCGTGGCTGGTTTTTTCCCCACCGTTCCCCTGTTTTCTTGTGGGAAATAGAAAAGAACGTAAAAATGGCACAAAATTGTCAGCCCCTCGCAAGCGGGAAAGAGTGAATTTCACTTTTTTCGGCTTGCTTTTTTTGTGTTCATCTGTATAATGGTATGCAAGTGGGTGAAAGTGGGGAAAAGTGGGGAATTTTTCAATTTCTCAAACTCCACAGAGCGGAAGGAGGTGGCGGCCATGCTGGTGGGCGAGTACAACTGCGCGCTGGATGACAAGGGCCGCCTGAACTTCCCGGCCAAGCTGCGCGAGGAGATGGGAGAAAGCTTCTGGATTACCCGCTGGCTGGACGGCTGCCTGGTGGCCTTTCCCGGCAAGGAGTGGGAGGCCGTGGCCGCCATCTTTGAGGAGAAAAGCCTGGTGAAAAGCCGCAGGCTGAAGCGGCAGATGTACTCCGGCGCGGGCGAGGTGAACCCCGACAAACAGGGCCGTGTGCTCATTCCGCCCCCCCTGCGCGCCGCCATTGGGCTGGACAAGGACGTGGTGGTGATAGGCGTGGGCCGCTACGCGGAAATTTGGGATGCAGAGGCCTGGGAGGCCGAGAGCGGCAGCTTCGACAGCGACAGCATGGAGGCGGCCATGGAGGAACTGGGCTTCTAATGGAGAGAGAATTTGCGCATATTCCGGTGCTGCTGGCCGAATGCCTGGAGGCGCTGGCCATACAGCCAAAGGGGCTGTATCTGGACGGCACGGCAGGCGGCGGCGGGCACAGCCGGGCCATTGCCCAAAGGCTGCAAGGCGGCCATCTGTACGCGCTGGACCGAGACCCCGACGCAATACAGGCGGCCGGCATGGCGCTGGCGGGGCTGCCCGCCACGGTGCTGCAAAGCAATTTCCGGCAGGCGGCCGTGGCGCTGGCCGGGGCCGGGGCTGGGCCCCTGGACGGCGCTCTGCTGGATTTGGGGGTGTCCTCCCATCAGCTAGACAGCGCAGAGCGCGGCTTTTCCTACCATCAGGATGCGCCGCTGGATATGCGGATGAGCCAGGCCGGGCCCACGGCGGCCCAGCTGGTGAACAGCCTTGGCCGCGAGGAGCTGGCCCGCATTCTGCGGGAATATGGCGAGGAAAGCCACGCCTGGCAGGTGGCGGGCAAGCTGGTGGCCCAGCGGGAGAAAGCGCCCATAGAAACCACAGGCAGGCTGGCAGAGGTGGTTCTTTCGGCCCTGCCGCCGGCGGTGCGGCGAAAGGCCAAAAACCCCGCACGCAAGAGCTTCCAGGCGCTGCGCATTGCCGTGAACGGGGAGATGGATGCCCTAAGCGAGGGGCTGGATGCCATTTTTGGCCTGCTGAAACCCGGCGGGCGGCTGGCGGTCATCACCTTCCACTCGCTGGAGGACCGCATGGTGAAGCAGCGCTTCCGGGCCTGGGCCACGGCCTGCACCTGCCCGCCGGAATTCCCGGTGTGTGTGTGTGGTGGGGTGGCCAAGGGCAGGCTGGTGGGGAAAAACCCGCTTCTGCCCAGCGAGGAGGAGCAGGCGCAAAACCGCAGAAGCCGCAGCGCCAAGCTGCGCTGCATAGAAAAACGATAAAAAGCACGGAGGAGAGGAGGAAAACCGATGGCGGAAACGGCGTATGAGCTGCAGCGCTTTGCCCCCAGAGAGGAAAAAGCCCCACGCAGGGCGGTGGTGCAAGTGGCAAAGCCGCACACAGGAACGGCCAAGCAGGTGTTCCGCATGCTGCGCACCCTGCTGACGGTGGGCCTTCTCGTAAGCCTGGTGTGTGGGGTGCTGTACACCCAAACCACCATGACCGAGCTGCAAAGCGAAATTTCCAGCAAAAACCAGGAGCTGGTGGACCAGGAGGCCATGTACGCCTATCTGAGCTTTGAGCTGGAGAGCAAAACCACCCCGCGCGCCATAGAGCAGCGGGCCGGGGAGCTGGGGCTGGTGCCCATGAACAGCAACCAAATCACCTATGTGCAGGTGGAGGAGGGCAACCCCATAGAGATACGCAAAGGCCCGCTGGATGGGCTGAACCAGCAGTTTGGGGCCGGGCTGAAGGCAGCGGCCGACCAGCTGAGCCCGGAATAGACAAGGAAAAGAAAAAACAGGTGGAGAGTGCGCATGAGGCAGCAAAAGCAGGAGGCAAAACAGAAAAACACAGCGCGGCCCATGATGCTGCGCTGCGCGGCGGTGGCCACGGTGTTTGTGGTGGCGGCGGCCGGGCTGGGCATGCGCCTGTTCACCCTGCAGGTGGAGGAGGCCGACCAGTGGCGGGCCGAGGCTTTGGACCAACAGCTGGCCAGCATCCCCATACCGCCGGCGCGGGGTATCATCTACGACAGCAACATGCGGGTGATGGCCCAGAGCGCCACGGTGTGGACGGTGACCGCGGCGCCCAACGAGATGGCCCAGAGCAAGATGGAGAGCGACCCCGCCACCGTGGCCGCCAAAGAGCTGGCAGCCCTGCTGCAGCTGGACGAAGCCACCCTCTATGAAGCCTTCCGCGATACCGAAAGCAAATATTGCCAGGTGAAGGCCAAGATAGAAAAACCCCTGGCCGACCAGGTGCGCGAGCTGTGCGACCGCCTGAACCTGCGCGGTATCTACATGAAGCAGGACACCAAGCGCTACTACCCCTATGAGGAGCTGGCCGCCACCGTGCTGGGCTTCACCAATGCCGACAGCACGGGCATTGAGGGGCTGGAAAGCTACTACGACGAGCGGCTGGCCGGGCTGCCGGGCCGCACCCTGGCGGTGCGAAACGCCTTTGGCGGGCAGATTGCCACAGGCGCCGAGGAGGACACCTACCCCGCGCAGAACGGCAACAATATCGTGCTCACCATCGATTTGGACATCCAGCAGGTGGCCGAGAAATACCTCAGCGAAGCCGTGCAGTATCACGAGGCCAAAGAGCGCGGCATGGTGGTGGTGATGGACGTGAAAACCGGGGCCATTCTGGCCATGGCCACCAGCCCCGCCTACAACCCGAACGACCCCTACGCCATTTTCAGCGAGGAGAAAAAGGCCGAGGTGGAGGCCCTGCCGGAGGGGGAGGAGCGGGTGGCCGCCCAGGGCGCCGCCCGTACCCTGCAATGGCGGAACAAGGCCCTGGCCGACACCTACGAACCCGGCTCGGTGCTCAAGGTGGTAACGGTGGCCGCGGCGATGGATTCCGGCACCTATACGCCGGACAGCACCTTCCAGTGCGGCAGCGTTATCACCGTGCAGGACAGGGAGTTCCACTGCGCGCAGAATAAGGCCCACGGCACTGAGACGCTGGGCGACGTGCTCATCAACTCCTGCAACGTGGCCTGTGTGCAAATCAGCGCCGGAATGGGCGCCCACGTGTGGTATGACTATCTGAACGCCTTTGGCCTGACCGAGCCCACCGGGGTGGACCTGCCCGGCGAGCCCAGCGAGCGCGCCATCTCCAGCATCATGTACAAAGAGGACCAGCTGGGCCCGGTGGAGCTGGCCAGTTCCTCCTTCGGCCAGAGCAACAAATTCACCGCTTTGCAGATGATTACCGCCGTTTCGGCGGCGGTGAACGGCGGCAACCTGGTGCAGCCCCACATCGTCAGCCAAATTTTAGACGATGACGGCAATGTGGTGGAGAATATCGAGCCGCCCGTGAAGCGGCAGGTCATCTCCCCCGAAACCAGCTCCTTTATCGCCGGTACGCTGGAAGACTTGGTCTCCAGCACCAACGGGCAGAACGCCTATGTGGCGGGCTACCATGTGGGGGGCAAGAGCGGCACCTCGCAAAAGCTGGAGGTGCTGAGCGCCGAAGGCCGGGAAGCCTATATCTCCTCCTTCCTGGGCTTTGCCCCGGCCAACGACCCCGAGGTGGCCGTGCTGGTGGTGCTGGATGAATCCAGCGACCCGCATGCCCCGGTGGAGCGCACCTGGTTTGGCAGCCGCCTGGCCGGCCCGGCGGTGGGCAACATCATCAATGAAACCATGCAGATTCGCGGCGTGGAGCCGGACTATGGCGAGGGCGAGAGCGCCAACCGCAGCACCCTGCCCACCCCGGCTCTGGTGGGCATGGAAATCAGCAGTGCCAACGTGCAGCTCAACCAGCAGGGCATCACCGGTGTGGTGGTGGGCAGTGGCAGCACGGTAACGGCCCAGATGCCCGAGGCCCACAGCCAGGTGCCGGAGGGCGGGCAGGTGCTTCTATACACCGACCCGGCCCTTCCCATGGAGCTGGTGAAGATGCCGGATATGACCGGAAAATCGGCCAAGAGCGCCATAGACACCCTAAAAAACATGGGGCTGAACGTCTTGACCACCGGCGCGCCGGACAACGGCGCCAATGTACAGGTGCAAAGCCAGAGTGTGCCGCCCGAAACCGACCTGCCCAAGGGCAGCGTGGTCACCCTCACCATGCACGAGAGCACCGCCGCGGCCGACTGATACCAATTTTGCCATACAGAAGCGGGGCCGGGGATTGCGCCCGTCAGCTACCCCCCTGATAGGATGCATCTGCCCCCCGGCCCCGTTTCTTTGCCTTTTTTGGTGTATGCTTTGCACAAGGCCCATGCGGTAAAACGGGTGGGCCTTGGGGGAAAATAGAGAGGAAAGGGTGTGCTTGCGTGACAATTGCCGAGTTGATGGAAGGGCTGGCTTTTCAGGGCATTCTGCCACAGGGCGAGGCCGCACACATCACGCAGGACAGCCGCCGCGCCGCGCCGGGCAGCGTCTTCGTCTGCATCAGCGGGCGGGGCAGCGATGGGCACGCCTTTGCAGGGAAGGCCCTGGAGGCCGGGGCGGTGCTGGTTATCAGCCAGCGGGCGCTGGGGCTGGAGCGCGAGGTGGTGGTGGAGGACACCCGCCGGGTGTATGCCCTGCTCTGCCAGCGTTTTTTTGGAAACCCGGCCCAAAAGCTCTGCCTGGTGGCCGTCACGGGCACCAACGGGAAAACCACCGTTTCCAGCATTTTAAAGCAGGTGCTGAACGCCTGCGGCCACCCCTGTGGGCTGATTGGCAGCATCCACAGTGAGATAGGGGAGATGCGGGTTCCCGCGCGGTACACCACCCCCGAGGCCTGGGACCTGGCCGCGCTGATGCACCGTATGGTGCTGGCCGGCTGCACCCATCTGGTGATGGAGGCCAGCAGCCAGGCGCTGGACCAGGGCCGCCTGCTGGGCCTGCATTTCGCGCTCTCCATCTTCACCAACCTCTCCAAAGACCACCTGGACTGGCACGGCGGCATGGAGGAGTATTACCAGGCCAAGAAAAGCCTGTTTTCCCAGAGCGGGGCCATGCTCTCCAACATGGACGACCCCTACGGCGCCCGCCTGCTGGAGGAGGTGGCGCTGGAAAAAAAGCACAGCTATTCCTTCCGCAGCGACGCCGCCGACTTTGTGGCCCACAGTGTGGAGCTGGGGGCGGGTACGGTGCGCTTTGGCTTTTTGGCCAGCGACATCCTCTACCCCCTCACCTTCCCCATGCCCGGGGAATACAGCGTGTACAACGCGCTGGCGGCGGGCGGCGCAGCCATTCTGCTGGGGCTGCCCATAGAGCCGGTGCTGGCCGCGCTGGGGCAGGTGAAAAGCGTGCCGGGCCGCTGCGAGGTGCTGCACCGGGGGCGCTATACGGTGATACGGGATTTCGCCCACACCGGAGACGGGATGGAGAAGCTGCTGAAAGCGCTGCGGCCCTTTGTGAAGGGGCGCATGGTGGTGCTGTATGGCTGTGCGGGCGAGCGCGAGGCCAGCAAGCGGGCCGAGATGAGCGACGCGGCCCTGCACCATGGCGACATTTTGTTTTTAACCAGCGACAACCCCCGCGGGGAGCCCGAGGAGCAAATTTTTGCCGACGCGCTGCCCCCGCTGGAAAAGGCGGGCAAGCCCTATAAGGTGATTGCCTCCCGCGAGGAGGCGGTGTGCCAGGCGCTGGAGACGCTGCGGGAGGACGATTTACTGGTGCTGTGTGGCAAGGGGCACGAGGACTACCAGGTGCTGAAGGGACGCACGGTATTTTTTGATGAAAAGCAACTGGTGGAGGACTGGCTGGCGGGGCACCCCGGCCAGGGCTGATGCCGGCAGATTTGCGGCGGATTTTACATGGACAGGCAAAGGGGAGAGAAGGATGCAGCCTATTACGGCAAAAGGATTGTTTAAGGACCTATGGCCCACGGCCCCGGCTGGGGTGATGATTGACTCGGTGGTGACAGACAGCCGCAAGGCCACGCCGGGCAGCGTGTTCGTGGCCATTCCCGGCGAGAGGGTGGACGGCCACGACTTTGCCCGCCAGGCCTGCGAAAACGGCGCGGTGCTGGTGGTGGCCCAGCGCGCCATAGACGATGTGCCGCCCGACCGTACCGTGCTGGTGAGCGACGTGCTGGACGCCATGATTACCATGGGGGCCAACTACCGTGCGGGCTTCTCACCTCTGGTGCTGGGGGTTACCGGCAGCGTGGGCAAAACCACCACCAAGGAGTTTTGTGCGGCGGTGTTTTCTGCCTTTGGCGAAACCTTAAAAACCGAGGGCAACCAAAACAATGAAATTGGGATGCCGAACACCCTGTTCCGCCTGGATGGCGACACCCGCTATGCCGTGGTGGAGATGGGCATGCAGGGGCCGGGCGAGATACGCAAGCTGACCCTGGCTGCAAAGCCGGACGGCGCGGTTATCACCCGCATAGGCCGGGTGCACATGGACCGCCTGGGCAGCATGGAGGCCATTCTGGCGGCCAAAATGGAAATTTGCGCCGGGCTGCCACAGGGCGCCCCGCTTATTTTGAACGGGGATGACGAACTGCTGCGCGGCGCGGCCATTCCCGAGGGCATCCATGCGGTGTATGCCGCCGTGGAGGACCAAAGCTGTGAGGTGTGTGCCCGGGATATCCGGCCCAAGGCCGCCGGCCAGCGCTTCACCATTGTGGACAGGCAGTTTGGCGAGTTCGAGGCCGGCATCCCGGCCCTCGGGGCCCATATGGTCAGCGACGCATTGCTGGCCTACGCTGCGGCCACCCGCCTGGGCCTCAGTGCGGCTACGGCGGCGGCGGGGCTCTCGGCCTTCCAGCCCGCCTGGATGCGCCAGCACATCAAGGAGGTAGCGGGCCTCACCCTGATAGAGGACTATTACAATGCCAATCCCGATTCGATGAAGGCGGCGCTGAGCCTGCTGTACGGCATGGAGAGCGCCGGGCGAAAGGTGGCCGTGCTGGGCGATATGCTGGAGCTGGGTGTGGCCGCAGAGCCCAGCCACCGGGAGCTGGGCAGCCGGGTGGCCGCCATAAAAGCCGGCCTGCTGGTAACGGTGGGCAGCCTGGCCGCCCTGGCCGCTGCCGAGGCCAGCAAGCAGGGGGTGGAGGTGCGCGCCTTCACCACCAACGCCGAGGCCGCCGCCTTTTTAAAAGACGAGCTGCGCGCGGGTGACACGGTGCTGGTGAAGGCCAGCCGCGGCATGCGCTTTGAGGAGATTGTGCAGGGGATGCTGCCGGAGGAATAGGGGCATTGCGGGGCTTTTCCAGAGAGGCATTTTTTGCTATAATGAATCTTACTATTGCAAAAGGGAGAATGCCTGTTTCACCGCCCTGCAAAAAACGTGTGGAAAGAAGAGAACTATGGCGCGATACGCAGTATTAATTGCGGCAGGGGCGGCCCTGCTGGTAACGGCTCTGATAGGATTTTTGCTGGTGCCCCTGCTGCACCGCTTAAAGTTTGGGCAAACCATCAACGAGATTGGCCCCGTGTGGCACAAGGGCAAGCAGGGCACCCCCACCATGGGGGGGCTGCTGTTCATCATAGGCAGCACGGTGGGGCTGGCGGTGGCCTACCCCCTGCTGGCCGGGGTGAGCACCGACGCCGACCCCATGGCGGGCGGGGTGGTGCTGCTGGGGCTGTTCACGGCGCTGGCCTTTGGCTTTGTGGGCTTTGTAGACGATTTCCTTAAGGTGGTGCGCAAGCAGAACCTTGGCCTGCGCGCCGCGGGCAAGCTCATCATGCAGGTGGCCATTGCGGCCAGCTTTCTGGCCACCCTGCACCTCATGGGGCGGCTTTCCACCCTGGTGCGGCTGCCCTTTTTGGGCGCGGTGGATTTTGGCCTGTTTTTCTACCCCCTCAGCGTGGTGTTGATTGTGGGCATCGTGAACGCCGTCAACCTCACCGATGGCATCGACGGCCTGGCCACCATGGTTACCCTGTGGGTGATGTGCGGCTATTTCCTGCTTCTCACCCTGTTTGGGCGCTACCAGCTCTCCCTGTGGGCGGCGGCGCTGGCGGGCAGCTGTGCGGGCTTTCTGCTGTGGAATTTCTACCCCGCCAAGGTCTTTATGGGCGACACGGGCAGCATGTTCCTGGGCGGTGCGGTGGTGGCCGTGGGCTACTGCATGGGGCGGCCCGACGTGCTGCTGATTCTGGCTCTGGTCTATATCATGGAGGCTGTGAGCGTGATGCTGCAGGTGAGCTGGTTCAAATTCACCAAGAAAAAATATGGCCAGGGGCGGCGAATCTTTAAAATGACCCCTATCCACCACCATTTTGAGATGAGTGGCTGGAGTGAGGTGAAAATCGACGTGGTGTTCAGCTTTCTGGCCATTGCCTGCGGTTTTTTGGCCTACCTGTACGCCTATGTCTGGGGCTAGCCATGCACGCATTCATCTAATAATAAAACAGGAGAGGAGGAGAACAACATGGCCGTGCCCAAAATTCCGCTAACGCCGCAGGCGCCCGCGCTGCAGGTGGTAAAAGCGCCCAAGGCCAAAAAGACCAAAAGAAAAAGCCTGCGCCTGGGCAGGCTGGGCCGCATCGACATTCCCTTCCTCACCCTGGTGCTCATTCTGATGCTGTTTGGCCTGGTGATGCTGTTTTCCTCCTCCTACCCCACGGGCTACATGCGCTATGAGGACAGCTATGCCTTCATCCGCCCACAGCTGGAGTACGCCATGCTGGGCATTGTGGTGATGGTGGGGGCCACGCTGGTGGACTACCACCTGCTGCGAAAGTTTGCCTGGCCGCTGATGTTCATCACCTATGTGCTGCTGGTGGTGGTGCTGTTTATGGAGGCCAAAAACGGCGCCCAGCGCTGGATTTGGCTGAACAGTGCCCACACCCAGAGCATCCAGCCCAGCGAGCTGGTGAAGTTTGCCGTCATTTTGCTGTTTGCCGCCCTCATTGCGGCCAACCAGAAGAAAATCAAGACCTTCAGCTATGGCTTTTTGCCCTTTGTGGTCATTCTGGGCAGTGTGGCGCTTTTGCTGCTGCAGCAGCCTCACCTCTCCTGCACCATCCTCATCATGGGCATCGGCGTTACCATGATGTTCGCCGGGGGCACCGCCCTGCGCTGGTTCGGCTTTGCGGCCCTGCTGGCGGGCGGTGTGCTGTTTTTGCTCATCACCCGTGTGCCGGATTTGGTGCCCTATGCCATGAGCCGCATCGAAACCTGGCTGGACCCCCACGCCGCCCCGCCCGAGGTGGCCCACCAGACCATCCAAAGCCTCATCGCCGTGGGCTCCGGCGGGGTGACGGGCACCGGCATAGGCGGCAGTGTGCAAAAGTTCCTCTACCTGCCTGAGATGTACAACGACTATATCTTTGCCATCGTCTGCGAGGAGCTGGGCTTCATCGGGGCGCTGGTGGTCATCGTGCTCTTTTTGCTGCTGCTTCTGCGCGGGCTGCACATCGCCCTGCGCGCCAAGGATAAATTTGGGGCCATGATTGCCGTGGGCGTCTCGGTGCAAATTGCCCTGCAAACCTTCCTGCACATCGCGGTGAACACCAACGCCATCCCCTCCACCGGCATCAGCCTGCCCTTTTTCTCCTCGGGCGGCACCTCACTGGTGATGCTGCTGGGGCAGGTGGGGGTGATGCTGAGCGTCTCCCGCCAGGGCTATGCCAGCATAGCCGCCGCCCGGCAGGCGGAGGAGACCGGCGGAGAAGCGCCCCAAACAGACAGCGAAGAAGAGGCCCAGCCTCTGGCGGAGGAAGCCTGATGCGTGTGTTGATTGCGGCCGGCGGTACGGCCGGGCATGTAAACCCCGCTTTGGCCATCGCGGGCGGGATATCCGAGCGCTGGCCGGGGGCGGACATCCACTTTGCCGGGCGCAAGGGGGGCATGGAATACAATCTTGTCACCGGGGCTGGCTACCCCTTCCACCCCATTGAGGTGCACGGCCTGCAGCGCAGCCTAAAACCCGAAAATCTTGTGCGGAATGCCAAGGCCGCCTGGTACCTGGCCCTTTCGGGCAGCGCCAGCCGCAAAATTTTGGCCGAGGTAAAGCCCGATTTGGTGCTGGGCACCGGGGGCTATGTCAGCGGGCCGGTGGTGCGTGCCGCGGCCAAGAAAGGCATAAAAACCGCCCTGCACGAGCAAAACGCCTTCCCCGGCGTCACCAACCGCCTGCTGGCAGGGGATGTGGACCGCATCTATGCGGTGTCTGCCTCGGCGCTGCAGCGGCTGGGCCAGCCGGAAAAAGGGCTGGTCACCGGGAACCCGGTGCCGCCCGCGCTGTTCAGCCTGGACAGGGAGGCCGCCCGGCAGGCGCTGGGCGCGGGGGGGCGCACCGTGCTGCTCAGCTTTGGCGGCAGCCTGGGGGCCCAGCGGGTGAACGAGGTGGTGGCCGAGCTGGCCGCCTGGCACCTGAAAAACCAAAATTTCCTGCACATCCACGCCACCGGCGGCATAGAGAAGAATGATTTTGCTCGCCTGGCCGAGAAGATGGGCATCAGCGGGAAAGAGAACTTTGTCATCCGGGAGTATATCAGCGACATGCCCGCCATGCTGGCCGCGGCCGATTTGGTCATCTGCCGGGCGGGGGCCCTCACCCTGGCGGAGCTGGAGGCAGTGGGCCGGGCTTCCATCCTCATCCCCTCGCCCAATGTGGCGGAAAACCACCAGTTTCACAACGCGCTGGAGCTGGAGGAGGCCGGGGCCGCCCGGGTGTTTGAGGAAAAAAACCTAAACGGGCGGGTGCTGGTGCGCGCCGTGGAGGAGTTGACCGGAAAACCGGACACCCTGCGGAAAATGGGGCAGGCCGCCCGTGGGCTGGCCCAGCCGCAGTCTCTGCAGCTGATTGTGGACGATTTGGAAAAGCTGATGCAGGGTGAAGCCGGGTAGACCGGAACTGCCAAAGACAAAACCGGCCGGCCTCTCCCGCTCTTGGCGGGGGAGGCAGCTGTGAGTGGCCGGCCGGCGGCCAGGGCAAAAAAGAGAGGTGAGGGCGTGGCCAAACAGGAGAGACAGACGGGTGGCCAGCCCCGCCACGGCAGCACGGCCCCTGGGCGGCCCCAGCGGGCCGGGGTGAAGCCGGGGGCGCAAGGCCCCGCGCAAAGCGCCCCGCCGCCCCGCCGCAAGGCCCCGGGCGTGCCGGGGCAGGATGCTTTTCAGAACATGCCCAAACGCAGGCCCCCCAGCCACCTGCCCGGTGCCCAGCCCCCGCCGCCTGCCCCCCCGCCGGAGCCGGTGGCCCGTGAAGGGCGGCGCACAGAGCCGCCCCGCAGGCAGGGCGGCGAGCAGGAGGAAAAAAGGGCCCAAAAAGCCGAAAGGGAACGCCTGCGCCGCCAGCGGCGGGAGCGGGTGAGCCCGGCCAAACGCCGGAAGCGCCGCCGCCTAATAGCCGCCGGGCTGGTGCTGGCGTTGATTGGCGCGGGGCTGTTCTTCTCGTTCAGCGTGTTGTTTAAAATCGAGCGTTTCACCCTGCAGGGGGAAAGCCCCTACACGCAGGAGGAAATTTTGCAGGTGTTTGGCAAAAAGCCCGGAGACAACATGTTTGGCTTTTCCGCCGGGGCCGCGCAGGAGGAAATGCAGCAGGAGCTGCCCTACATAGAGAAGGTGGAGGTGCGGCGCAGCCTGCCCGGCACGGTCATCTTCCGGGTAACGCCCGCTGCCGAGGCCTATTGCCTGCCCTGGGAGGACGGCTGGGCCGTGCTGAGCGACAAGCGCAAGGTGCTGCGGCTGGACGGTGCCCAGCCCGAGGGCCTGACCATGCTGTTTGGGGTGACAGGTGTTTCGGTGGTGCCGGGGCAGCTTTTGACCGCCGGGGAGGCGGGGAACGGCTTCCCCTATTCCTATGAGGAATACCAGGCCCAGCATGCCCCCCCGCCCGGGCCGGAGCCGCCGCCGGAGCCTGCCCCGGCCGAGGGGGAGCCCCCTCCCGAGGCGCCGGTGGAGGGTGAAGCGCCACCGGAGGACGAGGCAGCCCCGGAGGAAGGCGCTGCCCCAGAGGGGGAGGCCCCGCCTGCGGAAACGCCGCCCGCCGGGGAGAGCCTGCCGGTGGAAAGTGCCCCTCCGCCCGCCAGCGAAGCGGCGGAGAGCCAGCCCGAGGCGGAGCCCGAGACGCCCGCCATGACCGACCTGGCCCTGCTGGCGGGGCTGCTGGATGAGATTGCCAAAAGCGGCCTTGCCAACGTGACCTGGGTGGATGTGAGCGACCCGCTGGCCCTGCGCCTGCGCTGGGAAGACCGCATCACCGTGGAGCTGGGGGCCCGCAGCAGCCTGCCGGAGAAGCTGAAATTTGCCAGTGTGCTTTTGAACGACAGCGAAAAAAGCCAGATTACAGAGGGCGACAGGGGGGTACTGGACCTAAGCGGCTACCCCGACACCACCGACCGCGCCTGGCTCACCCCAGAATAAGACGGCGCAAGAAGCGCGCTGCCGCCGCATAGAAATTCCGCAAAACCACTACATTTAGTATGAATGAGCCCAATTGACGAAATATTTTGTGTATTTGTGGGCAAAGCCCTTGAATTTGCCGGGCGCTTCTGCTATTGTATAAAAGAGTAATTTTCACCGGGGAGGAAAGAATATGGCCTTTGTTCTCGACGAGGAGATGCAAAACGTCACCAATATCAAGGTAGTGGGTATTGGCGGCGGCGGCGGGAACGCTGTGAACCGGATGATTGAGTATGGCTTGCAGGGTGTGGAGTTCATCACCATGAACACCGACCAGCAGGTCTTGTTCACCTCCAAATCCACCCAAAAGGTGCAGCTGGGTGCAAAGCTCACCCGGGGGCGCGGTGCGGGTGGAGACCCGGAGATTGGCCAGCGCAGTGCCGAGGAAAGCCGCGACGAGGTGGCCAGCGCCCTGAAGGGCAGCCAAATGGCCTTCATCACAGCGGGCATGGGCGGCGGCACCGGCACAGGCGCGGCCCCCGTGGTGGCCGAAATAGCCAAAGAGATGGGCATCCTCACGGTGGGCATCGTCACAAAGCCCTTCGCCTTTGAGGGGCGCATGAAGATGAACAAGGCCGAGGAGGGCATCCGCGCCCTGCTGGAGCGGGTGGATAGCCTCATCGTGATTCCGAATGAACGCCTGAAGCTCATCAGCCAGGAAAAAATCACCATGGCAAACGCCTTTGCCGCCGCCGATAATGTGCTGCGCCAGGGCGTGGAGAGCATCTCGGCGCTGGTGAATATCCCCAGCTTTATCAACCTGGACTTTGCCGATGTGCGCAACGTGATGCGGGACGCGGGCTATGCCCACATGGGCCTGGGCGAGGCCCACGGCGTCAACATGGCGCAGGATGCCGCCACCGCGGCGGTGACCAGCCCCCTGCTGGAAACCAGCATTGCCGGTGCCCGCGGCGTGATTATCAACGTGACCGCTTCGCCCGACGTGCCCCTGGAGGACGTGGAGGTCGCCGCCACCAGCATCACCAGTGCGGCCCACCCCGACGCCAACATCATCTGGGGCGCCACCTTTGACGAGAACATGGCCGACGCCATGCGCATCACCGTGGTGGCCACCGGGTTCGACACCAGCAACGTGGGCCAAAGCGCCGCCGCCCAGCCCAAGGGCTACGGCATGAATGTCTCCTTTGCGGCGGAAAATGCCCCTGCGGCGGCCCCAGAGCCCGCGGCTTCGAACGACGACGACTATTTCGACGCCATCCTCACCATGCTGAACCACCGGGAAGACGTGGTGGACGAGGAGTAGGGCCGTATCAATCCATGTACAAAGTACAGTATAAAGCAAAACCAAGCCCCTGCCATTTGGCAGGGGCTTGGTTTTG
>CAYRFC010000039.1:15766-18146 GCA_964423365.1 uncultured Oscillospiraceae bacterium
AAGTACAGTATAAAGCAAAACCAAGCCCCTGCCATTTGGCAGGGGCTTGGTTTTGTAGAAAAATTTTTGGTTTCGCTTTTTTTATTACAGTTTCTCAAAAGGTTGCGCAGCATAACAGTTTCTAGCAAAAGTTTGCTGTAAAAAGCGGATGGGCCGGGGCAAAGCCCAGCTACTTCTTGTTTACGGCGCTGGTGCCGCGCTCCAGCAGATAGGTGGCTTCCAAATCGGCTATGTGCAGCATCACACCCAAGGGGTACACCCGCCAGGCCTCGCTGATGGCATAGCTGCCGCCGCGCACCGCCTCGTCAAAGCCGCCCATGTGCCAGCGTATGGCCACGGCCTCGGCGGGCTTCAGGCGCAAAAAACGCTCGATGAGAAAGACGCTTTTCTCCCCGTGGCCATAGGGGAAGGCATCCTGCACGCTGTAGCTGGGCACCTTGCTCCACACCCCGGTCTCGTCGTCCTTCACATTGCGGAAGCCGGGCTTGTAGAAATTGGCCTTGCACAGGTCGTGCAGCAGGCCGCAGATGGCCAGGCTCTCGGCGCTGGGGCCTGCCTCGCCAAACCGGCTGCGCAGCACCTCATACACATTCAGGCTGTGCATCACCAGCCCCGCCTCACAGGCGCCGTGAAACCGGGTGGAGGCCGGGGCGGTGAAAAAGTCGGTGCCCTGCATCCAGGCCAGCAGCTCGGCGGCACCCTCGCGGTGAATATTCTCCTCAAACGCGGCTATATAGCTCTCTTTATATCCCATGGCTTACAGTTCCAGCTCTTCCAAAACACCCTTCAAAATGGTCAGCTCGTCGTGGGTTAGGCTGATGCCCTTGCCCATTTTCTTGCCATCGGGGGCCCAGTCGCGGATGTCAAATTTCGGCTCACGGTCATTCCAGCTCACCATGTTCAGCTGGCGGCTCCAGCCGTTGGGGTTTTCGCTCAGCACCGCCACACGCTCGGTAATCTCATATTTAAACTCTGCCATCTTGTTCCTCCATCTGTCACACTATAAAATATTGTAAAGCTTGTATGCTAAGGGGACCCCGCCCCGGTTCACTGCCCGTGCCGCACACGGAAGCCCAGGCTCATCAAACTGTCGCCCAGATGCACGTTCTCCACCGCCACCTGGTCGTCCATGGCCAGGTCGTACTGGCTGAAATTCCAGAAGCCGCGCACCCCCAGGTGCTGTAGGGTGGGGGCCAGTATGGCGGCCTCCTCCTCGGGTATGCACAGCACGGCCACATCCACCTGGTTGCCCTTGCAGAAGGCGGGCAGCTTTTGCACATCCAAAATGGCCAGCCCTTCCAGTGTAAGCCCTATTTCGGTGCGGCTTTTGTCGAAAAAGCCCACCAGCTTGTAGCCGGGGGCCTCGGTGGCCAGAAAATGGCTCATGGTGCGGCCCAGCCGCCCGGTGCCAATCAGAATGACCGAGAGCTCGTTGCCGCCCATCAGCAGGTTGCCCAGCTCCTCGCACAGCACCTCCACATTGTAGCCGATGCCCTGCTGGCCGAACCCGCCGAAGCAGTTAAAATCCTGCCGCACCTGGCTGGCCGTGGTGCCCAGCATGCCCGCCAGCTCACTGGATGAAACAGTGGCCACCCCCTCCCGGCGCAGGTCGGCCAGGTAGCGGTGGTAGCGGGGGAGGCGCTTGATGACGGGAAGGGGTACTTTGTTTGCCATGGTGTCCTCCCTTAGAGCTTTGCCACTGTTTCCATCACATAGGCGCTGAATTCGGCTGTGGTGGCGCCGCCGTCGCGGCCGGTGATGGCGAGCTTCTTCTCCTCAAACATACAAATGTCCAGCGCGCGCTCCAGCCTGCGGCTTTCCTCCGCACGGCCGATGTGCTGCAAAAGCAGCACGGTGGCCCGCAGCATGCTGCCGGGGTCTGCATATTTGTCGCGGCCCTCGGTCACCATACGGGGGGCCGAGCCATGGATGGCCTCGAACATGGCGTAGCGCTTGCCCAGGTTCATGCTGCCCGCCGTGCCCACGCCGCCCTGGAACTCGGCGGCTTCGTCGGTGATGATATCGCCGTAGAGGTTGGGCAGCACCATCACCTGGAAATCCCGGCGGCGCTTCTCATCCACCAGCTTGGCGGTCATGATGTCGGCATACCAGCTCTCGCAGGCAATGCCGGGGTAGTCCTTGGCCACCTCCTGGCAGACCCGCAGGAACTTGCCGTCGGTCTCTTTTATCACATTGGCCTTGGTCACCACGGCCACCTTGTCCTTGCCGTTCTTTTGGGCAAAATCGAAGGCGAGCTGGGCGATGCGGCGGCTGCCCTCGGTGGTGGTGATGGTGAAATCCACGCTGATGCCGTCTTCAAACTCGAAGCCCAGGCTGCCCACGGCGTAGCCACCCTCGGTGTTCTCGCGGAAGAAGGTCC
>CAYRFC010000040.1:0-8318 GCA_964423365.1 uncultured Oscillospiraceae bacterium
TTTGGCCTGTTTTCCCTGGCGGGGCTTGCGCTGTTTCTGGCCCGCTGGCTTCGGCGCTCCTCGGCGCTGGGGCCGCTTTTGGCGGTGGCGCTCTCCATGCTGTGGTTCACCGTTTTGGGCTGTGCGGGCCTGCTGGTGGCGGCGGGCTGGGCCTGGTATGCCCTGTGCGCCCTGGCGCTGGGCTTTGTGGTGGCAAAGGAGAAGAAGAACCTGCCAAAGCTGCTGAGCCCCGGCTTTTGCTTTTTCCTGCTGGGGGGGCTGGTGCTGGCCCTGCTCTTCTGGCTGGCAAAGCCGATGTTTATTGAGTGGGATGACTTCACCTTCTGGGGCACGGCGGCCAAAACGGTGTTTGAAAACGGCGCGCTGTACACCCAGGCCCCGGGCAACCTGCTGGCCACCAGTTACCCGCCCGGCCTGATTGTATACAGCTATATGCTGCAATTTTTTGGCATGCGGTTTACCGAATATGGCATGATGGCGGGCTATGGCTTTTTGTTTTTGGCGGCCTTCTCGGCGGCCTCGGCCTTTTGGCAGCAGAACAAGGCCGCCGCGGTGGCCTTCCTCTGCGGGCTGTTTCTGCTGCCCTTCTTCTTCGAGCCGGGCGCCGCGCAGGGCCAGCCCTCCTGGGCCTACCGCAGCGTGATGGCAGACCTGCCGCTGGCCCTGCTGTTTGGCGGCTCTTTGGCCTTTTACTACACCGGGGAGGAGAAGGACACCCGGCTGTTGCTGGCCTTTGGCCTGCTGCTGGCGGCCCTGGCCAATGTGAAGGATGTGGGGCTGGCCCTGGCCCTGCTGGCGCTGGCCATAGCGGCGGCCGATTTGCTGTTTTGTGAGTGGAAGCAGCTCTCGCTGTGCAAGCTGAAGGGCTGGAAGGGGCTTTTGCTGTTCTGCCTGGCCGGGGGGCTGCTGGTGGTGGGCATCTACCTGCTGTGGGCGGGGCAGCTGGCCCTCTCCCCCGCGGGGGTGGACCGCTTTAACCTGGGCAGCGCCGGGGAGAGCCTGGGCATGGGCAGCATGCTGCTGGCCGGGGTGAAGGCCCTGCTTGGCATCGTCCCGCACCAGCAGTTCAGCCAGGTTTTTCCCCTGATGCTGCGGGCCCTGGTTGACACGCCCATCTCGCTCATCGGCTCCGGCCTGCGGGTGTTTCTGCTCATCAGCCTGATTCTGCTGCTGGCCGGGCTTCTGGCGGCCACCCGGCGGCAGAGGCGGCGGGTGCTGGTGTTTTACCTCTCGTCTACCTTGGGCTTTGCGCTGTTTTACCTCTTTCACATCTTCCTCTATGCGTTTATCTTCAAACCCGTGGAGGCCCTGGTGCTGAAGGATTATGCCCGCTACATAGGGGTGTACTGGCAGGGCTGGCTGCTGCTGGCGCTGGTGCTGCTGGGCCTCTCGGCCGTGAGCGGGCGGGAGCTGCGGCTGCGGGTGCAGCTGGCACGGGCCGCCAGCCTGGGGCTGTCGCTCTGCCTGCTGCTGGCGGTGGCCCTGCGTGGAAACCGCGAGGTGAATTTCCTCTTTGTAAGCCCCAGCTTCTACGGCACCCGGCTGGATGTGCAGAGCGTGCTGCGCCAGGCCGAGGCAGAGGGAATGGAGGCCGGGGACAGCGTCTACCTGCTGAGCCAGGGCGACGACGGCGACCGCAGCTACAAGTTCCGCTATGAGATGGCGGCCAAGCTGGCCCTGCAGTATGCCGGGGTGGCAGAGGACAAAGAAGGCAAGACGGTTTACCTTGGGAACATTGGCGGCACCATGGTGCCCGAGGGCCCCTCGCCCGGGGCCGGCCAGCCCTACCCGGCGGTGGGCGGGGCGGAGGAGCTGGCCGCCTTTCTGCGGCAGGAGGGCGTGACCCATTTCCTCATCGACCGGGTGGACAACTATTTTCTGGAGGAGTGCCGCGGCCTGTTCAGCGACGGGCTGGCCGGCTGGAGCGATGATGACACCCTCTCCACCGGGCGCCGCTACTACCGGGTGGCCGAAAAGGCGGGCGGCCTGCTGCTGGTGCCCGAGGAAGGGGGGGCTGCCGCGTGAAACCCAAAAAGGTGAGGCTGTGGCTGGTGCCGGTGCTCTGCTACGCGGGGGCGGCGGTGCTGTATCTGGCGCTGGCGCTGGCCGGGTTTTTGCTGGCGCAGGCGGAAGCGCTGCCCCCCCGCAGCCTGGAATTTGAAAACCTGTACCCCGAAGGCATGCTGCTGCGGGAAAACGAGTATGGCGGCAGCGACCTGATTGCCGCCGACAGCGACCCACGGCTGATTTACAGCCCCGGAGAGCCCTTTGCCGCGGGGCGGGTGGTGTTCACCGCCGAGACGGTGAACCGCCCGGGCGGTGAGATGGCCCTGTACTACACCACCGCACCGGGTGAGGATTTTAGCGAACAGAAGCGCATTTCCGCCCGGCGGGGGGAGAGCGGAAGCTGGGTGTTCGACCTGGGGGGCCGGGAGCTGCACGCCCTGCGGCTGGACCCCGGCACCACCGCCGGTGTGCTGTGGCGGAACTGGGCGCTGTGGCTGAACGCCGAAAAGCCGGTGGCGGAGTATTTCCTACCCAGCCTGCGAACCTGCTTTTTGCTGCTGTTCCTGCCCGCCTTTTTGGCGGCGGCGCTTTTGGAGGCCCGGCAGCTTTTGCAGGACTTTGCCCTGCGCAAAAAGGCCAAGCCCCGCACGAGCTAGCATGCGCTGAATAACCGACGAAATTCTGGGAGACACTATGCAATTTTTAGACGCGGCCACCGCCTTGCTGGCGCTGCTCTCGCTGGGTGTGTTTTACATCCGGCGGGGGCTTTGTGCCGCCTTGGCCCCGCTGGCGGCGCTGAGCACGGCGGTGCTGTTTTTAACGCTGTGCGGCATAGCCGGGCTGCTGCTGCCGGGGGCCTTCGTCTTCACGGCAGTGGCGCTGGCGCTGGGCATTCTGGCGCTGGTGAAGGGGGGCCGGCAGGCCGCCGCGCCACTGCGCAGCGTGGGCTTTTTATTTTTTGCGCTGGTGGGGCTGCTGGCGCTGGTTTTACTGGGGCTGCGGCAGCCGGTGCTCAGCCAGTGGGATGAATTCAGCTTCTGGGGCACCGCCGTAAAGATGATGAAGCTGAATGGCGGGCTGTACACCACCGCCCCGGCGGGCTGGTTCTGGACCAGCACCGAGCTGCCCGCCCTGCCTGTTTTGGGCTGGTATATGCAGTTTTTGGGCGGGGCCTTTGCGCCCTGGAAGGTGTATCTGGGGCAGGATTTGCTGCTGCTGGCCTGCTTTGCGGCGCTGGCCGCGCCCTTTGAAAAAAAGCCCGTGCTCTCGGCCAGCCTGCTGGCGGCCGGGCTGGCCCTGCCCTTTTTCTTCCAAAGCCCCCAGCGGGTGGCGGGCCTCAGCCCGGCCTACCTCAGCGCCTACGGAGACCTGCCCGCCGGAATTCTGTTCGGCGGGGCGCTGGTGTTTTACCTTGGGCTGCGGCGGCAGGGCAAAAACCCACTCTGGGCGCTGCTGCCGCTTGGGGCGCTGGCCCTGGTGAAGGACAATGCCTTCCCGCTGGCCCTGGTGGCAGGCGGGCTGCTGCTGGCCGACAGTTTCTTCTTCTACAAAGCGGGGGAGGGGCCCCACGCCCGCCTGGCAAAGGCTGGGCAGCTGGCGGCCTTTCTGGCCGCGCCGCTGGCGGCCTATGTGGTGTGGAAGCTACACGCGGCCTGGGCCAACGCCCAAAACCCCGCCACCCGGGGCGCGGCCACCGGGGAATCCGCCTTTTTCGCCGCGGGCAAAAGCCTGGCCCAGCTGGTGGGCCTGCAGCCCCAGAGTGAAAGCTTTGCCAGCGCCAAGGCGGGCATGCTCTCGGCCTTTGCAGACCCCGGCTACACCCCGGTTTCCATGCTGGGCAGCGGGCTGTTCACCCTGCTTCTCATTCTTCTTTTGCTGCTGGCGGCGGTGCTGCTGGCCCGGGGGAGGGCCGCCCGCCTGCGTCTTGGGCTGTGGGCGGGGGTGTCGGCCCTGGGCTTTCTCGGCTTCCAGTTCGTGCTGCTCACCTATTTCGCCTTCCTGAACAAATATGGCGGCGGCCTGCCGGACTACCCCCGCTACAGCGCCACCTATTTTGCGGGCTGGCTGCTGCTGGCCCTCTACCTGCTGGCCGAGACGGCGCTGGAGCCGGCCCCGCCTGTTCCGGAGGCTGGGACGCAGCCCCGCAGCGCCCGTGGGCTGGCCGCCCAAAGCCTGACGCTGCTGCTGGCGGCGGGGCTGCTGGCCCTTTCTGCCCGCACGGTGTTGCCGGGCTACTCGGTGCTGGACTACCCCGAGAGCTTCTACGCCCCGCAGAAGGCCGAGGAGGCCGCCGTGCAGAAGCTGGCGCAGGCCATCCCCCCCGGCAGCCGGGTGTTCTACCTGAACCCCGGCGACGACGGCGGAGGCTGGTTTAGAAACCACTACTATTTGCAGCCCAGTATACTGGACTACAGCTTTGGCGGCGACTTGAGCCGCCCCCGGCTGGCCAGCGGGGAGATGGGCACAAAGCCCCTCACGCTGGGGGAGCTAAAAGACTACCTGAAAGAGGCGGACTGCCGCTTTATTTTGGTGGACGGCCTGGACGAGGCCACCGCCCGCCGCTATGGCGGCCTGTTCGCCGGGGGGCTGGATGACCCTGCGGGCGGCCCGGCGCTGTATGAACGGAATGCGGCGGGGCAGTATGAGGCCGTGGCGGCGGCTTGAGACCGGGGGAAAGCGAGTGACCATGCCAACGGCAAAAACGGGAGAGACAAGTATGAAACGGATGCGGGAGTTTGGCGCGCGGCGGCCGGAGGCTTTTTTGCTGCTGGCTTGCTATGCCGCTTTTTTGCTGGGCTGGCTGCTGCTGGGCCTGGGGCGTTTTGTGTACAACCGCGCGCTCTATGCCAGCGGGGCGCTGGAGGAGGCGGTGCTGACCATGGAGGACTTCAGCCGCAGTGGGCTGGAGCCGCTGGACGGCGGCTGGGTGACCGTAAACAGCGACCCGCAGATGATACTGAACGACCCGGCCCGCCGGGTGGACACCCTGCGCACCCGGTTTACCGGGCTGCACGCCCCGCAGGTGGAAACCGCTTTCTACGCAAAGCCCGGCCAGCCCTACAGCCTGTGGCGCATGGTGTATGCCCGGCAAACGCAGGACGGCCAGCTCTACTGGCTGCCCGCGGGCGGCGGGCAGAGCCTGCGGCTGGACCCGGACTCCGCCGCGGGGAACATCCTGCAAAGCGGGGAGATGGTGATAAACGAAAAGCGGCCCTTTTATGCGTTTTTCCTGCCCTCGGCCAGCGTGGCGGCCCTGGGGCTGGTGGGCCCGGGGCTGGTGGCGGCGGGGCTCTCGATACTGCGTGAGGGCTGGCAGGAGTGGCAGGCTCGCAGAAAGGCGAAGGGGGGCGGCGCGGTATGCTGATGGTGTTACGTCCCTTTCTGGCGCTGCTGGCGCTGGTGGCCCTCGGCCTGTTTTTCTCGGCCAAGGGGGTAAAAAGCGCGCTGGCCCCGCTGTGCGCCGTGTGCGCGGGGGGGCTGTGGCTCTGCTTTTTTGGCATGGCGGGCTTTTTGCGGCTGGGGGGCTGGCTGTTGTACGGGCTGGCCGCACTGGCCGCGGGCTGGCTGCTGTGGCGGGGCCTTGCCAAAAAACAGCCCCTGCCACGGCTGGGCTATGGCTTTTGGCTGTTTGCGGCGGGGGGGCTGCTGCTGCTTTTGGTGCTGCTGGCCCGCCAGCCCATGTTCCTCACCTGGGATGAATTCAGCTTTTGGGGCACGGCGGGCAAGCTGCTGAAGCTGAACGACGCGCTGTATACCACGGCGGAAATTGGCTGGGCCTGGCCGGTTACCCAGCTGCCACTGCTGAGCTGTTTGAGCTATCTGGTGCAGTTTTTTGGCCCCGGATTTTCCGAGTGGCAGCACTATTTTGGGGTGGATTTGCTGATGCTGGCCTCCCTGGCGGCCCTGCTGGCCCCGCTGGAAAAAAAGGACGGGAAGCTGGCACTGCCGCTGGCCCTGATTGGCTTTTTGACGCCTTTTTTGCTGACCCTGTACAGCCTGCCAGTGAAGGTGGCCCCCCCCTGGCTGGACAGCCTGGCGGACGTGCCCATGGGCTTTTTGCTGGGCGGGGCGCTGGCGGCCTGGCTGGCCGGAGAGGGCCGGGGCTGGCGGCGGATGCTGCCCCCCCTGCTGGCGCTGGCGGCCCTCACCTTCACTAAGGAGACCTGTGTGGCGCTGGCGCTGGTGGCCGCCGGGCTGATGGCCCTGGATGCGCTGGCCGAGAGCCGCCCCGAGGGACAAAGCCGAAAGCGGCACATTGCCCGGGCGGGGCTGGTGCTGGCCGGGGGGCTGGCCACCGTGCTGGGCAGCTACCTGCTGTGGGCGCGCTACCTGGCCGCCACCTTGGCGGTGAACCGGCTGGAGAGCGGCGGGGTGAGCAACCTGAGCCCGCTGGGCATGGTGACGCGCTTTTTCAGCGAGCTGTTCTCCCCCGAAAAAAGCGAGCATTTCCGCCTCATCACCGGGGGCATGCCCCGCCTGTTTTTAGAGAGCCGCGGCTCCATGCTGGGCAGCGGGGCCATGATTACACTGGCCATTCTGCTGCTCATTGCCGCGGCGGCACTGCTGGCAAAGCAGGCGGCCCAGCGGCGGCGCTGCGTGGTGTTTGGGGTTTTCTCGGCGCTCGGCTTCCTGCCTTACTTTTTCTTCATCACCCTGTCATATCTCTATGTTTTCCGCACGGAGCAGGCCTTTGAGAGCTTTGAGCGCTACCTCTACCCCTATTACATCGGCTGGTTTTTGGCGGCGGTGCTGCTGCTGGCCCAGGCGGCCAAGGAGGGGCGCAGCCCGGCGCTGGGCAAGGCGCTGGTGCTGGGGCTGAGCCTGCTGCTGGGCCTGCGGGTCTTCCTCACCGTGCCGCCGGTGATGAGCGTGGTGGCCTTCCACCCGGCGGAGTATGCCGCCCGCCGCCAGTTCCAGGCCCGGGTGGAGGCCCTGACCGCCCAGCTCTCGCCCGAGGGCAAAACCTTCATCATCTCGGAAAACGACCCCGGAATGCAGTGGTTTGTGTACTGCTACGCTTTTTTGCCCTGGCAGGTGGACTACAGCTTTGGCGGCGGGGCCTTTGAGACGCGGGAGCTACAGCCCGACGGCAGCACCCTAAAAACCCCGGTGGATGCGGCGGGCTGGGGGGAGTATCTGCGGAAGAACGGCGTGACCACGGTGTTTATAGACGAGGCCAGCCCCGCCTTTGCCGAGGCCTATGGCAGCCTGTTCACCGATGGGATGCAGGGCTACTTTGACGAGGAAACGGTGATTTACGAGGTGGTGCCGCAGGGCGGCAGCGTGCGGCTGGAAAGCGCGGGCATCCTGGTATAACTTCCAGTGTACGAAAAAGAGTGGCGACAAGATGTAGAATTTGTTTTGGAAAGGGGGCGGCGGCAATGAAAACAAAGATGCGCAGGCTGGTGCTGGCGCTGTATGCGGTGGCTGCCCTGTGGTGGCTGGGGCAGGGGCTGTTCTGGCTGTGGTATGAGGGCGGCCAGCCCCCGGTGACATTGAACCTGGAGAGCGCGGGGCTGCAGGAGGTAGAGAAAACCGGAGAGGGCCAGTATGCCGTGCTGGGCGGCGATGGGCAGATGATTCTGGAAGGGCTGAACGCGCGCGGCGGGCGGCTGTGGCTGGACGGCAGCTTTGCAAACCCGCCCCGGGAGGTGGACCTCTACTACCAGAAGGCCGGGCAGGCCGCGTTTTCGGTAAAACAGCGGGTGTTTGGGCAGCCACAGGAGGGCGGGGGCTTTGTGTACCGCCTGCCGCCGGGGAATTACACCGCCCTGCGCATCGACACGGGAACCGAGCCCGGCAACACCCTCTTTATAAAAAAACTGGTGCTGCACCCGGCCCAGCCCTTCTACGCCTATTTCGGCCTCAGCCTGCGGGGGGTGGCCGCCTTTTTGCTGGTGCCCGCCCTTGCGTCCTGCTCGATTTATACTATAATAGAATGGATTCAGTACGGGAAAAACAGACGGACAGCCGGGAGGAAAAACGATGGATGAGAGGCCGTTTATCCCGCTTTCGGTGCCAAACTTTGCGGGCCGGGAGCGTGAATATGCAAACGAGGCCGTGGTGAGCGAATGGGTGAGCAGCGGCGGGGCCAAGGTGGGTGAGTTTGAAGCGGCCATAGCGGCCTACTGCGGAATGCCCCGCGCGGTGGCGGCCTGCAGCGGCACGGCGGGGCTGCATCTGGCGCTGCTGTGTGCGGGGGTGGGCCCCGGCGACGAGGTGCTGGCCCCGGCCCTGACCTTTATTGCGGCGGTGAACCCGGTGCGCTATGTGGGGGCGGAGCCGGTGTTTCTGGGCTGTGACGACTCCCT
>CAYRFC010000040.1:8418-17857 GCA_964423365.1 uncultured Oscillospiraceae bacterium
AACCTGCCCGCCGCGCTGGGGCTGGCCCAGTTGGAACAGTTGGAGGGTTTTATTGAGAAGAAAAAGGCGCTGTATGAGGGCTATGTGCGGGCGCTGGACGGGCAAAGGGGCCTGCGGGTGCTGCCCTTCCGCAGTGGCACCCGGCCAAACCGCTGGTTCTTCTCCCTTTATTTGGAGGACGGCTACCCCCTGCGGCGCGACGAGCTGATTGCCCACCTGGCCGAACAGCGGATTCAGGCACGGCCGGTGTGGGCCCTGATAAACGAGCAGCCCCCCTACCGCAAAAACGAGGCCCACGGCCTTGCCAAGGCCGAGGACTACCGCGCGCGCATTGTGAACCTGCCCTGCTCCACCAACCTGAGCGCAGAGAGCCAGGAGCGGGTGATACAGGCGGTGCTGCAAGCGGGAAAATAGCAAAGGCTAACCGGAGTTTGTGCTTTGCTAACTCATGTAAACATCGTGTAATTTTAGCAAACATATAGTATGTCTCTAGTGGGAACAGGCAGACGAAAGCGAGGTGGCACAATGCTGGTGGAGGATTTTATCCTGCGGCAGGACATAAGCCTGCTGCAGGCGATGGAGCGGGTGGAAAAAGCCGGGATGCGGGTGATTTTCTATGCGCCGGGGGGCCGCCTGCAGGGCGTGCTGACCGACGGCGACCTGCGCCGCCACCTGCTGCGCGGCGGCACCCTGGAGGCGCCGGTCTCGCAGGCGGTGAACCCGCAGCCCAAAAGCCTGCCGCTGGCCCAGCGGGCTGCCGCGCGAGAGTATATGCGCCAGAATGCCATTGATGTGCTGCCCCTGCTTGCCGAAAATGGCGAGATAGCGGATATTGTGTTTGCCACCGGGGGGCAGGGCCTGCAGCGGGAGGAGCTGCTGCACACCCCGGTGGTGGTGATGGCGGGCGGGCAGGGCACCCGGCTGTACCCCTATACCAAAATTCTGCCAAAGCCCCTGATACCTGTGGGGGAGGTGCCCATTTTAGAGCTGCTGATGGAGCGGTTCTACGGCTATGGCTGCCGGGAGTTTTCGCTGATAGTAAACTACAAAAAGAACATGATAAAAAGCTATTTTACCGATGTGGAGCGGGACTGGACGCTGCATTTTGTGGACGAGGAGCAGCCGCTGGGCACCGGCGGGGGGCTGTGCCTCTTAAAAGGGCAGCTGAAGGAGAGCTTTTTCTTCACCAACTGTGATATTTTGATAGACGCGGACTACAGCGATATCCTGCGCTTCCACAAAAAGCGGGGCAATGCTATCACGCTGGTGTGTGCGGCCAAGCAGTTTGTGCTGCCCTACGGCGTGGTGGAGGCCGACGAGGAGGGCTGCCTCTCCTGCATCCGGGAAAAGCCCCGGATGAACTACCTGACCAACACCGGGCTGTATGTGGTGGAGCCACATGTGGTGGAGCGGATGGAGGACGGCAAAAAGCAGGGCTTCCCGGATGTGATAGAGGCCTGCAGCCAGCGGGGCGAGGCGGTGGGCGTGTACCCCGTGGCCGAGGAGAGCTGGATGGACATGGGCCAGATGGAGGAGCTGGAGGCGATGCGCCGCCGCCTGGAGGAGCGCGGCTAGGCGAGGTTGCAAATGACTAACTTGAGAAAGATTTTATTTATATTAAGAAAATAAAACTAAAAAGTAAAACAATATCATTATTTAGAGAATAAATAGGGACCAAGGGGGGAAAGAGATGGCGATAGTGCTGATAGCGGAGGCCGGGGTGAACCACAACGGCAGCCTTGCCATGGCCAAGGAGATGGCGCTGGCGGCCAAGAAGGCCGGGGCCGACATGGTGAAATACCAGGTGGCGGTGCCGGAGCTGGTGGTGAGCCGCTTTGCCGAAAAGGCCGAGTACCAGAAGGCCAGCGGCGGCAAAGGGGAGAGCCAGCTGGAAATGATTCAAAAGCTGCATTTTTCCTTTGCGGCGCACCGGGAGCTGCAGGCCTACTGCCGGGAGATTGGCATCGTCTATTTTGCCACTGCCTTCGACCTTCCCAGCATTGATTTTTTGGAGGAGCTGAACCTGCCCCTGCACAAAATCCCCTCCGGCGAGATGACCAACCGCCCCTACCTGCTGCGCCTGGCGGCCACCGGCAAGCCCCTGCTGGTGAGCACCGGCATGTGCCACATGGCCGAGGTGGAGGACGCGGTGAGCCTGCTGGAGGAGGCCGGGGCCGGGGAGATGACCCTTTTGCACTGCAACACCGAGTACCCCACCCCCTTTGAGGATGCGAACCTGCTGGCCATGCACGACCTGGCCGAGACCTTTGGCCTGCGGGTGGGCTACTCCGACCACACCCCCGGCATCGCCTGCGATATTGCGGCGGCGGCCCTGGGCGCGGTGGTGATAGAAAAGCACTTTACGCTGGACAAAAGCCTGCCCGGCCCCGACCACGCCGCCAGCCTGACACCCGATGAGCTGGCCGCCATGGTGCAGGGGGTGCGCCAGTGTGAGGCGGCGCTGGGCAGCGGGGAGAAGGCCGTGAGCGCCAGCGAGGCCAAAAACCGCGCCGCCGCCCGCAAAAGCATTGTGGCCGCGCGCGCCATAGCGGCGGGCGAAGTGCTGAGCGAGGAAAACCTGACCACCAAGCGCCCGGGAGACGGCATCTCCCCCATGCGCTGGGAGGAAGTGCTGGGCCGCCCCGCCAGGCGCGCCTTTGCCGAGGATGAAAAAATAGAAATATAGACATAATATAGTGACAGGTGACGGAAAAAGACCTTCGGATAGACAGGAAAGTTCCCGCTTTTGATGTAAAATATGGCTGTGACATGCAAACTGGCCCAAAAGCGGGCGGGAGGAAGAGCGATGCATAAGGTGGCGGTGGTGACGGGCACGCGGGCCGACTATGGCCTGCTGCGCCCGGTGCTGGAAAAAATGCAGGCGGATGCGGAGCTGGAGCTGTGCCTCTGGGTGACGGGCAGCCATTTGAGCGAGGAATTTGGCTACACCGTGCGGGAGATTGAGGAGGATGGCTTTCCCATCGCCGCCCGGCTGGACATCCTCTCGGCAGAGGTGCCGCCGGGCCGGGCGGGCACCGCCCGGCGCAGCGCCCTGGCGCTGCAAGGCTTCCTGGGCCTGCTGGGCCAGGAAGCCCCGGCGGCCCTGCTGCTGCTGGGCGACCGCTATGAGATTCTGGCGGCGGGGCTGGCGGCGGGTCTCCTCGGCATCCCGGTGGCCCACATCAGCGGGGGGGACGTGACCTGCGGGGCCGACGATGACTGGTACCGCCACTGCGTTTCCAAAATAGCCAAGCTGCATTTTCCCTCCTGCGAAAAATACCGCCAGCGGCTGCTGCGTATGGGCGAAAGCCCTGAAATGGTGTACAATGTGGGGGGGCTGGGGGATGAGAACATCCGCGGGCTCTTCCTGCCGGACAGAAAGACCCTGGCGGCCGGCCTGGGCATCCCCCGGCAGGGCCCCCTGGCGCTGGTGACCTACCACCCAGAGACGGCCACAGGCCGCAGTGTGGCCCAGCAGGCCGAGGCCCTGCTGGGTGCGGTGCGACGGAACCCCGGCCTCTTTTACCTGTTCACCGGGGCCAACGCCGATGCAGGCGGCACCGAGCTGAATGAGATGTACGCACGCTTTTGCACCAGCCAGCCAAACTGCGTGCTCATTCCCTCACTGGGGGTGATGCGCTACCTGGGGGCCATGAAGGAGGCGGTGCTGGTGCTGGGAAATTCCTCCTCCGGGGTGGTGGAAACCCCCAGCATGGGGGTGCCCACCGTGAACATCGGCTGCCGGCAGAAGGGGCGGATGATATGCAACAATGTGCTGTGCTGCGGCGTTTCTGAGGAGGAGATTGACGCGGCGGTGAAAGAGGCGCTAAGCCCGGCTTTCCGGGAAAGGGCCCGCAAAACCCAAAGCCCCTACCGGGGGCAGAACACCAGCGGCTCCATTCTGCGCATCCTGAAGGAACGCCTGGCCGACGGCAGCCTGCACCACCCAAAACTATTCTACGATGGAGAAAATGAGACATGAAAAACCTGATTGTGGGCCTGGGCAGCATGGGCAAGCGCCGCGCGCGGCTGATTATGAGCCTGGGAGCGGCCTACGGTGTGTTTGGGGTGGACTCCAGCCCAAAGCGCCGCAGCGAGGCCGAGGCGCTGGGCATCACCTGCTTTGCCAGCCTGCCCGAGGCGCTGGCCGCCGGGCGCTACGACGCGGCCTTTGTGTGCACCGCGCCGCTCACCCATTCCCTCTTGATAGACAGCCTGCTGGACGACGGCCTGCCGGTGTTTACCGAGCTGAACCTGGTGCCGGACGGCTATGAGGAGCTGATGGAGAAGGCGGAGGAAAAAAAGCTGCCGCTGTTTCTTTCCAGCACCATGCTCTACCGCGCTGAAACGCGGTGGCTCTCGGCAGAGCTGGCCGATTTTGCAAAGCCTGTGAACTATATTTACCACATAGGCCAGTACCTGCCAGACTGGCACCCCTGGGAGAACTACAAGGACTTTTTTGTGGGCGACAAACGCACCGGCGGCGTGCGGGAGATTCTGGGCATAGAGCTGCCCTGGCTGCTCTCGGCCTTTGGGCCGGTGTGCGGCCTCTCGGCCCAGAAGGACAATATCTCCGCGCTGGAGCTGCCCTACCCGGACTCCTGCTTCGTCACCCTGCGGCACCAAAACGGCACCAAGGGCTTTCTGGCGGCGGACGTGGTGTCGCCCAAGCCGGTGCGGAACTTTGAGGTGTATGGCGAGGGCCTGCACCTGTTCTGGGAGGGCAGCCCCGGCTCTTTGGCGCGCTGGAATGCAGACAGCCGCACCAAGGAGCCTGTGGACGCCTACTGCGGCGAGGTGCAGCAGGACGAGCGCTACAGCGACAATGTGGTGGAAAATGCCTACCTGGAGGAAATTTTGAATTTCTACGAGGTGATTGCCGGGAAGGCCAGCCCCCGCTGGAGCTTTGCACAGGATTTGGCTGCCCTGCGGCTGATTGACAGAATAGAGAGCCTGGGCGAAGGCTTGGAGCCCATGGAGTAGATAGGGTCAAAGGCACAGTGGTGGGCGGGCCCCGCATGGGCTCTCGGCGGGGCCGGGAAGGAAGGGAATGGCATGAAGGTACTGTTTACGGGACTAGGTAGCATTGGCAGGCGGCACCTGCGGAACCTGCACACATTGTGCGGGGAACAGGGCGCCGCCGTGGAGGTGAGCGCCCTGCGCGCCACCGAAACGGCCCTGCCGGCGGACATCCGGCCGCTGGTGGCGCGGGAGCTGCGGGCCCTGCCGGAGGGGGAGGTGTTCGACATCGCCTTCATCACCGGGCCCACCCAGCTGCACGAAGCGGTGATTGCCAGCCTAAAGGGCCGGGTGGGGGCCTTCTTTATAGAGAAGCCCATCTTCGCCCATACGGGTGTAGACCTGGCCGCACTGGGCCTTACGGAGGAGCAAAAGGCCTATGTGGCGGCCCCCATGCGCTGGACGGGCACCTACCAGGCCCTGCGCCAGATGCTGAACGCGGTGGCCCCTTATTCTGTGCGATGCATTTGCAGCAGCTACCTGCCCGGCTGGCGGCCGGACGCCGACTACCGGAAGGTTTACTCGGCCAGCCGCGAGATGGGGGGCGGCGTGGCGCTGGATTTGATTCACGAGTGGGACTATCTGGTGGATTTGTTCGGCATGCCGGACAAAAGCTACTGCATCAAGGGGCATTTTTCGGGCCTGGAAATCGACTCGGACGATTTGGCCCTCTATATTGCGCGCTACCCCCACTTCGCCGCCGAGCTGCATCTGGACTATTTTGGCCGGCAGGAGCGGCGGGGCCTGGAGGTGTTCTGCGAGGAGGGCACCATCACCGCCGATTTCATCGAGGGAAGCATCAGCAGCCCAAGGTCTCAGATAAGCTCCTACAAAGAGCACCCAAACCAGCGCTACCTGCGGGAGATGGCCTATTTCCTCTCCTACGCGCGGGGGAATGAATTTGTGAATGAAAACAGCCCGCAGCGCGCGGTGCAAATTCTAAAAATTGTACAGGGGGAACCGGTATGGCAGGCAGGCTGATAATCACCATCTGCGGGCGGGCGGGCAGCAAGGGCTTTAAGAACAAAAACCTCAAAACCTTCTGCGGCAAGCCGCTGGTGCACTACTCTCTCGCAGCGGCGCTGCTGTTTTTGCAGGCGCGCAAAGACCTGGAGGCCGATATTGTGCTGAACACCGACAGCGGCCTTTTGCGGGAGCTGGTGCTTGGCAGCTACCCGGAGGTGGTGGCGCTTGCCCGCCCGGCAGAGCTGTGTGGAGACACCGTGCCCAAGATGGCGGTGTTCCAGCACAGCCTGCGGGAGATGGAGGCCCGCCGCGGCGCACCCTACGACCTGCTGCTGGATTTGGACATCACCAGCCCCCTGCGCACCCCAGAGGACATGGCGGCCTGCCTGGCCCACGCCGAGGAAAACCCGCGGCTGGATGTGGTGATGAGCGCCGTGAAAAGCCGCCGCAGCCCCTACATGAACATGGCCCAGCGGGAGGGAGGCGAGGTGCGGCAGGTGGTGCAAACCCGCTTTACCGCCCGGCAGCAAACCCCGCAATGCTACGATTTGAACGCCTCGATTTACGTTTTCCGCCGGGAGTTTTTGCTGCAAAACGAGAGCGGCTTTTTGTGGGACGGCCACTGTGACGTGGTGGAGATGCTGGACACCGCCGTTTTGGATATTGACAGCGAGGAGGATTTTGAGATGATGGAGGTGGTGGCGCGCCACCTCTATGCCCAGCGCCCGGAATTTGCCAGGGTGCGGGAAGCCATCCGCTAGAAGAACCCGACAATACACAGCCAAACAGATGGGGGGAAACACACATGGCCCGTTTTGACATTGTGAGCCTGGGCGAGAGCCTGCTGGATTTTGTGGCCCAGAAAAGCAAGGACGCGGGAACGCTGGAAATGCTGGGCAACGCCGGGGGCGCCCCCGCCAACGTGATGGCCGCCGCCGCCCGCCTGGGGCGCAGGACGGCCTATATCAGCCGGGTGGGGGCCGACCCCTTTGGGGAGTTTTTCCTCGCCCGCATGGAGGCGGCGGGGGTGGATGTTTCGGGCGTGGTGAAGGGCCCCGAGCCCACCACCCTGGCCATGGTGGCGCTGGACAAGCAGGGCGACCGTTCCTTCCGCTTCTACCGCAGCGGCACCGCAGACGTGATGCTGGCCGAGGAGGAGGTGGACATGGAGCGGGTGGAAAATGCGCGGGTCTTCCACTTCGGCACCCTCTCCATGGTGGCCGACCCAGTGCGCACCGCCACCCTGGCCGCCGCCCAAAAAGCCGCCGGGGCAGGGGTGGCAGTGTCCTTTGACCCAAACTACCGCCCCGGCCTGTGGCCGGATGAAAACACGGCCCTGGCCGCCATGGAGGAGGGCATTCGCCTGGCGGACTATGTGAAGGTGAGCGAGGAGGAGGCCCTGATGCTGACCGGGGAAAAGGACCCCGAAAAGGCCGCCCTGCAGCTGATGACCCAATACGAGCTGGATTTTGTGGCGGTGACCCTGGGCCCGCGGGGCTGTGTGGGGCTTTCGCCCAAGGCGCGGGTGCGCATGCCCGCCTACGACCTGCCCACCGTGGACACCACCGGCGCGGGCGACGCCTTCTGGGGGGCGGCGCTGCACCGCCTGCTGGGCCACCGGGGCAGCGGGCTGGACGAAAAAAGCATGGCCGAGCTGCTGAAATATGCCGGTGCGGCCGGCTCCTTGGCAACCACCCGCTACGGCGCGATACCCGCCCTGCCAGACGAGGCGGAGATTCTGCGCTGTGTGGAAGCAGAAGCGTTTTTAGAGCTGGACTGATGGAAAACAGAGGAAAAACCGGTGATTCTGGCCTGTATTTCCACATTCCCTACTGCCCGTCCCGCTGCCGGTACTGCGATTTTCACTCTACGGGGGGCGCGGCGGCGGTGCCGGAGGCCTATGTGGAGGCTTTGCTGGCCGCCCTGGCCCGCCACCGCCCGCAGGCGGCAGACGGCTTTTGGCGGCCCGCCACGGTGTATTTTGGCGGGGGCACGCCGGGCCTTCTTTCCCCGGCTCAGGTGGCGCGGCTGCTGGGGGCGGCCCGGCCCCTGCCCGGTGCGGAAATTACCCTGGAGATGAACCCCGAGGGGGCCGAGGAGGAAAAGCTGGCGGGCTACCGCGCCGCCGGGGTGAACCGGCTGAGCTTTGGGGTGCAGACCGCGCGGGAGGACTCCCTGCACCGTCTGGGCCGCCGCCATACGGCCGGGCAGGCCCGGCAGGCCCTGCGGCGGGCCAGGGCGGCGGGCTTTACCAAGCTTTCGGGGGACATTATGCTGGCCCTGCCGGGCTACAGCAGCGCCGAATTTGACGAGACACTGGCTCTTCTTCAGGAGGAAAAAGTACAGCATATCTCGGCCTACCTCTTGAAAATAGAGCCGGGCACCCCCTTTGGCAAGGCCCCCCCTGCGGGGCTGCCCACAGAGGACGAGGCCGCCGATTTTTACCTCTATGCCGTAGAAAGGCTGGAAAAGGCGGGCTACCCGCAATATGAGATATCCAACTTTGCCCGCCCGGGCCATGAGAGCCGCCACAACCTGCTTTACTGGGACTGCCGGGACTACCTGGGCCTTGGCGTGGCGGCCCACTCCTGCCTCTCGGGGCGGCGGCTGGCCTTCCCGCCGGATACCGCCGCTTTTATAGAGGGCAGCCTGCCCCTGCGGCAGGAGGGGACGCTGGACGCCGAGGACTACCTGATGCTGCGGCTGCGGCTGGCAGAGGGCCTTTGCGAAAAAACCATGGCAGAGCGCTTTGGCCTGCGGCTGACAGACAGGCAGCAGGCGCTGCTGGGGCAGTTTGAAAAAGCGGGCCTGGCCCGCAAAACCCCGGGCGGCTGGGCCCTGCGCCCCCCCGGGCTGCTGGTGCAGAACAGCCTGCTGGCAGAGCTGCTGGCTGCGGGGGAGGGCTGAAAGGCAAGGGCCAAGACCGCGCCTTTTTTGCAAAAAAGGCGCACCCAAAAAAAGCGATGGCCGCAAACCTGCGTTTGCGGCGGGTGTGAGGACAAGATAGTATCCATTCTCAATGCTCAACTCAATATAGTAGGAGGTAACCCATGGCGGAGACATTGATTTTGTGCTACAGCTACACCGGCACTACCCAAAAGCTGGCAAAGCAGCTGGCCGAAGAACGCAGCGCGGCCCTGTACGAGGTGGAGGACGCTGCCCCTGTGGGCAAGCTGGCGGCCTATGTGGCGGGCTGCTACAAGGCCATGCGGCTGAAACCCGGCAAGGTGAAGCCCATCACGGCCGACCTGGCCGTGCCCAAGACAATCATCCTGATGGCGCCCGTATGGAACGGGCACCCCGCGCCGCCCTTTTACAACATGGTGGCGGCCCTGCCCGCCGGAAAAAAGGTGGAGGTGTGGGCCGTGAGCCTGAGCGGCGGCAGCCGGGCCAAGGAAAAGGTGCAAAAGCTGCTGGAGGCAAAGGGCTGTGAAATGCTGTGCTACCGGGATGT
>CAYRFC010000041.1:0-17449 GCA_964423365.1 uncultured Oscillospiraceae bacterium
TCGCTGCGGCTCGGTGAACAAGGCGGCCAAGAACTGCTTCATCTCACAGTCCAACCTTTCCAGCATTATAAAAAATATGGAGGACGAGGTGGGATACCCCATTTTCTACCGCACCGCTTCCGGCATTACGGCTACGCCGGAGGGGCAGGTGTTCATGATGCATGCCGAGAAAATCATCACCGAGCAGCACAATATTCTGCGCATACCGGAGACCTTTTCGGCCAACAGTGACCTCTCGGTGCTGTGTGCACGCTCTTCCTTTGTGATGCAATGCTTTTTGGACTTTCAGCAGAAGTTCCCTGTGGCCATTTCCCGAGACGCCTTCATGGAAGCGGGGCTGCGGGAGAACCTGCGGGGAATAGCCAGCCAGAAATGCCGCCTTGGCATTTTGGTGATGTTTGAAAGCCGGATGGAGAAGTATTCCCGAATGGCCGAGCAATATAACCTGGAATTCAAGGTTTTGAAGAGCGGTATAGAGATGATGGTGTTCATGGGAAAGGCGCACCCCTTGGCCGGTAAGGAAACGCTGGAACCGGATGATTTGACCCACCACCCTTTTGTGGCCGATTCCCATATAGACAATGAGGATACCCTGGATATTTTGAAAATTCACGACCTGAGCCAGGTGTTATTTTACAGCGATAGAGGGACTATATTTGATGCGGTGCGCAAAGGGGGCTATATTGCCATTGGCATTGGCCTGGCCCCTGGAGATGCAGAGCTGCTGCAATGCCTGTGCAAGCCGGTGCGTGGCAGCGAGAAGATGGCAGTATGCCTTTTGAAGCAGCGGAGCTACCCGCTGAATGCCAGAGAAGAGCAGTTCATCCAGTATCTTACCCGGCGGCTAAGTGAATATTACCAATAAGCTTTGGCATTGTGGCCCGGTGTTCATACATCAGGGCCTTTTTGCTGCCGCACAGCCGTGGCTGCCCGGTACCGCCAGGACACTAGCGAAAAAACCAATAAGAGGGGCATTGACAAATGACACCAGAGGGTTTATTCTGGCATAAAGTGTTCTTCAATGGCGGACACATAAGAAAGCTTCCGCCTGGGCAACAAAGGAGAGTGACGTATGGAGGAAACAATGCTGGCGCTGGTGAAGGAGGCCCCCGCCCCGGGGCTTGGGCTAAAAGAGGTGCCCCGCCCCCGCCTGGGTGTGGGAGAGGTGCTTATCAAGGTGCATAAAACGGCCATATGCGGCACAGATCTGCACATCTTCAACTGGGATGCGTGGAGCGCCAGAACCATCTGCCCGCCCATGGTGGTGGGGCACGAGTTTGTGGGCGAAATTGTGGAGATGGAGGAAAATGCCACGGGCTACCACGTGGGGGATATTGTTTCGGGCGAGGGGCATATCGTGTGCAAAACCTGCCGCAACTGCATGGCCGGGCGGCGCCACCTGTGCAAGAACACCCGTGGGCTGGGGGTGCACCGGGATGGGGCTTTTGCGCAGTATTTGGCCCTGCCCTATGAGAATGTGGTGAAGGTGGAGGAGGGCATTCCCGAGGAGGTGGCCGCCTGCTTTGACCCGCTGGGAAACGCGGTGCACACCGCCCTGAAATTTGACCTGAACGGCGAGGACGTGCTGATTACGGGGGCGGGGCCCATTGGCATCATGGCGGCGGCCATCTGCCGGCACTGTGGGGCAAAGCATATTGTGATTACCGATGTGAACGAGCGGCGCCTGGAGATGGCGAGGGGTATTGCGGACAATATCTTCCCCTTGAATGTGGCCCGGCAGGATATCAGCGCCGCCATGGAAGCGCTGGACATGCGGGAGGGCTTTGATGTGGGGATGGAGATGAGCGGAAACGAAAGGGCCTTTGCCTCCATGGTGGACAATATGAACAGCGGGGGGAAGATTGCACTTTTGGGCCTGCACAGCGGGCAAACGCTCATCAACTGGGATAAGGTGGTGTTTAACGGGCTGACCATCCAGGGAATTTATGGCAGAGAGATGTTTGAAACCTGGTACAAGATGATGAGCATGCTGCAGACCGGGCTGGATATCTCGGGGGTCATCACCCACCGCCTGCCCTTCACCCGTTATGAGGAGGGCTTTGCCGCCATGAACAGCGGCGAGGCGGGCAAGGTGATTTTGGACTGGGAGACCCCCTGCTAACCGGACGGGAGCAGGCCCGGAAAACCGAGAGGAGAGAGGGAAATGGACAAAAGGGAAGCCCTGCTGCACTATGCAAAGCGGGTGGAGGAAATGCGCGGCGCCGGCACCTACAAGGCAGAGCGTGTGCTGGAAGGCCCCCAGGGGAGCCGCATTGAGACAAAGGGCGCCGGAAAACCGGTGGTGAACCTGTGTGCCAACAATTACCTGGGCCTGTGCAACCATCCGGCTGTGCGGCAGGCCGCTGCGGCCAGCTATGAGGCCTGGGGCTTCGGGGTGAGCTCAGTGCGGTTCATCTGTGGCACCATGGCGGTGCACAAGGAGCTGGAGGAGGCCCTCTCGGCTTTTCTGGGCATGGAGGACAGCATCCTTTATTCCTCCTGCTTCGATGCGAACGGGGGGCTGTTTGAAACCCTGCTGGACGCGGAGGACGCCGTGATTTCCGACGCGCTGAACCACGCCTCTATCATAGATGGGGTGCGGCTGTGCAAGGCAAAGCGCTACCGCTATGCCAACAATGACATGGAGGCGCTGGAAAAGTGCCTGCTGGAGGCCGGAGACGCCCGCATCAAGCTGATTGTGACCGACGGCGTTTTCTCCATGGACGGCATTGTGGCCAACCTGCAGGGCATCTGCCGCTTGGCGGAGCGCTATGGCGCGCTGGTGATGGTGGACGACAGCCATGCCGTGGGCTTTATGGGCCCCGGCGGCAGGGGCACCCCGGCCTACTGTGGGGTGGAGGGCCGGGTGGATATCCTGACGGGCACCCTGGGTAAGGCCTTGGGGGGTGCATCGGGCGGCTATACCGCCGCGGGGCGGGAAATTGTGGAGCTGCTGCGGCAGCGCAGCCGTCCCTACCTGTTTTCTAACACCCTGGCCCCGGCCATAGCGGCGGCCAGCCTGGAGGTGCTGCGGCTTTTGAGAGAGCAGGATGGGGCGCGGGAGCGCCTGCGTGAAAACACGGCCTATTTCCGCGGTGAGATTACCCGCCTGGGCTTTGAGGTGGTGGAGAGCGAGCACCCCATTGTGGCGATTATGCTGTATGACGCGCAGCGGGCGGCCGGTGTGGCCGCAAGGCTGATGGAGCTGGGGGTGTATGTGACCGCCTTTAGCTACCCGGTGGTGCCGCAGGGCCGTGCGCGCATTCGTGTGCAGCTTAGCAGTGCCCACACCAAAGAGGAGCTGGACATGGCCCTGGCGGCCTTTGCCAAAGCGAAGGCCGAGGCCGGGTGAAAGCCGGCAAAATAGACATGACATGCAAGGCCCCGGCTTCCTGTGAGGAAGACCGGGGCCTTGTGCGTGAAATATTCCAGGGTTTTGGTGCTTGCACCAAAGTGAGACACATGGCGGGCTATAGCCCGGCCAGGCGGCACACCAGGGCGCCAAGGCCAAGTGCGGCCAGCAGCACCGCGCTGGCCAGGCCATAGCGGCGCAGCAGGGAAAGGCCCTCAAGCTGGGCCCCCCGGCTGTGCCGGAAAAACTGCACGGCACAAATGGCCAGCACCGGCAGGCCGGCAAAGGCGCTGAAGAAAAGAAGGCTTCCCAGCATCTGGGCGGCGGAGAAGCCCGGGCTGCCGCTTATCAGGCGCCAGCCGTCCAAAACGCCAAAACCCAGGGCCAGAACCAACTCCAGCCAGAATAGCCGCCGGGCCATCAGCAGGGCAAAGGGCTCGGCCAGTTTTTCTTCCTTTCTCTTGTTCCGCCGGGAGAGCAGCTCCTTGGCTTGCCGGTCACTCTCCTGCAGGCGCAGCTCGCGCCGTTCTGCGCGTTCTTCCTCGTCACAATCCATCTTATTTCCTCAAAGGCTTTGCCGCATCAGGCGTTCACCTTGCCAATCAGGGTGCGAATCTGCTCGGCATCGGCCATGGAGAAATGATCCTCGGGTGGGTAGAGAACCCCGCCGAAAAAGATGGAGGGGTTTCCCGCGGTGGAGAGGTCGCTGTGTGATTTGCTGAGGGCCACATGGATTTGGTCGCAGCCGGTTTGCGTTACAATTTCATTCACATTGTTCAGCTGAATGCCCGCCCCCGGCAGAATTTGAATGCGCCCTGCGGCATACTCCCGCATGCTGCGCACCGTTTGCATGCCATAGTGCACAGAGGGGGCCTGCCCGCTGGTGAGGATGCGGGTGACGCCGAGGCTGCAAAGGGAATCGATGGCCCCGCGCCAATCCTGCACCACGTCGATGGCGCGATGGAACACGCTCTGTTTGCCCCCTATCACCGCCACCATCTGGCGGCAGCGCTCCACATCCAGGCTGCCGTCGCCATGCAAAAAGCCAAACACAATGCCGTCGGCGCCTGCGTCCAGAAGGCTTTTTGCGTCCAGCAGCATGGTTTCAAATTCGGCCTCGGTGTAGCAGAAGCCGCCCTCCCGCGGGCGTACCATGCACAGGATGGGCAGGCCGCTTTTTTGGGCCACCCTCAATTCGCCCACAGTGGGGGTAAGCCCCCCTAAAAACAGGCTGGAATTGAGCTCCACCCGGTTGGCCCCGGCGGCTTTGGCCTGCAAAACATCATCGGCGGAGCCACAGCAAATTTCTACCAAAATCTTCGACATGTCCATTCTCCTAACTCTCTTTGGATTCTATAGTCTTGTCTCAGTACGTCATTTTCTTTCGCCGGGCACGAGGGTGGCTATGCGGTCCAGCAGGGTGTTGGTGGACTGGCTGAGCAGCCCCTGGATGGCGGCGTCCTGCCGCAGCATGGAGGGCACGACGCGCACGGGGTCGAAGGCTTCCCGGCGAATCACATCGTTCATCACGGGCAATATCTGCTCTTCGAACACCAGAAAGTCGCCGCCAAACACCACCAGCTCGCAGTTCAGCAGAGAGAGGGCGAAAGCGGTGGTCTCTCCCAGAATCACGGCTATTTTTTGGATGCACTCCCGAACAAACTCGTCCTCCTGCTGCCACAGCCACACCAGGGTGGGGAAGTCGATTTTATCGGACCTGGTTTTGGCCAGGGCGCGTGTTTTTTCCGGCGCGTGGCAGCGCACCCGCTCCAGCAGGGCGTTCAGCTCCACGCGGGTGCGCAGCGGCTGGCCCGAGCCGCTGGCCACACGGCTGCGGGCCACCTCGCCCGCACTGCCGGCCATGCCCTCGTACAGGCGGCCGTTTAGCACCATGCCGTAGCCCACGCCGGTGCCGCAGCTTAAAAACAGCAGGCTTTTCTCCACCCGCCCCGCGCCCATGTGAAATTCTCCCAGGGTGGCGGCATTTACGTCGTTGATGCGCAGGACCTCTGTATGGAAAATCGATTCCAGGCTTTTGGTCAGCTGGTCTACATTCCAGTCGAGAAACTCCGGGTTCAGCTGAAAGGCGCCCTCGGCCCGGCTATAGGCGCCGGGAGAAGAGAGCGCAATGATGCCAAGCTTCTTTTCCTCCACCTGGCCCTCGCGCAGCAGCTGGCGAATGGTTTCGCTGCACAGCCGCAGGCGGTAGGCATAGGGGGCCTCCTCGGGCAAATCCACAGCCCGGCGCTGCAGCAGCCTGCCGTTCAGGTCGGCCAGGGCAAAAATGGGGCGGTGCAGCCCCAGGTCTGCCGCCACAATATAGCTGTAGCCGCTGTTGATGCGCAGCATCACAGGACGGCGGCCCCCGGTGACCTGCGAGGAACCCATACCGGTTTCCAGCACCACCCCGCATTGCAGGAGCTGGGCAATATTTTCGGTGACAGTTGACTTGCTCAAGCGCAATGTTTGTGCAAGTTGCACACGTGACACCTGTCCGGTTTGCCGAATATTGCGTAAAATGGCGCGCTGGTTGTTGATTTTAATTTGTGAAATATCACTTATTTTTGACATTTTACTGCCTCCGCGGAAAGTGAATTCACCAGATGAAGCAATCGCTTCCAGTCATTTCGTTGCCTATCATATCATATCAGATTAAAGAATTCAATAAATTTTAAGCTCTGTTGGCAACATTTTATGGGCAAAATTTTCGGATTTCAATTGACATGATTTGATTTGCTGCTATAATATAAAATATTAAGTGAATAAGTTCGGAGTCGGAACAAACCAATTGTTTATCATTTTGTGTAAAAATGCCGAACCAGATTCTATTTTTTTTCCGTGGTTTTTTATTTTCATATATTTTTGGCTGAGCAGGAAGAAAGAGAGGGTAAACATGACAAAGAAATTGCTTGCACTGGTTTTATCTCTGGCTCTGGGCGCCGCCGTTGTGGGCTGTGGTAGCTCCGGCGGCTCTGGTGGGGCGGCGCCCGCACCGTCTGGCAGCGGCACCGCGGGAAACAGCGCATCTGGCAGCGCAAAGCCCGCCGGGGCCGCACCGGACAATGACCTTGTCATTGCCTTAAACAATGACATTCAAAAGCTGGACCCGCACGATACCTCCGATACCCTGTCCATTTCTGTCTCTCGCTCTGTGTATGAGCCGCTGGTTTCCTTCGATGAGGAGCAGAACCTGGTGCCGATGCTGGCGGAGAGCTGGGAGGCGGCCGAGGACAGCGTAACCTACACCTTCAAGCTGCGCCAGGACGTGACCTTCAGCGACGGGGAGCCCTTCAACGCCGAGGCGGTGATTGCAAACTTCGACCGCGTGATGGCCAACGACCAGCTGCGCCAGTACCGCCGTATTTCTAAATTCATAAGCTATACCGCGCTGGACGACTACACGGTGGAGATTGTGCTGGACGAGCCGAACGTCTCCTTCCTGAACCAATTCACCCAGATGTATTTCGTGAGCCCCAAGTCCCTAAGCGATGGCACCGACCTGAACAAAACCGGGGCGGGAACCGGGCCCTTTGTGTTTGTGGAGCGCGTGGAGGGCGACTATGTGAAGTATGAGCCCAATGCCAACTACTGGGGCGAGGGCAGCACCGTGGACAGCCTGACCTTCCGCGCGGTGGAGGAGGACGGCAGCCGGGTGGCCATGCTGCAAACCGGCGAGGCCGATTACATCTATCCCATGCCCTTCATTCAGGCCAGCAGCGTAGACGGTACCGACAACATCAAGGTGCTGGCCATGCCCTCCAACATCATGCGCTATATCACCTTGAACACACGCGTTGAGGCGCTGAGTGATGTGCGGGTGCGGCAGGCCATGAACTATGCCTTCAACAACGAGGCGTATATTGCCACCGTGTTCAACGGCTACGGCGAGGACGTCTACTCCGCCTTCCCCAGCACCATTCAATATTATAAAGCGCACGAGCCCTATGCCTATGATGTGGAGAAGGCCAAGCAGCTTTTGGCGGACGCGGGCTATGAAAACGGCTTCGACCTCACCATTTGGTGTGACAATACCACGACCGAGCAGAAGGGCGCCCAGTTCTTCCAGCAGCAGATGGCCCTGATTGGCATCAATGTGGAGGTGCTGCCCATGGAGCCCAACACCATCAGCGACATGATTTACGTGGAGGAAAATGAGGCCACCATTGAGACCTGGTATGTGAACTGGAGCTCCTCCTCCTTCGACCCGGACGGCTCTATGCGCAACATTCTGCACAGCGAGTTTATTCCCCCCACCAGCGCCAACACCGCCTACTGGGAAAACGCCGAGTTTGACGCCCTGCTGGATGAGGCCCGCGCCAGCACCGACCCTGCGGAGCTGGAAAAACTGTATGGCCAGGCACAGGACCTGGTTTGGGCGGAGTGCCCCTGGGTGTTCATGGGAAGCGACCAGGTGCTGGCCGCCGAAAAAGACTATGTGAGCGGTATCTCCCTGCGGCCTGATGGCTCGCTGTATTTCGCCACCGCATCGCTCGCCTAAACGTTTGTTCAAATGCTGTGCGTGCCGCTGGCATCGTCCCTTTGGCATGTGTATGATGTTGCTGCATTCGGCGGTGGCAAGCACCGCCGAATGCAGACGTTCATGGGCCATTCGCGCACCCGAAACAAGAGGAAGAGTGGTTTGTGTGTCAAACCGGGAGGTGAAATACTTGCTTCGCTATTTTGTAAAACGTCTGCTTGGCACCATTCCCCTGGTCATCATCATTTCCATTTTGGTCTTTCTGTTCATCCACATGATTCCCGGCGACCCGGTGCGTATGATGCTGGACAAGGAGGCCACCCAGGAGGACTATCTGGCCCTCACGGAATCGATGGGACTGAACGAGCCGCTGCCCGTGCAGTACATCCACTATATGGGCAGGCTGTTCCAGGGAGATTTGGGCACCTCCTACAAAACCGGCCTGCCGGTGAGCGAGATGATTGGCAGCCGTCTGTCGGCCACCGTGTCCCTCACGGCCTTTGCCATTCTGTGGTCATCCATAGTGGGCATAGGCCTGGGCATGCTAAGCGCGGTGAAGCGCGGCAAAGCGCTGGATTACCTGGGCATGGTGATTGCCACCTCAGGCATCTCGGTGCCCGCATTCTGGCTGGGCCTTGTCATGATTCAAATTTTCTCTGTGCAGCTGCGGCTGGTGCCCACCGGCGGGCTGGACAGCTGGCAGGCCTATATTTTGCCCACCATCACCCTGGGCTGTGGCGTGATGGGCATCTTTGCCCGCTTCTCCCGCTCCTCCATGCTGGAAACCATGCAGGAGGACTATGTGCGAACCGCCCGGGCCAAGGGCCAGAGAGAGATTTTGGTGGTGCTGCGGCACGCCTTCCGGAACTCCTTGGTGCAGGTGGTAACGGTGGTGGGGCTGCAAATAGGCGGGCTGTTGGCCGGCTCTGTGCTGGTGGAGACGGTGTTCTCCATCCCGGGCCTTGGGCGGCTGATGGTGGATTCCATCACCTTTCGGGACTACCAGACCATCCAGGCCTTGCTGATGTTCTTCGCCCTGGAGTATATCATCATCAACCTGATTGTGGACCTGCTGTATGGCGCACTGAACCCGAAGATTCGGTACAACTAGGAGGGAGGGTGTACAATGTCGGAATTGACCAATGACATCGCCATGCAGCAGCTGGCGAATGAGGAGCCCGGCCCCGGCGCGCCCGGCCCTTCCGGGGAGTTCATCGATGCACCCACGGCGGCGGCCCAAAGCCGCAGCCGGGAGTTTTTTAAGAAGTTTTTTCAGCGCAAAACCGCTGTGATTGCAGGCGCGTTTATATTGATTCTCGTCATACTCTCCTTTATTGGCCCCTATGTGGCCCCCTATACCCCCTCCGAGCCGGATTACCAGAACATCATGGCGGGCCCCAGCATGGCGCACCCCTTTGGCACCGATGAATATGGCCGGGATGTGCTGAGCCGCATGCTGGCCGGCACCGGGCTTTCGCTGGGGGTGGCGCTGTCGGCCGTGATTGCGGGTGCGGCGCTGGGCACCGTGCTGGGCATTCTGGCGGGGTATTACGGCGGCATTTTGGAAATGCTGGTGATGCGCTCCAGCGATGTGCTGTTTGCCATGCCGGATATTCTGCTGTGTATTGCGGTGGTGGCCATCATCGGGCCGGGCACCATCAACGTGGTGATTGCGGTGGCGGTGTTTACGGTGCCCTCCTTTGCCCGCATCATGCGCAGCGCCACCCTGCAGGTGAAAAACAGCCTGTATGTGGAGGTGGCCCACAGCATTGGGTGCAAAAACGGGCGCATTCTTTCCATGCACATCTTCCCCGGCACCGTGCAGTCCATGATTGTCAATTTCACCATGCGCATCGGCTCTGCCATTTTGGCGGCGGCCTCGCTGAGCTTTTTGGGCTACGGCGCCGACGTGACCGCACCCGAATGGGGGGCCATGCTCTCCTCGGGCCGCAGCTATATCGGGGTGGCGTCGCATCTTGTGTATTTCCCCGGTCTTATCATCTTCCTCACGGTGCTGGCCTTCAACCTGTTTGGCGACGGCCTGCGCGACACGCTGGACCCCAAAATCAAATAAGGAGGAACCAAAATGCCAACCAAAGATATCTTGCTGGACGTACGGGGCCTCCGTAGTGAATTCCAAGTGAGTAAAAAGAAAACCGTGGTGGCGGTGAACGACATCAGCTTCCAGGTGGGGCGCGGGGAGATAGTGGGCCTAGTGGGGGAGAGCGGCTGCGGCAAAAGCGTCACCTCGCTTTCCATCATGCAGCTGTTTAAAAATACCACCGGCCGTGTGACCGCCGGGCAGGTGGTTCTGGACGGGAAGGACCTTCTGCAGTGTGGCGACAAGGAGATGCGCAAGGTGCGGGGAAAAAGCATCTCCATGATTTTCCAGGAGCCCATGAGCTCTTTGAACCCGGTGATGCGGGTGGGCACGCAGATGGTGGAGGCCATCCGCCTGCATCTGGACAAAAGCAAGGCAGAGGCCTACGCGCTGGCGCTGGAGATGCTGGGCAAGGTGGGCATCCCCTCGCCGGAGGAAACGGCGCACAGCTTCCCCCACCAGCTTTCGGGCGGCATGAGCCAGCGGGTGATGATTGCCATGGCGATGAGCTGCAACCCCGAGCTGCTGATTGCCGACGAGCCCACCACCGCGCTGGACGTGACCATCCAGGCCCAGATTTTGAACCTGATGCGGTCGATACGAGACGAGTTTGACACCAGCATCATCCTCATCACCCACGACCTGGGGGTGGTGGCGGAGATGTGCGACCGGGTGCTGGTGATGTATGCCGGGCGCATTGTGGAGGAGGCGGGCGTGGAGGACCTATATGCCCGCCCGAGGCACCCCTATTCCCAAGGGCTGATAGCCTCGGTGCCAAAGCTGGGCAGCGGGGTGACCAGCCTGCCCTCCATACCCGGCAGCGTGCCGGACCTGGCCAATATGCCGGTGGGCTGCAAGTTTGCCCCGCGCTGCCCGCATGCCTTTGCCCGGTGTGAGCAGGAGCCGCCCCTGATGCCTTTGGACGGGAAACGGAGCTGCCGCTGCTGGCTGGCCGAGCCGGACAACGCGAAAGGGGGCGAAGCCGTATGAGCGCAACAGAGCCATTGGTGAGCGTGAGAAACCTGGTGAAGACCTTCCCGGCTGGGAAGAAGCTGCTGGGCCAAAAGAACTTTGTCCACGCGGTGAACGACATCAGCTTCGACATCTACCCCGGCGAGACCTTCTCGGTGGTGGGGGAGAGTGGCTGCGGGAAAAGCACCACCGGCCGCATGATTGACCATTTGATTCAACCGGATTCCGGGGAGGTGATTTTCAAGGGGCAGGATATCACCAAGCTGAGCGAGAACGACATGCGCCCCCTGCGCAAGGATATCCAGATGATTTTCCAGGACCCGAACGGCTCTCTGAACCCCCGGATGCGGGTGGAGGATATTGTGGCGGAGCCGCTTTTGGTGCACACGGATATGCCCAGGGAGGAGCGGCTGCGCCTTGCCCACAAGCTGCTTCGTACCGTGGGGCTGAACGAAAAGCACGCCCGCCGCTGGCCGCATGAATTTTCGGGCGGGCAGCGCCAGCGCATCGGCATTGCACGGGCGCTGACGGTGAACCCCAGCCTCATCATTGCCGACGAGCCCGTCTCCTCGCTGGACGTCTCCATTCAGGCCCAGGTGCTGAACCTGATGCAAGACCTGCAAAAGAAACTAAAGCTCACCTACATGTTCATCTCTCATGACCTTAGCGTGGTGGAGATGATCAGTGACCGGATTGCCGTGATGTACCTGGGATATGTTGTGGAGATTTCGCCCAAAAAGGACCTGTACGCCCGGCCCTGCCACCCCTACACCCAGGCCCTGCTCTCGGCGGTGCCCATACCCGACCCCACCGTGAAGGCGGAGCGCAAAAGGCTGCCGGGCGATATCCCCAGCGCCATCCATCTGCCGGTGGGCTGCCCCTTCCAGGGGCACTGCCCCAAATGCCAGCCAGACTGCATGCGGGCACGCATCCCCCTGCAAGAGGTGGGGGAGGGCCATCAGGTGGCCTGCCTGCATCTGGACGAATAATACACGCGAAACACCCCCTTTGGCCCCGGCCAAGGGGGGTGAAACCCATAGAAACAGGGAGGAACCGCCGTGTTCCAGTTTGACAGAGACGCCTACCAGCGGCGGGTGCGCTGGTTTACCGAGGCCCGCTTCGGCATGTTTATCCACTGGGGGCTGTATGCCATCCACGGCCGGGGCGAGTGGATGCGCAGCAATGAGCGGATACCAAAGCAGCCCTATATGCGCTATTTTGAGGAATTTTCCGCCCCGCAGTGCGACATCGGCCAATGGGTGAAGGCGGCGAGGCGCGCGGGCATGCGCTATGTGGTGCTGACCGCCAAGCACCACGATGGCTTTTGCCTGTGGGACACCGCCACCACCGACTTCAAGAGCACCAACACCCCTGCGGCCCGGGATTTTGTGCGGGAGTTTACCGCGGCCTGCCGCAGCGAGGGGCTGCGCTGTGGGCTTTACTATTCCCTGCTGGACTGGTACCATGAGGACTATCCCCACTATGGCGATCTGCATCACCCCATGCGCGGGGAGGAGAGCCACTCGAACGAAAAGCGGGATTTCAGCCGGTATATTGCCTATATGCACAGGCAGGTGGAGGAGCTTTGCACCGGCTATGGCAAGCTGGATATTTTGTGGTTTGACTTCTCCTACCCCGGAATGCGAGGGGAGGCCTGGGAGGCGGAGAGGCTGATGGAGATGGTGCGCCGCTACCAGCCAGACGTGGTGATAGACAACCGGCTGGAGGTGAGCGGAGAGGGCTTTGGCTCCTTGGCCGAGGGAAAACCCAGCGCCTACCATGGGGATTTTGTGAGCCCCGAGCAGATGATTCCCCCCGGCGGCGTGGTGGGCAAAAACGGCGAGCCGCTGGTGTGGGAGGCCTGCGTGACCATGAACGGTAGCTGGGGCTACACCGCACACGACCGGCTGTTTAAGCCCGCGCCCCTGCTGGTGAAAAAGCTGGTGGAATGTGTTTCCAAGGGGGGGAATCTGCTGCTGAACATCGGCCCCGACGCACGCGGCGTCATTCCGGCCCCCTCTCTGGCGGCGCTGGAGGCCCTGGGCGAGTGGATGGACAAGAACGGCGAAAGCATCTACGGCTGCGGCGCTGCCGGGCTGGAAAAGCCGGAGTATGGCCGCTTCACCCGCTGCGGAGACACCCTGTATTACCATGTGATGGAAAACACCGTGGGCGCTCTGCCGCTGTTTGGCATAGGCAAAGAGGATATTTTGGAGGTGCGCCGCCTGTGCGACGGCTGCGAGATGCCGCTTTCCACCCACTGGAACCACAGCGACTACCCCGGGCTTGCCTTTGTGGACATGGGGCCAAACCCGGCTTTGCCCGACACAAGCGATACCGTGCTGGCCCTGCGGCTGCGCCCCGGCGCTTTGCCCGCCGCCCGCTAGGCCCTACAGGGAGGACGAAAGGATGCAGATATGGAAAGAGGAGCCCGCCTGGCGGCTGCGCTTTGCCTGCCGTGAGGAAGCGCCGGAGGGGGCAGACGGGGAAGCCCTGCAGCAGCGCCCGCTGGCGCTGGGGGCCAGCCCCTTGTTATGGACGGGCCTTGGCCCCAGGGCAGAACTGAATACCCTGCTGCTGCGCCGCGCCGCGGCCAAGGCGGTGAAAACGGCGCGAAGCCTGGGGGCCGGTGCCGCCGTGCTCTTGGCGGGGGAGGCGGAAGGCCTTGGCCCAGGCGGCCTGCGTGCCCTGGTGATGGGCGCCCGCCTGGCCCTGCTGGAGCCGGAGAGCTATGCCGAAAAGAAGCCCCGCCCCGCCTTCGCGCTGTATCTGGACCCTGCTGATGCTCCGGATGCCGAGATGGTGCTGGCCGAGAGCGACAGCCTGGTGGCCGCCATACGCCAGGCGCGCGACCTGACAAACCGCCCGGCCAACCGCTGCACCCCCGCCCTGCTGGCCGAGGCGATGCAAACGGCGGCAGGGCAGGCCGGTGTGGACTGCACGGTGCTGGACGAGGGGCAAATCAAGGCGCTGGGCATGGAGGCGCTGGGCACCGTGGGCGAAAGTGCCCAGAACCCCCCGCGCTTGATTGTGCTGCGCTACAACGGCGCGCCCCAAAGCCCCCACCGCCTGGCCCTGGTGGGAAAGGGCATCACCTGCGACACGGGGGGCTATTGCCTGAAGCCTGCCGCCTCCATGGGGGGCATTCGCGGGGACATGGCGGGCGGCGCTGCCGTGTGTGGGGCGGTGCTGGCCTTGGCAGAGCAGCGTGCGCGGGCCAATGTGGTGGCGGTGGTGCCCGCCGCCGAAAACCGCATATCCAGTGGCAGCTACACCCCCGGAGATGTGATAGGCTGCATGGCGGGGAAAAGCATCTACATTGGCAACACCGACGCAGAGGGCCGCCTGCTGCTGGCCGATGCGCTTTGCTATGCCATAGAGAGGGAGGGGGCCACCCATCTGGTGGACGCCGCCACCCTTACGGGCGCCTGTTACGGCTTTTTTGGGCATATCTACACCGCCATGATGAGCACAAGCGATGCGCTGGCCGCCCGGCTGCTGGCAGCGGGCGAGGCGAGCGACGAAAAAATTTGGCGCGTGCCGGTGGACAAGGCCTACCGCGAGATGCTGGACAGCCCCTATGCGGATATCAGCAACATGTCCAAGGGTGGCTGCGGAACCCTGACGGCGGGTATGTTTTTAGAGGCCTTTACCCAGGGGCTGCCCTGGGCGCACTTGGACATTGCGGGCACCGCCTGGGTGGATGAGCCCAAGCTGGAATACCACGCCGCCGGGGCCACCGGGGCAATGGTGGAAACGCTATACCGCCTTTGCAGCGGCTGGGAAGCGGAGGGCTGAGCATGAGTGAGGACAGGAGAAGCACAGAGGGACTGGATGAGACGGGGCGTGCCTGCCTTGCGCAGCTGCTGGCTTGCCTTCCCCCCAGCGACAGGGACAATTACCCCCCGGCGCTCTTTGCGAAATTTGCCGCGCACGCCGCCATGCTGCGTGCCACGGTGCCCTGGTGCGCCGCCCTGGAAGAGGATCTCTTTTTGCACTATGTGGCCTGCCACAGGGTAAATGATGAGGATATCAGCTTCCACTTAGACGAATATCACGCGCAGCTGTATCCCCGTGTGCAGGGCATGGAGCTGGCGCAGGCCGCCCTGGAGGTGAACCGCTGGTGCCACGAGCAGGCCACCTACCGCCAGCAGGACGACAGGACGGCCTCGCCGTGGACGGTGTACAAAAGCGGGGTGGGCCGCTGTGGCGAGGAGTCGGCTTTCGTGGTGGCTGCACTGCGCAGTGTGGGCATCCCGGCGCGGCAGGTGTATGCCCCGCGGTGGAGCCACTGCGACGACAACCACGCCTGGGTGGAGGTGTTTTGCAAGGGGCAGTGGCGGTTTATGGGCGCCTGCGAGCCGGAGCCGGTGCTGGACAAGGGATGGTTCAATGTGGCGGCCAGCCGCGCCGTTTTGGTGCACAGCCGCAAGTTTGCCCCGCAGGGCAGCCCGGCAGGGCCGCAGGACGGCGCAGGGCTGGAACGCCGGGGCCCGGCGCAGTTTTATAGCCAAACGGCCCGTTACGCCCCGGTGGGGCTGCGCAGGGTGTGTGTGCTGCACAAGGGTGCGCCGGTATTGAATGCGGCGGTGCAGGTGGAGGTGCTGAACGAGGCGGTGCTATACCCGGTGCTCACCCTGTGCACCGGGCAGGATGGCATGGCCGAAGTGGAGCTGGGACTGGGGGATGTCTATCTGGAGGTGCGGCACCCGGCCAAGGGCTGGGCCGAGGCGCTTTTTCCGGCGGGCGAGGCGCTGTGCAGGCTGGAATTGCAGCCACAGGTTGCCGCCGGAAGCTGGCAGCATTTCGATTTTTTGGCCCCCCCGGGCACGCGCAGCGCCCCCGCCCTTACAAAGGAGCAAAAGCAGTGGCGGGCCGAAGCGCTGGCGCGGGGTGCCGGGCTGCGCCAGCAGTGCGCCGCGGCCCGCGCCGCCGAGATTCAGGCCCTGCCGGTAGGGGAGGAGGCCCGGCGGTATCTGCTGGCGGCAAGGGGCAATTTCAGGGAAATTCTGGCTTTTTTGCAGAGGGAAAACACCCCTATGCGGCTGGCGCTGCTGGGCAGCCTGGCGGAAAAGGATTTGCTGGACACCCCGGCCGAGGTGCTGGAAGACCACCTGCGGGGCGCCATGCCCCATGCTGCGAAGTGGCCGAGGGAGCTTTTTACAAAGGCGGTGCTTTGCCCACGCATTGCCACCGAAAGGCTGACACCCTGGCGCGGGGCGCTGGCCGCCGCCTTTCCCGGGGAGGAGGGGGGGCGGATGCGCGAGCAGCCGGCCCTGCTGTGGGAAAGGCTGTGCCAAAATGGACTGCTGGAGGAATATCCAAACCTGTTCTGGGCGCCCGAGGCGGCCTTGCGTGCCGGGCGCTGGGACGAGAAGAGCCGGGCCTTGCTGTTTGTGGCCCTTTTGCGCAGCTGGGGCATTCCCGCGCGGCTGCGCCCCGAGGACGGCGCGCCCTGTTACTGGAACGGCACGGCCTTTGTGCCCCCGTGGGAGGAGGCCTCTGCCCTTCTCACACTGCAAAACCCGGCGGAGTATTCCCTGGTGTACCGGAAGAACTGGAGCCTGGCCCGCCACACCGGGCAGGGCTGGCAAACGCTGGCCCTGCAGGAAAATTGGCAGGGAAACGCCATGGCCCTGCGGCTGCCGCTGGGGCGCTACCGCCTGCTTACCAGTGTGCGGCTGCCAAACGGCAGCCAATATGCGGCCCGCTGTGAGCTGACGCTGGAGCGGGACATGCCCATTTGCATGCAGATGCGAGACTACCGCCTGGCGGATGTGCTGCCCTGCTATACGCTGCCGGAGGGCTGGGCGCAGACACGGGCGGGTGATGCGGTGTGCCTGCCGGACATACTGGAAAATGCCCCCGGCCTTTTGTTCTGGCTGCTGCCGGGGGAGGAGCCCACCGAGCATGTTTTGAATGAGCTGCTGGAGGCCAGGCAGAGCCTGCAGGAAAAGGCAGTGCGGCTGGTGGCCCTGCTCCCCTTCGCACAGGCGGCAGAGCAGGCCACCTTTGCCAAGGTGGCAAAAGCCTTCCCGGAGATGTGTGTTTTGCTGGTGGACTGGGAGGAGAGCATGGAGCTGTATGCGCGCAGCCTGTACTGCGACCCCGACAGCCCCCCACTGGCCGTGTGCAGTGATGGCGCAGGCAGGGCCGTGTATGCCTCCAGCGGATACAACGTGGGGCTGGTGGAGCTGCTGCTGCAAATTTTGAGCTCGCTGCCCCGGGGGAACCCCGAGGACAATTCTAAGACGGGAAAATCTGTTGATATTTCTTAGAGAGTGTGGATATGAGTTCGGATTGACGTTTCTTATTCAAAGGAAGAAGGCCCGCGCTGGGCCTTCTTCTTTTGCGTGCTGCAAGGCGGGCTTGCCGGACGCGGGGCTGAACGAGATGGAATCAGCGCCTCATGAGAGCCAGGAATAGCGTCTCGCATGCGGCGGCTGGAATTTGGGATACAGGTATAGAGCAAATGAACATAACATGAGCTAAGCTGCTCTTGGCAGAAACGGCGAATGGCTGCGTTGGTCTCGGGCTAAGAGCCGCC
>CAYRFC010000042.1:0-11406 GCA_964423365.1 uncultured Oscillospiraceae bacterium
TCTCCTCCTCTAGCCTTCTGTTCTTGTATACAGCCTACCATGCCCCCGCGTTAAGACTCCATTCAAAAAAACTCTAAAGGTATAAAGAAAGCATAAAGAAAGCCACCGTAACCCGGCGTTACGGTGGCTTAATACTTATACTTATAACGTATTTGTGTTCTATTCGTCGGCAAAGCGGTAGCCCACGCCCATCTCCGTCAGTATAAAGCGGGGGCAGGCGGTGCTTTTTTCTATTTTTTTGCGGATATTCGCCATAAACACCCGCAGCGCCTGGTAGTCGTCTCCGCTCTCGCAGCCCCACACGGCCTCCTGAATATAACGGTGGGTCACCACCTTCCCGGCATTTTGGGTCAGCAGCACCAGCATTTTATATTCTATCGGCGTCAGGTGAATTTCCTCTCCGTCCCGCAGCACCTTCCGCTTCTCATAGTCCACCAGCAAGCCGTCCAGGGCAAACTGCCGGGCGGCGGCCGCCTCGGGGCGGCGCTTGCGCAGGGCCGCCCGAACGCGCGCCATCAGCTCATCCACCCCAAAGGGCTTGGTGATGTAGTCGTCCGCGCCCTTGTCCAGGGCCTCCACCTTTTCCCGCTCCTGCCCCCGGGCCGATACAATCACCACCGGCACATGGCTCTCCTCCCGTATATGGGCCAGCACCTCCATGCCGTCAATGTCGGGCAGGCCCAGGTCCAGCAGCACCAGGCTGGGGCGGTGGCTCAGAAACAGCGAGATACCCGCCAGTCCCCGGTCGCATTCCAGCGGCTCAAAGCCCCCGTTTTTCAAAGCCAGGCGCAAAAAATTGCGAATGCTCTTGTCGTCCTCAATCACTAGGATGGTTTCGTTGGTCAATGGGGGCCTCCTGCCGGTGCTGTGCCATTTTGCTTGCCAAGAAGAACTCGTGCTGTGCCATGTTTTCCCAAGAAAATACGCATGGGAACAGACCTATTATATAGGCTGGCAGGCCAGCTTGCAAGCATTGGCGCAAAAAATCCCCCCGGCATAGCCAAGGGGACAGAACAGCTCCGCTCATTGCAGGCAAATTTGTTTTTGGTTTCAGCTCTGCTCCGCGTCCTGGGGAGGGGGCACCGGCGGGTCGGTCGGGGGGGTGGGCGGGGTGGGTGCAGCCGACATATGCAGGCCAATCACGTCCCCGCTGCGAATGGTGCTGCCGTCCTTGTCGGTGCTCACAATGGTGCCGTTCGGGTCGCCCGAGGCCACCGTCACAGACACACTCACCCCGCTGGCACTGCTGCGCAGGTCGTTCAGTATCTGCTGGGCCTGGGCCACCGTTTTGCCGGCAAGGTTTGGCATACTCACGTCGGCCCACACCAGCACCGAGATGGTGTCCTTGGAGGGGTCCACCATGGTGCCGGCGGCCACGCTGGTCTCGGCTGCCACACCGGGAACACCCCGTCCGTCGTTGGCTTTGGTGGTGGTGGTGTAGTTCAGCCCGGCCTTCTGCATCTCGGTGCGCACATCCCCTGCAGAAAGCCCAATCAGGTTCGGCATGGCCACGGTTTTGGGCTTGTCGGCTATGTACAGGGTCACCTCGGCGCCGCCCTTCACCTGGCTGCCGGCGGCCGGGTTTGTGCGAATCACAACCCCCGCCTCATAGTCGGTGGCCTCCTGAGAAAGCTCCTCTTTATACTTTACGCCCAGGGCGGTCAGTGCGGCAATGGCCTCCTCCTTGGTTTTGCCCACAAGGTTTGGCATCTCCTCGGTCTTGGGGCCCTTGCTCACCACAAAGTTCAGCGGCGTGGTGCCGTCCCAGGAGGTGCCGGCCGCGGGCGACTGCGAGACAATCCGCCCGGCGGGCACGTCGTTGTTAAACTCCTCGGTGGGGGTGGCAAAGTTGAAGTTGGCGTAGGAGTTGCCCTTCACCACGTCGGCATACACCAGGCCCACAAAGTTCGGCACGGTCAAATCACCCGGCGTTATCGAGAGAGAGGAGGAGGGGAGACTGCTGCTGTTTTTGTCCTTGCCCTTTCCGCCCAGCAGGGAAACGCCCAGAATGATGAGAACCAGCAGCAGAATGGCACCCAGCGCCACCCCGCCCACAATCATCTGCTGGCGGCTGAGAAAGCCCGAGCCGCCGCCGCTTTTGGCGGGCCGCCGTCCCTCGCCGGTCAGGGCCAGGCGCAGCTCAGAGATGGTTTGAATGCGTTCGTCGCTGCTCAGGCGCATGGCCTGGGTGATGGAGGTGGAGATAAAGCCCGGAATCTCCTTGTCCATCGCGCGGGCGGGGCGCAGCCCGTCGTGAATCTTGCGCTCGTCGGCGGGCACGGGTGGCTCGCCGGTCAGCATCTCATACAGCACCGCGCCCAGGGCATACACGTCGGTGTAGCGGCCCTCAAATTCGCTCGCGGCATACTGCTCGGGGGCCGAATAGCCGGGGTAGAGCTTGGGCTTCAGCTCGCTGCCCTGCTGGCGCAGGGCCAGGGTGGCGTAGCCGCCCAGCTTGGCGCTGCCGCCGCTCTCCAGCACAATGTTGTCCGGGCTGATGCCGCGGTGCACCACGCTGGCCGAGTGCATGGCCTCCGCCCCTATCATCACCGGGCGCAGAATGGCCAGGGCACGGGCGGGGTCCATCGGCTCGGCCCGGCGGGTCATATATTCCGTCAGGGTGGGGCCCTCCACCTTTTCCAGCACGGCGTAGGCGGTGTTGTTCTCCTCAAACACATCCAGCACCTGAATCAGCCCCTCCACAAGGCCCATCCGCAGCAGGATGCCATACAGCTCGGCATAGTCCATCCGGGTGGTTTTGAACAGCACCTCGCAGCCGGGCTTGGCCAGGATGGAGCCGGTCTCGTCCCGGGTGGCGCACAGGGTCACCGGCATATACTCCTTGATGTGTACCCGCTGTAAGGTATTGCCGTCTATGGCGGAATAGGTCACCCCTTCGCCATCGATGTCGATATACCGCCCCACGGTATAGCGCCCGCTCAGCACCCACCCATTCGGCAAAGCGCCGCCAGGGTTTGTGTTTTCAAAACGGATGCCGCATCGCGGGCATTTGTCGGTGCCAATAGGCACACGGCTCATGCAGTTATCGCAAATCCTTTCCACCGGTCATGCCACCTTTCTTTCCGCCCGCCGCACTCCTCGGCGGGCCACGTGCCACTGTGCTGGGCCGGGGCCCTTACAGCCCCCAAAACTCCCTGTAGCGTCTATAGTTCCAAATCTTCTTCGTTTTCCATGTTGTGCCACACGTCCTGCACATCATCGTCGTCCTCCAGCTTTTCCAGCAGAAGGCCAAAGTTTTTCAGGTTTTCCTCCCCGCCCAGCGCCACCTGGGTGCCGGGGCGGTATTCCAGCTCCGCGCTGCTCACGGTGTAGCCCTTGGCCGCCAGCGCCTCGCTCACCTCGCGCAGGGCGTTTGGCTCGCAGGTCACCTCGGCCATGCCGTCGTCCAGGTCAAAATCCTCGGCCCCGGCGTCAAAGGCGTCTTCCATCAGCTTTTCCTCGTCCAGGCTTTCCCCCTCCACCAGCACAATGCCCTTCTGGGCAAAGAGGTAGGCCACCGAGCCGGACTGCCCCAGGTTTCCGCCATATTTGTCGAAGTAATGGCGCATGTTGGCGGCGGTGCGGTTGCGGTTGTCGGTCAGGGTTTCCACCATCACGGCAATGCCCGCCGGGCCGTAGCCCTCATACACAATGCTCTCGTAGTCGTCCCGCTCGCCGCCCTCGGCCCGCTTGATAACGCGGTTGATGTTGTCGTTCGGCACGTTCAGGCTCTTGGCCTTGGCTATCAGGTCGCGCAGCTTTGAGTTGTTGTTCGGGTCGGCCCCGCCCTCGCGAATGACCACACCCATCTCCCGGCCAATCTTGGTGAACACCTTGGCCTTCTGCGCGTCGGTTTTTTCCTTTTTACGCTTGATATTGTTCCACTTGCTATGTCCGGACAAACGCGACCCCTCCGTCTATTCAGCGTATATACATGACTTTATACGGGTTTTCCAGCAACCCGCAATACAGATAATAAGTATACCATAGCGGCCCTCATTTTTCAAACAACCGGGTCTTTTTCGGCATTTTGGGTGTAATTTTGCCAGAGAAGCTGGAACAATTCGTGAATACGCTGTTCGCGGTTCTGCAAATACAGCCAGCCAAACAGGGCCTCCAGCCCGGTGGAGGCGCGGTACTCCTGTGCGCTGGCATTTTTGGAGACGGTGGCCTTGCTGGCGTTCCGCCCCCGGCGCACAATGTTGCCCTCCTCCTCGCTCAGGGTGGGCAGCAGGGCGTCCAGCAGCCTTGCCTGCGCCCTGGCAGACACCAGCTCCACCGCCGCGCGGTGCAAAGCGCCGGGGGTGCTGTGGCTCTGGGCCACCAGCCGGGCGCGCACCAGCAGCTCCAGCACCCCGTCGCCCACAAAGGCCAGCGAGAGGATGCTCCGCTCACGGATGTCAATTTCAGTTTCCGGTAAAGGCAGCATGGTCTTTTCCCCATTCATATGCTAAACCCGCTAAAACACGTAGTCAAATTCATAGTCGCCTATCCGGATGGTGTCGTTTTCCTGCACGCCCAGGGCCACCAGCTTTTCCAGCACGCCCTCCTGCTCCAGCTGCCGCTGGAAGTATTGCAGGCTCTCAAAGTCGTCCATGTCGCTGCCGTCCAGAATGCGCTCCAGCCACTGGGCCTCCACCACATACAGGCCCTCGTCCTCCCGGCGCGCCGTGAAGCTGCGCGGGGCGGCCTGCAGCTCTGTTTTCACATAGTTCGGCTGGTACTGCTCGGCGGGCGGCAGCTTTTGCAGCTCGGTGTACACCAGGCGGGGCAGGGGGGCGGTGCCCTCATGGGTGGCCGCGCTGATGGGATAAAATGCCAGCCCCTCGCCCTCGGCAAAGGCACGAAAAGCTGCTACCTGCTCCTCTGTGGCTATGTCGCACTTGTTCCCCAGCACAATCTGGGGCCGCTCTGCCAGCGCGGGGCTAAAGCGCTCCAGCTCCCGGTTGATGGTCTTAAAGTCCTCCACGGGGTCGCGTCCCTCGCTGCCGGACACATCCACCAGATGCAGGAGCAGGCGGCAGCGCTCCACATGCCGCAGGAAGTCGTGCCCCAGCCCCGCCCCGTCCGAGGCGCCCTCTATCAGGCCGGGGATGTCGGCGGCCACAAAGCTCTCCTCCGGCCCCAGCCGCACCACCCCCAAAATGGGAATCAGGGTGGTGAAGGGATAGTTCGCTATCTTGGGCTTGGCCGCCGAAAGCACACTGATGAGGGTGCTTTTCCCCACATTGGGGTAGCCAATCAGCCCCACGTCGGCTATCAGCTTCAGCTCCAGCCGCAAATCAAAGCATTCGCCGGGCAGGCCGGGCTTGGCAAAGCGCGGCACCTGCCGCTGGGGGGTGGCAAAGTGGCTGTTGCCCCAGCCGCCCCGCCCGCCCTTGGCCAGCAGCACCGGCTCGTCGCCCGATACATCCGCCATCAAGGCGCCGGTGGCCGCGTCATACACCAGGGTGCCGCGGGGTACCCGGATGGTCAAATCCTCGGCGCCCTTGCCGCTGCACCGTTTGGTGCGGCCATCCTGGCCGTTTTCGGCGCAGTACTTGCGCTTGTAGCGGAAGTCCATCAGGGTGGAGAGGTGGTTGTTGGCCTGGAAGTAGATATCGCCGCCCCGCCCGCCGTCGCCGCCGTCCGGGCCGCCATTGGCCACATATTTTTCGCGGTGGAAGCTCACGCATCCGTTCCCGCCCTTGCCCGCTTCAATGCGGATTTTTGCCACGTCAATGAACAAGTGCTACCTCCATAAGTCCTCTGTGCTTTCGAGACGGGATGAACCCCCATCGGTTTTTTCAGCAGGGTTCACCCTATAAGGAAAAAAACCGGGCCACAGCGGGCCCGGCAACAGAACGTTTACTGCTTGATAGAAACGCGCTTGCGGTCTTTGCCCCAGCGCTCAAAGGCCACATGGCCATCGGCGAGGGCAAACAGGGTGTCGTCCTTGCCTTTGCCCACATTCACACCGGGGTGGATGTGGGTGCCGCGCTGGCGCACCAAAATGTTGCCCGCCAGCACAAACTGGCCGTCGGCCCGTTTCACACCCAGCCGTTTAGACTCGGAGTCACGGCCGTTTCTTGTTGAACCAACACCTTTTTTATGAGCCATCTGTTCCTCCTCCTCTACTTGCCGGAAATCTCGGTAATTTCTACTTTGGTGTAGGGCTGGCGGTGGCCTTTGCGGCGCACGCTGCCCTTTTTGGGCTTATAGGTGATGATATTCAGCTTTTTGCCCTTGCCGTTTTTCAGCACAAGGCCGCTCACCTTGGCGCCCGCCACGGTGGGGCTGCCCACATTCACCTTGCCCTCCTCGCCCACGGCAAACACGTCCTCAAACACCACGGTGTCGCCTTCCTGGGCGGGCAGCTTTTCCAGAAAAAGCACGTCGCCTTTTTCCACGCGGTACTGCTTGCCGCCGGTCTGAATAATAGCATACATACGCAATAATCCCTCTTTTTCTTTCTGGGGCTCGCTGGCCAAAGGGCGGGCAGGCAGCGCCTGCCGCTTATAGGTGCCCATGCCATGCGGCTTTACTACTATAGCACAAGCCACCCGGCCTGTCAAACAAAAGATGCGGCGGCATGCTGCCAAAGCAACAAAGTCAAAAAAATATTTTTGTTGTCTTGAAAAAATTTGTCAAATCTACTACAATAAAACCATCAAGCGAAACAAGCAAAAGGAAAAAGGGGCAATGAATACCAAAAAATAGTCTTGTGGAGGTGCGAAGATGGATGACAAAAAAGACCTGAAAACGAAAAAAACTAAGGAGATGGTGTACCAGCTGGAGGGCAAGCCCCCGCTGCCCACGGCCATTGCGCTGGGCATGCAGCATGTGCTGGCTATGTTTGTGGGCAACCTCACACCGCTTCTGGTGGTGGGCGGGGCCTACACCCTGGCAAACCCCGGCGGCATCGACGTTGCCTACCTGGCCCAGTGCGCCATGGTGCTGGCGGGCCTCACCACCCTGGTGCAGCTCTACCGCCTCGGCCCCATCGGCTCGGGCCTGCCCATCGTCATGGGCACCAGCAGCGCCTTCATTGGGGTGAACAGCTCCATCGCCATGTCGGGCGGCTGGGCGGCCCTCACCGGGGCCACGCTGGTGGGCGGCCTGTTTGAGCTGGGCCTTGGCGCCTTCATGAAAAAGCTCCGCCGCTTCTTCCCGCCGCTGGTCACCGGCGTCACGGTGCTCTCCATCGGTCTTACCCTCATCCCGGTGGGCATTCAGGCCTTCGCGGGCGGCGGCAGCCCCGAAATCAACCCGAATTTCGGCTCCCTGCAAAACCTGCTGGTGGCCACGGTGGTGCTGCTCACGGTCATTCTGCTGCGTATTTTCGGCAAGGGTATTTTCAGCTTGGCCTCGCTGCTCATCGCCATGCTGGTGGGCTATGGCGTGGCGGCCCTCATGGCCCTGCTCATCCCCGCCGAGGCCCTCACCCTCAGCTTCACCCTAAAGGACCTACTGGCCAACGGCCTCTTCTCGGTGCCCATCCCCTTCCGCTATGGCATTGAGTTCAAGATGGACGCCATCATCCCCATGCTTTTCATGTTCGTGGTCACGGCCATCGAGACCATTGGCGACACCTCGGGCGTGGCCGAGGGCGGCCTGGGCCGGATGCCCACCGACACGGAACTGCGCGGCACCGTTCTGGCCGACGGCTTTTCCAGCGTCCTGGGCTCCATTTTCAATGTCTCGGCCCTCACCTCGTTCAGCCAAAACGTGGGCCTGGTGCGCATGACCCGTGTGGTGAACCGCTTCGCCATCGCCACCGGGGCCATCTTCCTCATTTTGGCGGGCTTTTTCCGGCCATTGGGTGAGTTTTTTGCCAACATTCCGCCCTCGGTGCTGGGCGGGGCGGTCATCTGCATGTTCGCCTCCATCGCTGTCACCGGCATGAGCCTGCTCTCCTCGGTGAAGCTGAACGCGCGCAACACCCTCATTATCGCCATCTCGCTGGGCATCGGCATTGGCTTTGGGCAGGGCGCGGGCGCGGCAGCCGGCGCCATGCAGAACTTCCCCACCTGGCTGCGCTACCTGTTTGGCGGCAACGGCATCGCGGCGGCCACCATCATTGCCCTGGTGCTCAATCTGGTCATGCCCCAGGAAGAAAAGGAAGACCCGCCCCACGAGGCCGAGCTGGAAGCCGGCGAAAAGGGCGGGGAAGGCAGCGGGGAAATGGCCGGGGAGGCCGCCCCCAAAGCCTGATTCCGATGGTATTCGCACCCTGCCCGGGTAAAAATTCCTGCGGCAAGGGCCCGGCCCCAGGCGCTACCGGCCTGGGGCCTTTTCCACCCCCACCTTGGGGCAAAGCGCGTCCAGCACGCAGCTTTCACAAAAAGCGCTGCGGGCGGTACACACGGCCCGCCCATGCAGCACCAGCCGGTGGCAGAAGTCGTTGCTCTCCTCCGGCGGCAGCACCTTCCTCAAGGCGGTTTCCACCTTGAGGGGGTCTTTGTTTTTTAAAAAGCCCAGCCGGTTCGAGATGCGGATGCAGTGGGTGTCGGCAATCACCACCCCGGGCGTGTGGTACATGTCCCCCAAAATCAGGTTGGCGCTTTTGCGGCCCACGCCGGGCAGTGCCAGCAGCTCCTCCATGGTCTTGGGCAGCAGGCCGCCGTGCTTTTCGCACAGCATCTGCGCCGCGCCCTTCAGGTCTTTGGCCTTGCTGTGGTAAAAGCCGCAGCTTTTTATCAGCCCCTCAATCTCCTCCAGCGGCGCATCGGCCAGGTCCTGTAGGCTTTGGTAGCGGCGGAACAGCTCCGGGGTCACCAGGTTCACCCGCGCGTCGGTGCACTGGGCCGAAAGCCGCACCGCCACCAGCAGGTGCCAGGCGTTCTCGTAGTCCAAAGAGCATATCCCCACCGGGTAGGCTTCCTTCAGCAGTTCCACTATTTGGGCGGTGTCGGCTTTGGTTCTCATTGGCTTTCCTTTCTTGCGGGGGAATGGCACTTGTCACTTTTTCTTCTTCAGAATGGCGGCCAGGGAAAAGGGGCTGTCGTGCAGTATCTTGCGCAGATGCAGGCTGCCCAGCACCCGCAAGGGGCCGTTTTGCCCGTTGAACAGCCCCAGCACGGCCTGCACGGTGCAGTCGTCCACCATGCCCTGGGTTTGCAGAGGCAGGTTTTTCAGCGGTGTGTCGCGCACCATCTGGCGCACGGCCCGCTTGTTCACCTCCGGGTCTTTGGAAAAGTGGGTGAATTTCCCGGCCCCGGCGGTGGCCACGTTCAGCACCCGGCGGCCCCAGAAGCTCCCCTCCATCTGGGCCAGGGGGGTGGTCTCGGTGTACTGGCCGGGCCGCGGCGGCCGGTTTTCTGAGAGGGGCCTGCCATACAGTGCGGCAAAATCTGCGGTGGGGAAAAGGTTGTCCCGTATCCGCCCATAGGGGCCTGTGGCGGCCTCGGCCTCGCGGGGGTGCAGGGCCACGCCCTCCAGCTCCAGCCCGCCGCGCAGGCGGATATCCGCACTGCTGGCCCCCACCAAAAGCGTGCAGAAGCCGCCCTCCACTACCCGGCAGCCGCTGGCGCTGTCGTAGTGGGCAAATTGCTCGTAGGGCAGCTGTATCTCAGCGGTTTGCTCCTCGCCGGGCTGCAGGCGCAGCCGTAAAAAGCCCACCAGCTCCTGTGCAGGGCGGAAGACGGCGCTGCCTGGCCGCGCGGCATACACCTGCACAATTTCCTCCCCGGCCACCCCGCCGGTGTTCTTCACCCGGCAGGCCAGCTTCACCCCGCCGCCCGCCCGCAGCTTCTGGCAGGAGAGGGTCAGGTTCTCATAGGCAAACTGCGTGTAGGAAAGGCCGTGCCCAAAGGGAAAGAGCACCGGCTTTTGGGCGGTGCTGTAGTAGCGGTAGCCCACATAGATACTCTCGTTGTAGCGCACCTCGTCCGGCCCCATGGGGAAGTGGTGGTAGCAGGGGCTGTCCGCCAAGGCCAGGGGCCAGCTTTCCGCCAGCTTGCCGCCGGGGTTTCTCTGCCCCAGCAGCAGGGCCAGGGTCGCCTCGCCCAGGGCCTCGCCGCCCAGGTAGAGGCACAGCAGGCTCTGCACCCGGTGCAGCCAGGGGGCTTCCACAGGCGCGCCGCAGCTCAGCACCACGCACACCCGGGGGCTTGCGGCACACACGGCGTCCAGCAGGCGCAGCTGGCAGTCGGGCAGGCGCAGGTGCTCGCGGTCATAGCCCTCGCATTCCAGCAGGTCGGGCAGGCCCAAAAACAGCACCACGTTTTCGGCTTTTTGGGCGGCGGCCACGGCGTTCAGCAGCAGCGCGTCGTTGGTTTCCATCCCCCGGTGGCCGGGGGTGTACACATAGTCCAGCCCGGCGCGGTCCAGCGCGGCGGTAAAGCTTACCAAATGCTGCGCGTTGATGTGGGAGGAGCCGCCCCCCTGGAACCGGGGCTGTGCAGCCATCTCGCCTATCACGGCCAGCGTCTGGTTTGCGGCCAGCGGAAGCTGGCCCTCGTTTTTCAGCAGCACGGCGCTCTGGCACAGGGCCTCGGCGGCCAGGGCGTGGTGCGCCGCATGTCGGCCCAGCACCGGGCTGGGCCCGCTTTTTTCATACTGGAACACCAGCCGCAGCAGGTTGTGGCAGGCGGTGTCCAGGTCGGCCATGGAGAGCCGCCCCTCGTTCACCGCCTGTTCTATCGCCGCGTCGTTCACCCCGCCCGAGGACGGCATCTCCAAATCCAGCCCGGCGGCCACGGCCTCGGGGCGGCGGTACACCGCGCCCCAGTCGCTCAGCACCGCGCCGGTAAAGCCAAAGCGCAGGCGCAGGGTGTCGCACAGCAGGGCCCGGTTTTCACAGGCGTACTGCCCGTTCACCCGGTTGTAGCTTGCCATTACGGTGGCGGGCTGCGCTTTTTTCACGGCAATCTCAAAGGCGCGCAGGTAGATGTCGTGCAGGGCGCGGGGGTCCACCGCCGCATTGATGGTCATCCGCAGGGTCTCCTGGTTGTTGGCGGCGTAGTGCTTCACCGAGGCCCCCACCCCTTTTTCCTGCAAGCCGTTCACCATGCCGGCGGCCATCTCGCCCGCCAGCAGGGGGTCTTCGGAGAAATACTCAAAGTTTCGCCCACACAGGGGGCTGCGCTTGATGTTCACGCCCGGCCCCAGCACCAGCCCCACGCCGTTTTCCAGCGCCTCCTCGGCAATGGCGTTTCCCACCTCCCGGGCCAGCCCCGGCGAAAAGGAGCAGGCCAGCGCGCAGGCGGGGGGGAAGCAGGTGGCACGGCGGCTGGCCCCGCCGTTTTCGGCTTGATGCTCGGGTTCTTCATAGCGCAGGCCGTGGGGCCCGTCTGCCATGCGCAGGCTGGGAATGCCCTTTTCGGGAATGGCCTTGGTGGTCCAGTAGTCGGCCCCGCTGCACAGGCTGGCCTTTTCCGCAAGGCTCAGGCTGCCTATCAAGGCCCATAGCTCTTTGTCGTTCAT
>CAYRFC010000042.1:11506-17003 GCA_964423365.1 uncultured Oscillospiraceae bacterium
ACCACCCCGGCTTTTTCCCCTTCACCCTGTCCCAATACTCCCGGAAGGCCTGCTCGGTCTTGTTCTCGCCATATTGGTAATACTGCACCCCCAGCAGCTCGTCCGGCAGATATTGCTGCTGCACCCAGCGGTCGGGGAAGCTGTGGGGATACTGGTAGAACTGCCCCTTCACCTCGGCGTCGGCGCCGTCGAAATGCTTGTTTTGCAGGCAGCGGGGGATGGGCCCGGCCCGGCCCTTTTTCAGGTCGGCCATCGCCTTGCCTATCGCCTCGTAGGTGGTGTTGCTCTTCGGGGCAAGGCTCACCAGAACCACCGCATCCGCCAGCGGAACGCAGGCCTCGGGCAGCCCCACTTGCAGGGCCATGTCCACCGCGGCCTTCACTATGGGGATGATTTGCGGGTAGGCCAGGCCCACGTCCTCGGCGGCACACACCGAAAGGCGGCGGCAGGCGCTGGGCAGGTCGCCTGCCTCCAGCAGGCGGGCCAGGTAGTGCAGGGCGGCGTCGGGGTCGCTGCCCCGCATGGATTTTTGATAGGCCGAGAGGATGTCATAGTGCTCGTCTCCCGCGCGGTCGTAGCGCATGTTGCTGCGCTGGGCCACCTGCTCTATGTCCTCCAGCAGCAGCTTTTTCTTCCCGCCGTTCTCAGCCGCCGCGCTCACGGCCAGTTCCAGCCCGTTCAGGGCCTTGCGCATGTCGCCGCCGCTGCCCTGGGCCAGCTTGTGCAGGGCCCCCTTTTCGTAGCCAATCTTCACCCCGCCCTCCTGCTCCAGCTTGGCGGCGGCGTTTTTCAGCCCCTCCATGATGTCCTCGGTGGTCAGGGCCTTAAATTCAAACACCGTGCTGCGGGAGAGCAGGGCGCTGTAAATGTAGAAATAGGGGTTTTCGGTGGTGCTGGCAATCAGGGTGATGGAGCCGTCCTCGATGAACTCCAGTAAACTTTGCTGCTGTTTTTTATTCAGATATTGAATTTCGTCCAGATATAACAGCAGCCCATTTTGGCTGCCAAATGTGCCCACACTGCCTATCACCTCGCGGATGTCCCCCGTGCCCGCCGAGGTGCCGTTCAGCTTGTGCAGCTGCATCCTGCTGTTTTCGGCAATGATGCGCGCCACGGTGGTTTTTCCCACGCCCGAGGGGCCGTAGAACACCATGTTGGGGATGCTGCCGCTGGCTATGGCCCGGCGGAACACCTTGTCCTTGGCCAGCAGGTGCTGCTGGCCCACCACCTCGTCCAGGCTCTGGGGGCGCAGCCGGTCGGCCAATGGGGTATGGGGCATGGTTTTGCCTCCTTTCGGCAAAATGTGGCGGGGCTTTGTGCGGTGTTGCTCTACAGCGGGCTGGCCGGGGCGGCCCAGTCGGCGCGTTTTTTCGCCCCATAGCCGCTGTTTTGCACAAAGCCGATAAATTCAGCGAGGCTTCTGTCCCAGAAGTTCCACTCGTGCACGCCGTCCCATTTTTGGCAGAGGCAGTCCAGCCCCAGGCTCTCCAGATGCCGGGCCAGGCGGCGGTTCTGCTCGTTTATTTCAAAAAAGTCATCCTGCGCGCCGCAGGTGCAGAATATCCGGGGCCGCTCAGCTTCGGGCAGGGCGGCCACCCGCTCGGCCAGCCGGAAGATGTTGTACTCGTCGGGCAGCTTCCGCTCGGGGCCCAGGATGCTTTCCATAATGGGCCGCACATAAGGGTCGTCGTGGTGCTCCAGAGAGTAGGCCATGTCCACCACACCCGAAAAGCTGCCTATGGCGGCATAGCGCCCGGGGTTGCGCAGGCCCATTTGCAGCGCGCCGTAGCCCCCCATCGAAAGCCCCGCCAGAAAGTTTATCTCCCGCGCCGTGGGAATCTTAAAAATGTTGCTGAGCTGGGCGGGCAGCCACTGGGTCAGCGCGGTGTAAAAGGGCGGGCCGAACACCATGTCGGCGTAAAAGGAGTTGTCGGCGCTGGGGGCCACCAAAATATAGCCGTTGTCGGCGGCATAGCGGCAGGCGGCCGAGAAATGCATCCAGCTGGAGCTGTTGTTCGAAAGCCCGTGCAGCAGGGTGATGACCCCCTTCACCTTGTTGCCCACCTCGGCGGGCAGGTCGGTGGGGAAGTAGAGCTGCACCGGCAGGGTACGGCCCATCTCGTTGATAGAGATATCCGCTTGGATATTGGCCATGGTATTTTCCTCCATTGTATCCTAAAACTCGCTAAACCTGTCTCTATATTTTTATCAGAGTTTTTGCATGAGATGCGCTGCGGCGTCTTTTGCCGCAGTATTCGTTTGAAAGGCGATCGACCTTTCAAACGAATGTGAGCATTACAGGCAAAACGGCCCGATTTCTTTTAAAAAGAATGATGCACAAACACTCTGACGAATAGTATACCAAAAAACACGGCAAATTCAATGGGAATACTGCACAAAGGGAAAAGCCCCCCAAAGCCAGGGCTTCAGAGGGCTTTTTGGTTTTCGAAAATCGAAAGACAGGGGATACCCTTTATTGGCCCTCCCCGGCCGAGGTGGCAGAGTAGGGGCTCATCAGGTCGTTCCAAATCTGGTTCACATATTCGGCGGCCTCCAGGTATTTCTGGCTTACAATATTTTGCTCCAGGCCCAGCTCCTCGGCGTAGGGGGCCATGCCCTTGAAGTCGGCGTTGTCATATTTCAGCACCAGGTTATACAGCGCGCCGCAGCTTCCCTCTCCCTGCAGCAGGGCCGCCTTGATGTCGTCGGCAATGGGCAGGGGCACCAGCGCGTCCTCCAGCGATACCCCCATCAGCAAGCCCAATGTACTGAACATACCCATCAGGTAGGCCTCGTTCTTGTTCACGGGCAGCCCCGGCAGGAAGGCCGCCAGCTCCTGGCAGAACTGCCCGCGCAGGAAGCTGGTCTTTATCAGCTCGGTGGGAATCTTCCCGTCGCTGTTCTTGAAGCTCAGCAGGTACACCCACTGCTTTAGCTGGCCCACGCCCAGCACCACCAGCGCCTGCTTCACGCTGCGGGCGGGGTTGCGCAGGGCAAAATAGGCCGAGTTCACCAGCTTCAGCAGGCTGAAGGTGAGGGTGACGTCGCGGGAGATAATGCCCGCAATCTCGTCCAAATCCGGCTCGCTTTTGGTAATGGCAATGATGAGCTGGAAGAAGTTCGACTGCAGGTGCTCCATCTGGGGCACCGCGGTATACATGCTCTCGGCCACCGCCGCGCCCTGCATATAGCGTATGCCAAAGGCCTTGGTGGTCTCGTATATCTCGGGCGTGGACACATGGTAGCCAATCACCGTTTTCTTAAAGCTGTTGCTGATATCCAGAATGCTGGAAAGGGAGGGATTGGGCTTCGACATGTTGATTTTGATGATGTCCACAATATCCAGAATGGCAAAGTAGCGGCTGGAAAACTCAAAGCCCTTGATGGCAATCTGGAAGCCCTGCTTTTGGTAGCCCTCTATCAGCTTTTGGGCCACAGGGTGCACCAGAATGCTGTCCTCTATCTGAATCACCAGCCCATCGGGGCGGAACATCTTGGGAATGTCCTTTTCCAGCAGGTTTGGGGTAAAGGTGATGAAGGCCTTCTTGTCGTCCAAAAGCCTGGCCGAATCCATCTGAAGAAGAAAATCCTCTATCATATTGGCGGCCATGGTATCCTGCTGGTTGTACAGAGATACCCCCTTGTCCTCGTATAGAAGCTCATAGGCCACAGCCTCGCCGTCTGGGCCAATAACCGGCTGCCGAACGATGTTAGCACTCATCGCAGTCACTCCCTAAAGCAGAAACTAAATATCGAAATATGTCGAAATTACGAGCGTAATTCTGTTCCCACGGGCGCTAAGCCCGGCGGTGAAGCAGCAAATCATCCACAAACTGAATCAGCTCTGCCAGCTGCGGCTTCGAGAATTGGCCCGTGGCGCCCAGCTGGTCGCCCTTCACCATGGATTGCTCGTTGATAAGCGAGGAGAAAATAACGATGGGAAGGTGTTTAAAATCGTCATCCTCCCGTATCTTCTTTATCAGATGGTGCCCGTCCATATAGGGCATCTCAATGTCGGTAATCACCAGCTGCACATGGTCGTCCAGCGGCTGGCCGCTCTTGCGAATCTCCTCCAGATATTCCCAGGCCTCCAGGCCGTGCTTGGTATAGGTTACATTTTTGTAGCCCGCCTTTTCCAGCCCCTCCAGCACCAGGCGGCTCAGCAGCATCGAGTCCTCGGCCACCAGAATGGGGGTATGGTTATCGGGCCGCGCCTCAATGCGCTCCAGGTCTATGCCGGTTTTGGGGCTTATCTCGCGGATGATTTTCTCGAAATCCAGAATGGTAATCAGCCGCCCGTCATATTCGGCAATGGCGGTGGCCACGCCCTCCTCGCCGCCGTATATAATGTCGTCGGGCTTTTGCAGCTTCTCCCAGGAGATGCGGTTGATGCCCGCCACCTCGTGCACATGGAAGGCATAGGTCTCCTGGCTGAAATTGGTGATGATGAAGATGTCAAAATCGGGGTTTTGGCTCTCGCCCAGGCCAAGATGGCGGGAAAGGTCCACCACGGTGATGACCTCGTCACGGGGCTTGAAGACCCCTTCGATATCGGGGTGTGCCTTTTGCATGGGGTTCACAGGCTGCACCTTCATTATTTCCTGCACCTTGGCCACGTTGATGCCGAACTGCTTGCCGGCAATGGTAAACTCCATGATTTCCAGCTCATTCGTGCCGGATTCAAGCAAAATCTCCGACTGCTTTTGCATGAGTGTCCCTCCTAAGAATCGATGGTCACATATACCTATTGTCTAGTATAGCACAAAAATACATGAATACCACTTTTTTGGGTTAAAAAAATGCGGGCTGCACAAAAAAAAGCGGGAAAAATTGACGGTGTCGTCAAAGCCTAGCCGGGAAGCTCGTTCTCCCAGCGAATTTCCACCCTGTCCCCGGTCACCAGCTCCTCCAGGTAGGCGGCGTCGGCGCCATTGCGCTGAATGAGAATCTTGCCCTTGGGGTTGCCGGGGTCAATGTCCACCAGCGGCAGCATGTCCAGCAGGAAATGGGGGTTGCCGCCCGCTTTTGGGGGCAAAACCACGGTGCGGCCGTTCAGCTCAATCTTCAGGCTGCTGCCGGGCAGGCCCGCCGGCTGGCTGATGTCCGGCACGGGGGCCACACTCTCCGCCGCCTCGGCGGGAGGCTCCAAGGCAGGGGCCGCTTCGTCCGCCGCCGCCGGGGCCTCGGGGGCCTTTTCCTCCGGTGGCTCGGCTACAAGCGGGGCTTCCGCCGCCGCCTCGGCGGGAGGCTCCAAGGCAGGGGCCGCTTCGTCCGCCGCCGCCGGGGCCTCGGGGGCCTTTTCCTCCGGTGGCTCGGCTACAAGCGGGGCTTCCGCCGCCGCCTCGGCGGGAGGCTCCAAGGCAGGGGCCGCTTCGTCCGCCGCCGCCGGGGCCTCGGGGGCCTTTTCCTCCGGTGGCTCGGCTACAAGCGGGGCTTCTGCCACCGCCTCGGCGGGGGGCATGGCGGGTGGGGGCTCCGGCGCCTGCGCCGGGGGGCT
>CAYRFC010000043.1:0-13342 GCA_964423365.1 uncultured Oscillospiraceae bacterium
TGAAAGCGAGGCAGGCCATGAACGAGCACCTTCTCTATTCCGAAAAACTGTTTACTTGACATCCACCCTTGCCACAGGGCATATGGGGCAGAATACTGCCATCCATAATTATATTATCTTTACTTTTCGGGGTGACGAAATACACTTTTTTAAGAAAACAAAAAGCCCCACCTGTGAAGGTGGAGCAGGTGTACCCACAACTGCAAACTGGCAGCAGGGCTATCCATAAAGACATCCCAACATTTTATCAGCAAGCTGTAAAGCAACCGCTGGAACTTTTTCCCCCGGTTCATACAAAACAGCCATGCCCCTGCCTCCCCAATCTTCCGGAAGCAAGCAGTTGGTTATTATAAATAAGCAGAGACAAGAAACTCCCCGAGATTCGTAAGCCAAAACATTTCGTACCTGCAAACCCGCATAAATACTGCATTTCTTGCATCAGATTAGTCAACTTTTTCACAGGGGTCGGTTTTACCTGCAAAATATTGACTTATTTGTTGTTCAGAGGGTGGTCAAGATGTTCAAAACCGCCTTCTACATCTCAGACGAAAAACCGCCGACTTGGTGACGGAGGGATTTGCCATCAGCAGCAAGGACGCCATTAAGGTGTTACAGGTGGCAGAGCAGCCAGAATCCCCGAGTGACGGAGACCAAGGAATTTACGAACGTAATAAAATATCGTATTAACATGATAAAATTAGGTCTTAAGGGCAGTTACGAACGTAAGGAATGACACGTCGGAGCACAATAGCCAATTCATAGTTCTTACGTTCGTAAATTGCAATTATTTACGTTAATTCATCTTTAAACGTACATATCCTACGTTCGTAACGGGAAATAAGCCGACAGAGATGCCATCTTGTCAGGGTAGATTAGGGTAGAAGGTAGAAAATAACACAAGCCCCGGCCCGACGCAGCATTTCGCTGCATCGGGCCGGGGCTGTGCTGTTCTCTGTGCGTTGGTTGTCTGGAAGGGCGGTTAATCCAGATAGTCCACCTTCACAATTTTGCCGGTATCGGCCGATTCATGGATGGCGATGATGGCCAGGGCGGTGCGGCGGGCGTCCTCCAGGGTGACGCGGAATTCCTTGCCGTCCACCATGCGGTCCACAAAATCCCGTATGCTCTCGTAGGAGAGGCCCTTGCAGCGGTCAAACACCATATTGGTCACCAGAACGTCGGGAATTTGCAGGCATTCGTCGGTGGCAATTTGGATGAGGTTGTGGTTTGAGGCATTGATGTTGACCTGCCCCTTGGTGCCCATGACGCTGCACTTGAAGTCGTTGACGTTGCCGTTGCCGTTCGGGGTGGCCCAGCCGTTCTCCATGTGGGCAACGCCGCCCTTTTCAAACTCAATGGTGGTCAGGTAGACGTCGGCGGTGTCCACCCCCAGCTCCTGGAGAATTCCCTCGCGCTTTACGGAGTAGACCTGCTTTACCTCGTCGTCAAAGAACCAGCGCAGGGCGTCCAGGCTGTGGCTGCCCAAAAACCAGAGAATGGAGGAATCGGCGGCCCAGCGCAGCATATCGGTGGCCACCCACTTGATGTCGCTGTGGCGGATGTAGGCCGTCCAGGGGGTGCCCAGGGTGCCGTCGTCAATTTTCTGCTTGGCCAGGTTGAAGGCCGCGCTCCAGCGGTTGTGCAGGTCCACCATGCAGCGTATGCCGTGCTTTTCCACCGCGTCGCATATCTTTTTGATGTCTGCCTTGGTGGTGGCCAGGGGTTTTTCTATCAGCATGTGCTTTTTGGCCTCGGCCATGCACACGGCGATATCGGCGTGCAGGGTGTCCGGGGTCACCACCGCCACCGCGTCGCAGTCACAGCTCCGGGCCAGCTCATGGTAGTCGGTGTACACCTGGGGAATGTGGTATTTTTCCGCCATGGCCCGCGCCCGCGCCTCGTCCTTGTCGCAGATGGCCACCAGCTCGGCCAGGGGATGCTCGTTGTAAATCTCGGCGTGGGTTTCGCCCCATACGCCCGCGCCAATGATGCCCATTTTTACCTTGTCCATTTTTCCATCGTCCTTTCGTGTGCTCGCTATACTCACTGTTTCACCGCACCGGCCGTCATGCCGGAAACCAGATGCTTTTGCAGAAGAAGGAACAGAACCACCACGGGGATGGTTATCATAAAGGCGCCCGCCATGATGGTGGGCCAGTCGGTGCCGTATTGGCCCTGAAAGCTGGAAATGCCCACCGGCAGGGTCCATTTTTCATAGGTGCGCATGAAGATGCTGGCGAACAGATACTCGTTCCAGCCGGTGATGAACGAAAAAATGCAGGTGGCCACCAGCCCCGGCCCGGTCAGCGGCAGAATCACCCGTGCAAAGGTGGCAAAACGGCCCGCGCCGTCCACCTTGGCGGCCTCATCCAGAGAGGGGGGGATGCTGTCGAAGAAGCCCTTCATGGTCCAGGTGCAGAAGGGCACGGCAAAGGTGACATTGGCCAGCACCAGGCCCAGCCGCGTGTCCAGCAGGCTCATGCTGGTCATGATGGTATACAGTGGCACAATCAGCAGGCTGCCGGGCAGCACCTGGGTCATCAGAATGGTATACAGCACCCCTTTTTTGCCCTTGAAGTGGAAGCGGGAGAGGCCGAAGCCCCCCAGGGTGGCCACCGCCATGGAGAAGGCCGTGGTGCCCAGTGCCACCACCAGGCTGTTTCCGGCCCAGTTCAAAAAGTTGAAGCTGCGGGATTGCTCGGTGAGCAGCTTTGCATAGCCATGCAGGCTGAAATTTTCCGGGATGAAGCGGGGCGGGAAGGAGTAGACCTCACCCGAAGACTTGAAGGAGGTGGAAATCATCCAAAAGGCGGGGAAGAGCACCAAAAGCAGCATCAGCACCACCAATATCACCACCACCGTGCGAAAAAACAGCGGCTTTTTCATGCGTCCTCCTCCCCTCTGTCTACAATGCGGAAATAGACCAGGGTAAACAGAATGGAAAAGACCAGCATCACCATGCCAGCCGCCGCGGCCTTGCCAAAATCGAAATATTTGAAGGCCGTTTGCTGGATGAAGATGGTGAGGATTTCGGTGGAGCGGGAGGGCCCGCCACGGGCCAGCAGGTAGGCGATGGCGTAGTCCTTAATCGTCCAGATGACCAGCAGCAGGAAAACCACCTTGCTCACCGGCTTCACCCCCGGCAGGGTGATGTGGCGCAGCTTTTGGAAGGCGGAGGCCCCGTCTATGGAGGCGGCCTCGTACAGCTCGCCCGGAATGCTTTGCATCCCGGCCAGCAGCATCACCCCCACAAAGGGGAAGCCCTTCCAGATGTTCACGGCCATGGCCGCGGGCAGGGCTATGCCGGGGTCCTGCAGCCAGCCGATATTCTGGCCCAGCAGCCCCATATTGGTCAGCAGGTAATTGATAATGCCGTAGTCCTTGTCATACATCAGCACCCAAATGAGGCAGGCCACAACCTCGGGCACCGCCCAGGGGATGATGAGCAGGCTGCGGGCCAGGCCCCGGCCATGGAATTTCTCGTTCAGCAGCAGGGCCGCGCCAAAGCCCAGCAGAAAACGGGCCAGCACCGTCACCACAATATACAGGAGGGTAACCCGCACCGAGTTCCAGAAGAATTTGTCCTGGAAAACGGCCACGTAATTGTCGAAGCCCACAAAGTAGTTGCCGTTTGGCGAGGGCTTGCTCATATACCAGTATTGGAAGCTCATGATGGCGGCCCGGATGATGGGCAGGGCCAGGAAAACCAGCAGAATCAGCACCAGTGGGGCAATGAACAACAGCGCGGGACGGTTGTCGTGCAGGTTTTTGTATTTGTGCTTCATGTCTCCTCCAAAGGGGAAGATTTTGGAAAAGCAATGCGGCAAAGCCAGGGGCCTTGCCGCATTGCCCGGCTACAAGGGGGGGTAAATCCCTCTATTTGTTCATGATGGTTTCAATTTGGGCGGCGGCCTCGTCCAGGGTGGTTTGTGCGTCGGCCCGCTGCTCGCTGAACATGGCCTGGGTGGCGTCAATCATCACCTGGCTCAGCTCCTGCTGCTGGGGAATGGCGGGGTCGCTCACCAAATTGGTGTAGTTTTCCTCGGCAAATTTCAGGAACAGCTGCTCCAGTTCGTGGTTGGCAATGTATTCCGGGGTGGAGGCGTATTCCTTGTTGCTGGGAATCATGCCGCAGTCGGCCACCAGGGCCTGTGCCTCGGGGCTGGCCATCCACTCCATGAATTTCCAGGCCTCTTCGGGGTTTTTGCAGTTTTTGCTCAGCATGGTCACCAGCGGGTAGTTGGTGGGGTTGGGCTTGTAGGTGGTGCCGTCGTACACCACGTCAAAGGAGGGAATCAGCCCAATGTCGTCAATCAGGGCGGCGTCGCGCTCGCGGGTCATGCCCACAAACCAGGGGCCGTCATAGTTGAAGGGGACCTCTTTGTTCCAGAACAGCTCGCGGGAATCCTTCTTGTCGGGCACCGGCTTGCCGGCGTTGTCGTCCATCAGGAAGCTCTGCCACCACTCGGCTGCCCACACGTTGGCGGGGTCGTTCACATTCACGCGGCCTGCTTCATAGGGGCCGCTCTCGCCATCGGGGAAGTACAGGCCGTTCGAGGCCGGGCGGGCCAGCATGCGGCACCACTCGCTCACCACAAAGCTATGGGTGCCCACCACAACGCCCATGCCATATTTGCCATCGGCGGTGAAGGCCTTGCAGGCCTCCAGAAAATCCTCCTGCGTTTTGATGCTGGCGGGGTCGATGCCCTTTTCCTCCAGCATGCTCTTGCGGTAGAAGATGCCGGTGGTGCCCCAGGCGTAGTTGGCCAGGGCCATGGTCTGGCCGTCAATCTCGCAGAACTCCTGGCCGGAGAGCTGGTCGGCCGTCAGGCCCGCGCCGCTGAGGTATTCGCCCAAATCCACGCAGACCCCCTCGGGCCGCAGGGCGTTGTAGCTGGCAATGCTCTCGGGGTACACCTGAATGATATCGGCCTCGTTGCCGGCCAGCACCTCGGTGGTCAGGTTGTTCCAGTAATCTGCCCAGCCGGAGCCGAAAATCTCAATGGTGACATTGGGGTTCAGCTCCTGGTATTTGGCAATCAGGTTGTCGATGGCCACGCGGTGGGGCTCCTCCACATACACCGAGGTGGAGAAGGTAAGGGTCACCTTTTCCCCGTCGGCTGCGGCCCCGGTGCTGGCGCTGGCGGTGCTGCCGCCGCCGGCCGGGGCGGTGCTGCTGGCTGTGCCGCCGCAGGCGGCCAGGCTGCCCAGCATGAGAAGCGCCAGGAGCAATGCGAGTGTCTTTTTCATACTTTCATCTCCTCATTTCTTCCTCATATGTCAAGCCGCTTCGGCTTGCTACCAACCAACCAAGTCTGGTATAGTATGAGTTGATTATAATAGACAAATTCAAAGGGGTACATGGACAAAAATAAGGCATTCCGCATAGAAATATGGCAAAATGTGAGAAAATTCCATGCGCGAATGCCGGGCCATGCTTCCCTTTCCTGCCAGATAGTGCATGCCCATGCGGGATAAAATAAAATATGACACGGAGGATACAATGAGCTATTCCGCCATCATTGTGGACGATGAGCCCTGGTCTTTGCTGGATATTGAGAAATCCTTTCCTTTTGAGGAGCTGGGTTTTTTTGTGGTGGGCGCCTTTCAGGATTCCCGGCGGGCCCTGCAAGCCATTCTGCAAAGCCCGCCCCATCTGGTGGTCACCGATATCCGCATGCCGAACCTGGACGGACTGGATTTGGTGAGCGCCATGCGCCAAAACAATTTGGAGACCGAGGTGCTGATTTTGAGCGGCTACAGTGAATTCGCCTATGCAAAGCAGGCCATCCGCATGGGGGTGACGGGCTATTGCCTGAAACCCACCGACCCCGCCGAGGTGCGCGACCTGCTGGCCGAGGTGAAGAAGAAGCTGGACATGGCGGAGGGAAACGGGGCCGAGCCGGCTGTGGGGGAGGCGCTCTCCGCCGAGAATGAGGCGGGCTTTGAGGCCATGCTGGCCCACATTCGTGCCCATTTTGAGGACAAGCTTTCCCTGGGGGAGCTGGCCCCCCAGTTTGCCCTGAACGCCAACTATTGCTGCAGCCTGTTTGCCAAGCACGTGGGCAAAACCTTTTCTCAGTATGTCACAGAGCTGCGCATCCAAAAGGCCTGCGAGCTGCTGAAGGGCAGTGAGGGCAGCCTTGAGACGGTGGCCCATCAGGTGGGCTTTACAGATGTATTCTACTTCTCTAAAGTATTTAAAAAGCAATGCGGCCTCTCGCCCAGCAGCTACCGCCGCCAAGAGGGGGACCGGCCATGAAGAAGAAGCTCTCCCGCCGTTTTGTGCTGGCCATTGCCATTCCGGTGTCGCTGATTGTGGTATACCACCTCATTTTGCTGGTGTGGATGAGCGGCTTCAGCCGCAACAAGCTGGACGCCACCAACCAGAGCGCCGCGGCCAACATGGTGCAAAGCCTGGAGCTGATTTTGGGCAATGTGGAAAATGCGGCCAAAACCTTCACCTACAACCAGGCGGTGCAAAGCATGGCCGCGGGCAAAATGGAGGTGAACCCGGTGTCCATCAGCAATATGCTGATGATGACCCAGAGCTATAACCCCGACATGATGGACGTGATGATGACCGACTGGCAGGGCAGCACCTACAGCTTGAAGGGCTACCTCACCAGCCAGGTGGAGCAAACCGCCAAGGCCCTGGCCCTGCAGCATTTCACCCAGAGAAATGCGGCGGAGTTTCTCTTTTTCTCGGTGGATGGGGGAGAGAACCGCTATGTACTGTACTGTGTGCCGGTGTTTGCCACCCAGGTGGTGAACCACTATGGCAAGCAGGTGGGCAGCGTGTCCATCCTGCTGAACATCAACGGAATTGGCAACACCCTGAAAACGGGGAACGACGCCCAGGTGGAGCTGCTGGACGCCGGGGGACAGGTGGTGCTGCAGGGGGCCCCGGTGGCCGAGGCCACGGCCGGAGCACAGGCTATGGTATACACCCTGGCGGTGCCGGGCACAAAGATGCAGCTGCGCTACACCGCCACCGGCTCTGCCGGAGACTGGGAGAGCCGCTTTTTTATGTGGATTACCCTGGCCTCGGTGGGCATTGTGCTGCTGCTTTGTCTCTATCTTGCCTGGACGGTGCACCGCCTGTTCCTGCGCCCCATCGTGCATATGAATGAGGAAATAGGCAGGCTGGACAAGAGCGACAGCGGCGCCCGCCTGCACGATATCCCCGACAATGAAATCGGCTCCATCGGGGTGCAAATCAATGAGATGCTGGACAACCTGCACAGCCTGAACCAGAGCGTGGCCGATGGCCGGGAGCGGCTGTACCAGATGGACATTTTGAAGAAAAAAACCCAGCTTTACGCCTACCAAAGCCAGATAAACCCCCACTTCCTCTATAATATGCTGCAGTGCATGCGGGGCATTGCCCTCAGCCGCGATATGAATGAAATTGCCGATATCTGCACCAGCATGGCCGCCATTTTCCGCTATAGCATCAAAGGGGAGGGCCGGGTGGCCCTCTCCAAAGAGCTGCACATGACCGACCTTTACCTGAATATGCTGCGCCTGCGCTTTCAGGACAAGCTGCAATACACCATAGAGGTGAGCGAGGAATTCGGCGAGTGCCGCATCCCGAAGCTCAGCCTGCAGCCGCTGGTGGAAAATGCGGTGTTCCACGGCCTGGCGCCTCTGGGCTACGAGGGCCGCGTGGAGATAAGCGCCCGGCGGCAGGAGGGGCTGCTCTGGCTGCAGATATACAACGATGGCAAGGGGATACCCGAGGATACCCTGGCGGAAATTCAGCGGCAGCTGGCCCTGCCGGTGCAGGTGGAAATCCATACGGAGGAGGATGCCTCCATCGGCATTCTGAACGTGCACAACAAAATACGCCTGTACGAGGGGGAGGAATACGGCCTCTCGGTGGAGAGCTGCCCCACTAGCACCACCGTAACGCTGAAACTGCCGTTATAAATAGAGCGCTGGTTTGGCGGAGCGGAACACAGGGAGGCCCGGCATGAACCCGGCGCACAATTGACGAGTGGCATAATAAGTGCTATAATTTGCCTATATTCAAAAAGCAGGAAGGGGAGATTCCGCATGTCACGCATTCCGCAGGTGGTGCCGGTTTCCGACTGGCGCAACAAAACCGCCGAGATGACCCGGCTGGTGGAGGAGGCGGACGGCCCCGTTTTTGTCACGGTGAATGGGCGCAGCCGTATTGTCTGCCTCAGTGTGGAAAATTATGAGGCGGAGCGCTTTGAATCGGAGATTTACGCCAAGCTGAAAGAGGCGGAGGCCCAGCGCGAGGCCGGTGCCCCCACGGTGCCCCACCGCCAGGTGCTGGCCGAGCTGCGGGGGCGCAAGGCACAGCGATGAGAGAGCTCCCCGTAGAGTATTTGCCGGCAGCCATAGAGGATTTGGACGAAATTTATGACTACATAGCAGGAAAACTACACGCCCCGCAGGCAGCGGACCGCTTTTTGGACGCGATGGACGAGGCCGCCGAAAGAATTTCCCGGCAGCCCTTTCTCTGCCCGGTCTACGGGCCGCCGCACCCCCTGAAATACGAGGTGAGAAAGCTGGTGATACGACACTTTCTGGCCTTTTATGAGGTGGATATGGAGGAAGAGCGCATCCTCATTCACCGCGTGGTGTATGGCCCCCGCAACCCGGCGGGAATAGAGATATAGAAAGAAGAAATATTTGCAAGCCGAAGAAATGCCATTTGTACGCTTGTCTTGTTTGGGCAAGGCAGTGTATGGATGGCTTTTTGCTGTTTCGGGCCATGCCCTGCGGCAGAAAATCGCCGACGTTCTGGGATGCAAGCGGCAAAAGGGGGAGAAGGCCTCTGCGGAGGCCGGGTTTTTGGGAATAGTGCATAAAAACGTTTGAACAGGAGAAATAATAGTTTTTATAAGAGAAATAAAATTTCACATAAAGCACAAAAAGAATAAAAAATATAGTCAATAAGGGCAGAAATTGGTGAATACACTTGACATTATGAAATATTATTTTATAATCAACTCAAGTGAAGCAGATTCGAAGCCAGCCCCTGCGGTGGGTATAGGGGGCGCGGAACAGACCCAATACGTAATTTAGTGCAGTGGAAGGCCACGAGAAACCAAAGCCTGTGCAAAACACACGCAGTGGTTTTTCATGGTTTAGCTGCTGCACTGAAAAAATGGAAAAAGGAGTTGTAAACATGAAAAAAAGCACCTGGTTCAAGAAAGGCATTTTGCTGGCTGTGGTGGGCGCCATGCTGCTGTCTATGGTGGCCTGTGGCGGTTCTGCGTCCTCTGGCGCGGCCTCGCCCACCACCTCGGGCAGCATCGCGGCCAGCGCCCCGGCTGGGGCCTCCAGCAAGGCTGCCAGCAGCGACGGCGTTACCCTGGAGTTCCAGCAGTGGTGGGCCGTGGAAGCACCCGAAGGCTATGTACAGGCCATCTGCGACAAGTTCTATGAGGAGACCGGCATCACGGTGAACCTGCTGAGTGCCCCCTTTGCAGACACCAAAACCCAAATCGTCTCCGGCGCCAGCACCGGCACCGTGGCCGATATTGTGAGCGTGGACAGTAGCTGGGTGTATGACTTTGCCGACCAGGGCCTCCTCACCGACCTGACCGCCCTGATGGAGGCCGATGGCTTCGACCAGGCCCTCACCGCTGACCAGTGGAAGGTGAATGGGGCCGCCTACGCCATTCCCATTGTGAATTTTGCCTACCCGCTGTTCGTAAACCAGGGCATTCTGGAAGAGAGCGGCGTGACCGAGCTGCCCAAAACCTGGAGCGAGTTTGAGGCCGTGTGCCAAAAGATTGTGGACGCGGGCTTCTACCCCATCGCCCTCAACCTCGACACCTCCTCTCCCTCCGGCATTCAGAACGTGTACATGGGCATGGCCTGGGCCTCCGGCATCAACATGAAAGATGCGGACGGCAACTACAAAATTGCGGGGAACGAGGACCTGAAAGAATATGCCGAGTGGATGAAGGGCCTGTATGACAAAGGCTATATCTACCCCGGCATGGCCTCTTTGAAGGAAGCCGATATGACCTCCAAATTTGCCGCGGGCGAAATTGCCTTCATCGTAAACTCTGCCGCCGCCATCAGCACCTGGCGGAAAGAGGCCCCCGAGCTGAACCTGGGCGCGGCCCCCGTGCCCGTGCGTGACGACTACACAGGCGAAAGCGGTATGTGCGTGGCCAGCTGGGCCGTGGGTATCACCGAAAATTCCGAGCACAAGGCCGAGGCCATGAAATTTGTGGAATATCTGCTGGCCGGCCTGAATGGCGACGACGGCTCCATTGACGCAGACCTGGCCAAAACCATGTCTGCCTTCCCGGGCAGCACCATTGCAGAGCCGGACTACAGCGGGGCAGACCCCGTGTTCCAGGACATCTACACGAACTATGCCACCGGCTACCCCATCAATGAGTTCACCGGCATGAAGGAAGCCAACACCGTGATGACCGATTTCATCAACGCGCTCATTCCGTATATGGAAGGGGACACAGATGTGGACAGCTACCTGCAGCAGGTGCAGGACGCGGTGGACGCCGTATATGCGGGATAAGCTGTGCAAGGGTACATCTTCACAGCCCCGGCTTGATTGACTCGAGGTTTCAAGATGGAGCCCGGCCCAGCCGAGCTCCATCTTGATTTGGTAACTTGTAGAGGAGTCATGGTATCGATGAAAACAAACAGGGTACTACTCAAAAACAAATCCACGCCCTACCTCTTTTTATTGCCCACCATACTGCTGATGATGGTACTGCTCATCGTTCCCATCTGCCTTATCTTCCAATACTCTTTTCTGAACAATGCCATAGTGGAAAAAACGCCTGAGTTTGTGGGCCTGAAAAACTATATCAAAATCCTCTCGGATTCCGAGTTTTGGATGGCCGTAAAAAACACGGTATTTTTCTGCATCATCAGCGTGGTGGCGCACCTTGTGCTGGGCATGGGCTTTGCCCTTATGCTGAACTCCGGCTATTTTTCCCGCTTCACCAAAGCCATTGCCCGGGTGGTGTACATCCTGCCCTGGGTCTTCACGGCCTCGGTGGTGGCCATTCTGTGGAAGCTGATGCTGCAGCCCTCCGGCATCATCGACTACCTTTTGTCCTTTGTCAACCTGGCCACCAAGGACACAGAGTGGCTGAGCAACCGCAGCATTGCCCTGGGGGTGGTCACCTTTGTGAACATCTGGTGCGGCTACCCCTTTTATATGATTAGCATTTTGGCGGGCTTGCAGGGGGTGTCCCCCGAGCTGTATGAGAGCGCCGCCCTGGACGGCGCGGGCGCGGTGAAGAGCTTTTTTCACATCACGGTGCCCCAGCTAAAGCCCATCCTCATCAGCATTGCCATGCTGGATTTGGTCTGGACCATCCAGTCCTTTGCCGTCATCTGGATGCTGACGGCGGGCGGGCCTGTCAATTCAACCGAGACGCTCAGCATCTATATCTACAAGCTGGCGTTCAACAAAAGCCAATATGCGGTGGCCTCGGCAGCAGCCGTTATTGTACTGATAGTATGTGTCATCTTGGCCATCTTCTATGTAAAACAACAAAGGAAGGCGAGGGAATAGTATGGTTGGCAGCCGCAAGGCCTGGGTAAAAGTTCTGCTGTCCATTTTGCTGGTGCTGGGTGCGTGCTTTGCCGGGTTCCCGGTGCTTTGGATGGTGGCTTCCTCCTTCAAGGCAAACACGCAAATTTTTTCCTGGCCGCCCAAATTGATAGATGCTTCGTTTAGCTTTGACGCCTATGCCGCCATTCTGGGCGACGCGGAAAAGCTGCGGTATTTTCTCAACAGCTATCTGGTGTCTGGCATTGTGGTCATTTTGACGCTCATTGTGGGCATTATGGCGGCCTACGCGTTCAGCCGTTTTGAGTTTAAAGGTAAAAACATCATCAACACCGCCATTGTGGGGGTGCAGGCCATTCCGCCCATCGTGCTGCTCATCCCCTATATGAGCCTGATTGTGGCCATGAGGCTCTTCAACACCTATCTGGCCCTCATCATCACCTATCTGGTCTTCACCTTGCCCTATTGCATTCTGATGGTGACAGGCTATTTCAACACCATCTCCACCGAGCTGGACGAGGCCGTCACCATAGACGGTGGCTCCCGCATGCGGGTTTTGTGGGGGGTGCTGGTGCCCATCTCGGTGCCGGGGCTGGTGAGCGTGGGCATGTATACCTTTATGCAGGCCTGGAACGAATACCTCTTTGCCCTGGCCCTCACCAAAACCAACAACATGCGCACCGTACCCATCGGCATCAACATGCTCATGGGGCAGCATTCGTATGACTGGAGCCAAATGATGGCCATGAGCGTGATGGGTTCCATCCCGGTGCTGATTTTGTTCCTATTTTTCCAGAGGTACTTTATAGCGGGCATGTCCTCCGGGGCTGTGAAGGGCTAGGCCTGCCTTGCCATCCGCTATATACCATAATGAATATGCCGAATTGCCATAAAAAGGATTGAGCCGAATATGGGGGATAAAATTGCGTCTGGTTTTCATGGCTGTGTGGATTTTGAGCTCGCCTGGAACCAGAAAAAGCTGGAAGAACTGATACGGAAGTACGGCATCCGCAGCGGGGAGCTGGACGGGGAGGTTCCGATGGACTGCGAAAGAAGCCTGCTGGTGGGCTCCCTGGCCTATATGCGGGAGGGCCGCGGCGCAGAGTTTGTGCCGGAAAACTCGGATATCTGCTATGATTTTGCGCAGAATTTCGCTTATAAAATAACCGTGGGGGGCACGGCCACCCGGGCGGCCATTGCCATAGGGAAAATTGGCTACGACTGCGCTTTGCAACTGGTCTGCTTCAATTCTCTCATCAAAGAGAGGCTGCCCCGGTCTGTGCACTATTTTCCCAGCGTGGGGGAGAATAACGAGGCCATATATCCGCATGTCATCCTCTCCTACCCGGCGGGGGCGCACATCCGGGCCGGGGATATCGATTTTGTGACCCCCCGGGAGAACCGCCTGATGTACTCCCGCGATGTGGACAGCATGAACATGGTGATTTCGCTGGACTTTGCCCCCCGGCTGGAAAGCGCCGAGGTGATGCTGGTCTCCTGCTTTAGCGAGGTTTTAGACCGCCGGATTCTGGAAGCGAGAATGAAGAGTGTGCGGGCGCTGCTGAAAAGCCTGCCTCCCCATGCCTTTGTGGTGTTTGAGGACGGACACTACATCCAAAAAGAGTTCCGCTACTATGTGCATGAGCAGTTGGGCGAGTTTCTTGATGCCGTGAGCATAAACGAAGACGAGATGCAGGCGTATATCGGCACGCGCCTGGACGTGATGGACCCCCAGGCGGTATGGGAGGCGGTGCGGTACATCCATGAACGCCTGCAGGTTCCCACCCTCATTGTCCACTCAGC
>CAYRFC010000043.1:13442-16752 GCA_964423365.1 uncultured Oscillospiraceae bacterium
GCCAACCAAAATGAAGACCTCTTTACAAAGCCCGAGGCGGCCGAAATTTTTTGCCGTGAAACAGGGGTGGATGCCCTGGCGGTTTCCATTGGCAATGCCCATGGCGAGTATAAAGAAACCCCGCATCTGGACATAGCGCGCCTCGAGGAAATTCACGCCGCCACCAGCACCCCGTTGGTGCTGCATGGGGGCAGCGGCATTCCCGACGACCAGCTCAAAATCGCCTTTTCCAAGGGGATACGGAAGTTTAACCTGGGCACCGAATACCTGGGGAAATATTTTACAGCGGTGCAGGAGTACATGGCGGAGAACGCCCAAAACCCCGACCCCGTCAAGATTATCAACATGCCGAAATTTGTGCAGGCGCGCCTGCAGCCCTATGTGGAGGAGCGCCTGAGAACGTTGTGCAATTTCCACTGAGGCGAAGAACAGGGTTTTTGATGACCGAAGTTTTACATTCTAAGGAGGATGTTGTATTATGTTAGTAAATATGAAAGAGCTTTTGGCCGTGGCCAACCAACACCGTTTCGCCGTACCGGCCTTCAATATCAGCGACTATTCCATGTTCGAAGGCGTTATGGAGGCATCGGAAGAAAAAAATGCCCCGGTTATCATTGAAATCCACCCGGACGAGCTGAGCTTCATGGGCCCGGACATTTTGGGCGCTGTTCTCGCCCGGGCCCATAGGTCGTCGGTTCCGGTTGTCATCCACCTGGACCACGGCTCCAGCTTTGCGCAAATCATGCTGGCCATCAGCCTGGGCTTTACCTCGGTGATGATTGACGGCTCCAGCCTGCCCTTTGAGGAGAATGTGGCCATTGCCCAAAAGGTGGTGGAGGCGGCCCACCCCGCAAATGTATCGGTGGAGGCGGAGCTGGGAACCATCGGCTCTACAGACGCCGAGGCTGAGGCAGGCTCCAATGTGATTATCTATACGAACCCGGATGACGCCGTGAAGTTTGTGGAGGCCACCGGCATAGACACCCTGGCGGTTGCCATTGGCACCTGCCATGGGCTGTACCCCAAGGGCATGGTACCCGAGCTGAAACTGGATATCTTGCAGGAAATCAAGGCCAAGGTGGCCATTCCGCTGGTGCTGCATGGCGGCTCCAACAACCCCGACAAGGAGATTGCCCAGGCCGTGAAGCTGGGCGTGAACAAAATCAACATCTCCAGCGATATCAAAGCGGCCTATTTTGACAAGATGCGCGAGGTGCTGCAAGATAAAAGCCTGCGCGAGCCCAATACCATTGAGCCGCCCTGCATTGCCGCCCTGAAAGCGGTGGCCTGCCAAAAAATAGAGCTGTTTTGTGCGGCGGGCAAGGCGGCCCTGTACTAGAGGAAATTTTTCTGCGCATGCCCGGGAGTGAAAACGGTAAAGGTGTTGCTATGTTAGAGACCAATGTAATTGAAAAAGAGGTACTGGAGGTCATCCGCACCCACCACCATAAGATATTTATGGCGGAGAAAAAAGTGGCCGATTTCATTTTGGAAAACCCCGAGCAGGCCGTGGACTCCAATGTGGCAGAGCTGGCAAAGCTGAGCGGGGTGAGCAACGCTACGGTCATTCGGATGTGCCACCACCTGGGCTATTCGGGCTATTACCAGTTCCGCATCACCCTGGCGCGGGATTTGGGCCGCAAGGAGCAGGGGATAGACCGGGAGCATGCCAGCCAGGATGCCGTGGGCGAGGTTTTTAAGAAATTTGCCGACGAAATGATGAGCATTGGGGACAAAATTGACACCGAAGAGATGTGGAACTGTGTAAACCTGCTGAAAGGCGCCCGAAATGTGCATGTGATAGCGGTGGGTTGCACGGGGAATATCTCGCAATACATGGGCTTCCGGCTGGAACGCATGGGTATCCGCAGCACCTGCAGCACGGTGCCGGAGTTCTATATTCCCAAAATCAACCTGGCCGAGGAGGGAGACGTGCTGGTGGCCATCTCCAAATCGGGCATCTCCAAGCAGGTGATAAAAGGCATGGAGCTGGCGAAGGAGAAGGGCCTCAAGATGATTGCCATCACCTCGGCGGCACAGTCGCCCGTGTCGGAGCTGGCGGACTATGTGCTGTGCAGCGGCGGGCAGGGCGGCCACGACGATGTGGTGAAACGGCATGTGTATTTCAGTGAATTTGCCGTGGTGGAGGCCCTGCTCAGCTTTGTGATGAACGATGAAACCATAACCAAAACACATGCTGATATGCCGGAATTGATTATGTCGGACTTCAAGCTATAAACCCAAGGGGCCTGCCCTGCTTTGCCGCAGGCAGGCTCCTTTCTTACGAAAAGGAAACGAAAAAATGAAACGTTCTGAAATCAACGCGGCCATCCGTACACTGGAAAATTTGGCAAAGCAATATTCTTTTGCACTGCCGCCCTTCTGTGGCTTCACCCCCGAAAACTGGAAAAGCCTGGGCAGTGAATACAACGAAGTGCGGGACAATATGCTGGGCTGGGACGTGACCGACTACGGGGAGGGCCGTTTTGAAACAATGGGCTTTACCCTGATTACCCTGCGCAATGGAAACCTTCTGCGCAAGGATGCCTACCCCAAACCCTATGCGGAAAAACTGCTGATGCTGAAAGACGGGCAATATTCCCCCATGCATTTCCACTGGAACAAGATGGAGGATATCATCAACCGCGGGGGCGGAATGGTGCGTATCAAGGTGTATAATGCGGATGGAGAAGAGGGTTTTGCCGGCACAGAGGTGCGCATCACAAAGGACGGGCGCAGCTACTATGTGCCCGCCGGCAGCGAGGTGTCCCTGGCCCCTGGGGAGAGCATCACCATCTACCCATATATGTACCACGATTTTTCCGTGGTGCCGAGCAGTGGGGACGTGCTGCTGGGGGAGGTCTCCATGGTGAATGACGACAAAAATGACAACCGGTTCTATGAATCCTTTCCCCGTTTTTCGCAGGTGGAGGAGGACGAGGCTCCTTACCGTTTGTTGTGTAATGAATATCCTTCGGTGTAAGATGACAGCCTGCAAATAGTATGCGAGGAGTGAAGCGCGAATGAAAAAGAGCCATGAGGAGTATCTGAAACTGGCCATAGCGGTTTCCCAAAAGGCAAGAGACGAGGGAAACACGCCCTTCGGGGCCATTTTGGTGGGGCCGGATGGCGAAGTGCTGATGGAACAGGGGAACATCGAAAATACCCAAAACCGCCGCATTGGCCATGCGGAGACCACCCTGGCCGACCGCGCCAGCCAGGCCTATGGACGGGACTTTCTACAAAGCTGCACTCTTTATACCTCGGCAGAGCCCTGCTGCATGTGTGCGGGGGCTATCTACTGGACGGG
>CAYRFC010000044.1:0-7476 GCA_964423365.1 uncultured Oscillospiraceae bacterium
GCATTTTTCTGAATTTAATTCTATTTTACGGGGAATAGAAGAAAAGGGCAAGGCCGTTTGGGCTTTTCCCACGGCTTTCTAAAAACAGATAAAAAAACCAAAAAAAGAGAAATACAAATACGCGCATAATGACATATAAATATCTTTTAACGCAGAAAAACAGGCGTTTATGCCCTCTTAAAAAATAGAGAAATAATGGGGCATAAATAACCCTAAATTGCCAGCCTATGGCCGGTGAGGCCATAGATGGCCATGGCCAGAATGCCGATATAGAGCAAATCCACCGGCAGGCCGCGCAGGCTTTTGGGCACCCTGCGGTTTTCCAGCTTAATCTGCCCCTCGGTCACCATCAACACCGCCAGGCCGTAGCCCAGGCCGCTGCCCAAGGCAAAACCCATGGTCTGGGTAAAGTCATAGTTTTGCGCCTGGGTGATGAGCATGGGGCCCAGCACCGCGCAGTTGAAGCAGGCCAGCGGCAGCACGGCCAAAATCTCCTTTTTGTTGCGGATGGGAAGCAGCGACACCACCAGCACCATCAGCACAAAGGCCGCCACCATGATGACCACCAGCCCCAGCGGGCGCACATAGTCCCGGTACCAGAACTCCGGGTGGGCCAAAAAGCGGTTCCACAAAAAGCCGAAGGGCGCGCCCAGCACCAGCACCAGGCAAAGCAGGGCACAGAAGATGAAGCTGTCCACAGCGTTGTCGTCCACCAGCCGGGTGAGGCGCGAGACGCCAAAGCCGCGGGTGAACACGGAGTTTTCCACAAACACCGCCATAACAGCAAAAAGTAGGAACTGGGCCAGGTTTTGCAGCATCAGGCTCATGGTTCTCTGCCCACCTCCTGTTCTGCGCCCACCCGGCGCAGGAAGATAGCCACGGCGCTGCGCCAGAGGGCCACCACCAGCCCCAGCACTATAAAGCCGCCCGCCGGCATGGCCGCCAGCGGCAGCAGGCTGCTGCGGATGACCTCGGCGCCGTAGAGCTGCCCGGTGGCCAGCAGCTCCCGCGTGCCCGCCACCACAAACAGCACCAGGCAAAAGCCCAGGGTGGTCACCATCCCTTTTTTAAAGGAGGTAAACAGCCGCTCGCGCTTGGGGCTGGCATAGCGTTTCAAAATCAGCGGTTCCACCACCAAAAGCCCCAGGTAGATGCCCACATTCTGCACCGCCGGGCCAAAGAGGATATCCAGCAGGTAGCCCACCCCAATGAACACCACCCCCGCCGTAAGAACATACAGCATGGCGCGGAATTTGTAGCCCGTGTGCTGCCCTATCAAGGTGGCCAGCATGCGCGTGGGGGTAAGCAGCAACAGCACCGCTGCCGCCAGAATAACGGCGTTGCGCAGGTTGGTGGCCGGGATGACGATGGGCGCGATGCCAAGGCCCTGCATAATCACCGGGTTGTTGAGGAAGATACGATCCCGCCGTTTCAGCAAATCGATGTTATCCTGAAAAAACTGTGCGCGGCTGCGTTTCATAGGGGAAGCACCTCCTCGGCGGGGGCCTGGGGCCTGCGGCCCACACGGTCGATAAAGCCGGAAAATGCGTTCACCAGCAGAAGGGCAAAGCAGGCCCCAAGGTCATAGTTGCCAAAATAGCGGAACATCACGGTGGCAAGGCCCAGCAAAACCCCATACACCGCCCGGGCTGCGGGGCGCTGCGGCTGCACACCTGGCTCGCAGGCCAAAAAGAAGGCGGCAAACACTGTGGCGCCGGTAAGCAGCTCATAGCCCAGCACCCGCAGCTGCAGCAGCAGGGCAATCTCCCCCTCGCGCGGGGTGATGCTTACACGGGGGAACAAAAACAGAATGAGCGCGGCGGTAGCCAAAAAGCACAGCGGGGTGATGAAGGAAATGCGCTTGCGCACCAGCAAAAACACCCCGCAGGCCAGTATCACCAGCACCGATGTGACCCCCAGCGGGCCCGCGTAGTTTCCCAAAAACAGGTTGAGCAGGCCGGTGCTGGGCAGGCCCCCGGTTTGCAGGGTGGAGGAGGGGCTGGGCAGCATTTGGGTGCCTCGAAAGCCCCAAAGGTTCCACAGGGAGGAAAACTCCTCGGGCGGGTTCATGAACCACACCTGCAGCTGCGGATATTGGCGCAGGGTCTCCGGCCAGGACACGGCCACCAGGCAGTAGCCCACAGCCGCCGGGTGGAAGGGATAGCTTCCAAAGCCGCCAAAGGCCTCCTTGGCCACCAAAACCGCCATCAGCACGGCGGCCACCAGCATGTGTATGGGGATGTTGGCCGGCAGCATCAGCACAATAAGCAGGGCAAAGACCACCGAAGACCGCTCTTTCCTGTCATATTGGCGAGAGCGGAGCAGGGCCACCACCCTGTCGCACAGGCGGGCCAGCACCACGGCCACCAGCGCCAACAGCAGGGTGCGGGGCCCGTAATAGAGGAAGGACATCAGCAGGAGTGGCAGGCACATCAGAAGTAAATCTCGGTTGTACGCCATTCCCTCATTTACTTGTTGTAGGTTTTCGCTCATAATATCCCTTTGGTATTTCTTTTTACAGCCTTCGCATCTCATCCAGCATTTTGCCGGGGTCTTCTGCGCCAAAAATAACACTGCCCGCCACCAGAATGTCGGCCCCGGCCTCTCGGCACTGGCGGCCGGTTTCCAGGTTGATGCCGCCGTCCACCTCGATGAGCAGCTCCGGGTTTTGCACGGCGGCGGCCTGCCGCAGGCGGCGGATGCGTTCCAGCGCGGCGGGCTGAAAGGCCTGCCCGCCAAAGCCCGGCTCCACGCTCATCACCAGCACCATATCCACCTCGGCCAGCAGGGGCAGCACGGCCTCCAGGGGGGTGCCGGGCCGCAGGCTTACCCCCGCTTTGCAGCCCAGCTTGCGGATGGCCTTGGCCAGCAGGTAGCCGGGGTCGCCCCCGGATTCTATGTGGAAGGTGATGATGTCCGCCCCCGCTTTGGCAAAGGCCTCCAGGTAGCGGCCGGGGTCGGCTATCATCAGGTGCACGTCGTAGCAGGCGGCGGGAATGGCTTTTTTCAGCCCCTCCAGCACCGGCAGGCCAAAGCTGATGTTGGGGACAAAAAGACCATCCATCACATCAAAATGAAGCATGGGGTTGTCAGGGCTGTACACTTTTAGGCAGTCCTCGGCCAGGTGGGCAAAGTTTGCCGAAAGGATGGAGGGGGCAATTTGCGTCATGGAAACCTCCCAGTGGTGACAGAGCGGGACAGATTATATCGAAACTGACTTCTTATTTTACAGGAAATGCCGCCTAAGAGCAAGTGCGCGGCTCTGTTAAGATAGGGTTCCCGCGTTTACTTTGTTGTAAACCTCCTTAATCAAATAGATTCAGAGTAAAAAAGCCGGAGGTTCATTTTTTACTGCAAATTAAAAAACTGTAGCGCATAGATACGGAGGAAAACGGGCGCTGCATAACAGTTTCTGGCAAAAGCTTGCTGCGCAACCTTTTGAGAAACTGTAATAAGTTGACTTTACTGTGACCGGTATTCGACCGGTATCCTTTTGGGTCTTGACCTTACGGGGTCGTTAGGGGCACAGCCCCTAACCCGTCGGAGACACAAATCCTTCCTTCGAGCGAAGCGAGCCTAGGCTCTGGAATTTGCAAAAGAAAAGACAAAAATACGGGGGAAATTCTCTTTCATTTGCCGCGCGCGGAAACCGCTAGGCAAGGTTTTCTTGTACTTTTGTGACCAAAAGTACCAAAAGTCCCGGGGGCTTGCGATGCCCCCGGACCCCCTAGCGCTAGAGGTCGCCTCGCCTGCAAAACGCACAACAGTAAGAATGACATGTGCGTTTTGCTGCGGCTCGGGATGTTAAGTTAGGTCAAAGGCTAAGATAAAAGCATAGTTTGCGCAAAGCTTTCGCGTATCTACAAGACCAACACAAAAAGACGCGACCTTATCCGTCTCCCTGCTTGCGTGTTTTTGCCAGCGGCAGGCTGAAGCTGAACCGGGCCCACTCGCCGGGCTCGCTCTCGGCCCAGATGCGCCCGCCCATCAGGCTGAGCAGCACCTTGCAGATATTCAGCCCCAGGCCCGAGCCGCCCGCCGTGTCGTTGCGGCTCTGGTCGCCCTTGTAGAACCTGTCGAAGATGTAGGGCAGCACATCCTCGGGAATGCCCTCGCCGCTGTTTTGCAGGCTGAGGGTGGCCATGCCCCTGGCGCTGGTGAGAGAGAGGGTGATTTTCCCGCCCGGTGCGGTGAATTTGATGGCGTTGTCCAGCAGGTTGAACAGCACCTGATGCACAAAATCTTCATCCGCCTCCACCAAAATGGGCTTTCCGGGCTCCAGGCCCTGCACCTCCAGCTGCTTTTCACCCAGGCGCTGCTCGGCGCTTAAAAACACCGAGGCGGCGGGCTTCCACAAATCAAACTGGCTGAAAGCGGGCTGGTACTCCCCCGCCTCCAGCTTGGAGAGGTCCAGCATATTTCTGGTGAGCCGGGCCAGCCGCCCCACCTCCTCCGAGACGATATGCAGATATTTTCCCCGCTGGTCCTCGGGAATGGTGCCGTCCAGCATTCCGTCTATAAAACCCTTTATGGTGGTCATGGGGGTGCGCAGCTCGTGGGCAATGTTCCCCATAAAGCTGCGGCGGGTGCGGTCGGTGGATTCAAACGAGTTTGCCATTTCATTGAAGGTGATGGAGAGCCGGGCCAGCTCATCGTCCCCCTCCACCGGCACCCGGGCGCTGTAATTTCCCTCGGCAAACTGGCGGGCGGCCTCGCTCACCCGGCGAATGGGTATCACGGTGCGTTTTGTCAGCACCACGGCCAGCAGGCTGGCCACCATCATCACCAGCCCTGCCGAGAGCACAAAGGTGGAGGCCATGTCCATCAGGTACACCTTTAGGGAGCTGGCGTCTGCCGAGGCAAAGAGGTAGCCCCCCAGGCCTGCTTCCCCCCTCAGCGGCACCGCCACCGTGTAGAAGTTCCGGGGGAACATGCCGCCCAGAACCCCCGTCTCATTGTAGCCCTCCGTACGGGCCAGCACCTCCATCACCCGGGCCGGAACCTGCATTCCAAGCAAAGCATTGGATTTTTCTGTGGTAAATATAATATTTCCTGCCGGGTCTGCCAGGTAGACCTCCGCCTCCGCCATGCCGGCCATCAGGTCGATGGTATAGCGGGACTCCCCGGTTAAATCGATGCGTCCGGTCAACAGGCCTTCATTCACCGCCGTCACCACCTGCCGCAGCTGCTTCTGCTTGTCCCGCTGGAAATAGTTCACCCCCAGCGCCATTTGAATCAAGCCCATCACCATTACAGAAATAACAAGAACAGCGGCAATTGTGGTGAAATAATAGTATCGGATTGACTTGCTCATTCAAGCCTCCAGTTTTAATTCTCGGCCACCTCGAACTTGTAGCCCACCCCCCACACGGTTTTCAGGCTCCAGCTTTCGCTGGCGCCCTCCAGCTTTTCGCGCAGGCGCTTGATGTGCACATCGATGGTGCGGGAGTCTCCGTAATATTCAAAGCCCCACACCTCGTCCAGCAGCTGGTCCCGCGTGAACACCCGGCCGGGGTGGCTGGCCAAAAAGTAGAGCAGCTCCATCTCCTTGGGTGGGGCCTCTATGGTTTGCCCCTTCACCTTCAGCTTGTATTGGTCTAAATCCAGCGAGAGGTTATCGTACTCAATGCTTTTTCCATGCTCGGCCGCGCCGGGGGCCGCCTGCCCGCCGCTGCGCCGCAGCACCGCCTTGATGCGGGCCACCACCTCTTTGGTGTCGAAGGGCTTCACAATGTAATCATCGGCCCCCAGCTCCAGCCCCAGCACCTTGTCAAAGGTCTCGCCCTTTGCGGTGAGCATGATGATGGGCACGGCGCTTTGGGCACGGATTTTGCGGCAGGTCTCCCAGCCGTCCAGCCGGGGCATCATCACATCCAGCAGCACCAGGTCGGGCGAAAAGTGTTCAAACTCCGCCACAGCGGTCTCTCCATCATAACAAATCTGCGTCTCATAGCCCTCTTTCTCAAGGTAAAGCCGCAAAAGCTCGCAGATATTTTTATCGTCATCCACAATTTGAATCTTCCGCTGGGACAAAACGACACTCCCTTTCCAAAAATCTCTCCACCCAGTATACTATACCAATTGTGAACAAATCAAAACCCCGGCCGCCCGGCCACAACGCGGCAGCATTGCATACTGGCCCTTTGCGGGGTATAATGGCTTTACTTGTGTATTTATTATGAGGAGGCATCATGAAACTCGGAATTGTAGGCCTGCCCAACGTGGGCAAATCCACCCTGTTCAACGCCATCACCAACGCGGGGGCACAAAGCGCCAACTACCCCTTTTGCACCATAGAGCCGAACGTGGGGGTGGTGGCCGTGCCAGATTCCCGCCTGGACGCACTTTCTGCGATGTATAAACCCAAAAAGCTCACGCCTGCCAGCATAGAGTTTGTGGACATTGCGGGGCTGGTGAAAGGCGCCAGCAAGGGCGAGGGCCTGGGCAACCGTTTTCTCTCGCACATCCGCGAGGTGGACGCTGTGGTGCATGTGGTGCGCTGCTTTGAAAGTGGAGACATTGTGCACGTGGAAGGCTCGGTGGACCCGGCCCGGGACATAGAAACCATCGATTTGGAGCTGGTTCTCTCCGATTTGGAGATTGTGCAGCGCCGGGGCGACAAGGCGGCCAAGCTGCTGAAAACCGGCGACAAGGCCATGAAGGCCGAGGCCGAGCTGCTGGCGCGGCTGACAGCCCACCTGGAGGAGGGCAAAAACGCCCGCACTTTCCAGCCGGAAAACGACGACGAGGCGGCCTTACTGCGGGAGATGCCCCTGCTCAGCCTAAAGCCCGTCATCTATGCAGCCAACATGAGCGAGGACGATTTGCTGGCGGGCTTTGCCGCAAACCCCGGCTATCAGGTGGTGCAAAAGCTGGCCCAGGGCGACGGCGCGGGCTGCCTGCCGGTGTGTGCCAAGGTGGAGGAGGACATTGCGGCCCTGCCCGAGGAGGAACGCGCCGCCTTTTTGGAGGAGCTGGGCCTCGAGAGCTCGGGGCTTGCCTCGCTGATACGCGAAAGCTACAGCCTGCTGGGTTTCATCAGTTTTCTGACGGCCGGAGAGCCGGAGGTGCGCGCCTGGACGATACAAAAGGGCACCAAGGCCCCCGCCGCCGCGGGCAAAATCCACTCGGACATCGAGCGCGGCTTTATCCGCGCCGAAATTGTGGCCTATGATGTGCTGATGGAATGCGGCAGCATGGCCGCAGCCAAAGAGAAGGGCCTGGTGCGCAGCGAGGGCAAAGAGTACATTATGCAGGATGGCGACGTGACCTTGTTCCGCTTTAACGTGTAGGGCAAAAGGCCGCGCCTTTTTTGAAAAAAAGGCACACCCAAAAAACTTACTTTGTCTTGTATCTCTTATAAAATTCATGTCTTTTGAATAAGAAACAAGCCTAAAACGGCTTGGCCTGCCGCAACCGCCGGTTTGCGGCAGTGGAAATATTATTCCCCCTCCACCTGCGTGGCTATCTCCCCCA
>CAYRFC010000044.1:7576-13979 GCA_964423365.1 uncultured Oscillospiraceae bacterium
GGTTTGCGGCAGTGGAAATATTATTCCCCCTCCACCTGCGTGGCTATCTCCCCCAGCATGCCCTGTATGGCCACCAGAAAATCGGCCTTGTCCTGCTCCTCCCAGCTCTCTTTTCCCATCAGGTTCAGGTTCAGCCATTCGCCCAGCTTTTGCTGTGTTACCGCCAGGCTTTGCTGTGGCAGGGGCTGCTGGTAATATTCCCCCAGGCCCACCGCCTCCTCCAGCCCGGCCAGCAGGCTGCGCTGCGGAAACAGGCTGGTGTAGGGCAGCAGGCCAAGCTGGTCCTCTAGCTGGCTGCGCCACGCGGGCGCGGTGTATAGCTGCAAAAGCAGGGCCGCTGCCTCTGGCGAGGCCGCACCGGGGCCGGGCAGGCAGAGGTAGCCGTCTACCCCCACGCTGTAGAGGTTGTTTTGCAGCGCCACCTCCTGGTTTTCAAACGGCAATTTTGTTGGCACCATGAACAATTTTCCCAGCAGGGCGGGCTGCTCGTCTTCCAGCGCCAATGCCTGCCGCGTGTCCCCCTTCCAAAGCAGGGCGCGGCCCTCGGCAAACAGCTTCTTCGCCTGCTCTGCCGTCACTTCGCCTGCCAGGTTAAAGTTTTCGCCGCGGGCCAGGGCCCCGGCCTCATTGGTCATGTGCAGGGTCTCAAATTCTATCTCTGCCAGCAGCGCCTGCAGGGGTTCCTCCAAAAACAGGTTCAGGTCTGCGGGGTCAGAGCTCAGGTAGTCGGCGGGGTCCGCATAGGCGGCAGAATACACGGCGGAAAGCCCATTTTTACCGTAGCCCGCCTCACCCACGGTGGGCAGCGCCCACAGCCCACGCAGGTTTTCCGCCTCGGCGGGGCGGTAGTTCGGCATGGTATACACCCCGCCACCCAGCCGGAACTGGTACCGGCTGGGCTTTTGCAGATAGGCCGCCACTGCCTGCTGCATGGTTTTCCATTCCTTGTAGCTGCAGTCAATCAAATCCCGCCCCAGGGTGGCGGGGTCCTCACAGCCCAGCAGGGCCGCCAGCATTTCTATGTTTACCAGCGTACCCTCGGCAAATACCCCCACCGGCAGGCCATACACCCCCTCGCTGCCCAGCACGCGCATTTCTGTGGGAACCATCCGGGCCAGGGTGTCCAGCGCCACATTCCCCGTGGCAGATACATCCAGTGGGGCGGCCCCGGCAGCGGCCAGCACCTGGCCGGAAAACTCCCCGGCCAGCCAGTAAAGCTGGGGTGCGTCCTGCCCCGCCAGCGCCTCCGCCAATTCCAGCGTGTAGCGCGGCTCATTGGCCCCAACGCGCAGCGTCAGCTGGCAATTTTGCTCTTTTGCCAGCCTGCTCAGCAGCTCGCCCAGTGCCTGCTGGTTGCTGGGTATCATCATGCTAACAGCCGATACTCCGTTCTTCTCCCCCTCTTGGGAGGCCCCAGCAGCAGGCTGGCTTCCGCCGGCAGCGTGCGAGGCAGCGGCAACCGGTTGCCCGGTTGCCCGGCTGACGCTCTGTGCCCCGTCGCCTTGCACGGCACAGGCTGTAAGCATGGCCAGAGACAGCACCAAACACGCAGTATTACGCCATAATTTTCTTCCACCTTGGAACATAGCTTCCTCCTGTGGCCAGGGTATTGGCCTACGGCCGGGTCAAGTCATTTTGTAAAAAGTATACCTTATTCTCTGCTTTTTTTCCATTCGTCTTTGCTTCCCATTCTATTAAGGACAGATAATTGGATTTTGAATGCATTATTTCTTTATTTTGTGTAATTTATTTGTTTCGAAAAAACGTCTTTAGTACGCATTATTAAATATAGTAATATTCTGAGAATATTCTACTGAAATTCATTCAATAATAGGAGCGAACTATGAGAATCCGCCACAAACCCTATGCCCGCAGCGAGCTGGCCGCCTGGCCCCGCCATATCAACGAACCCGAGGCTGCACGCGGCCAATGGAAGGACTGTTTTGCAAACCCGGGCCTTCCCCTGCGGCTGGAGCTGGGCTGTGGCAAAGGCAGCTTTTTGGCGGCCCAGGCCTTGGCCCACCCACACCACAATTTTTTGGGCATTGACATGAAAAGCGAGGTTTTGGTGGTGGGCAAGCGCAACATTGAATGCGCCTTTGGAGAGGCAGGAAAAGAACCCGCCAACATCGCCATTACCCCCTTCGACATTGAGCGGATTCACCAGCTGTTCTCCGAAGAGGATGCAATTGAGCGTATTTATATCAATTTTTGTAACCCCTGGTACAAAAGCGGCCATGCCAAGCACCGCCTCACCCACCCCCGCCAGCTCTTGCAATACCGCCATTTTTTGCGTCCCGATGCAGAAATATACTTCAAGACGGATGACGACCGCCTCTACATAGACAGCTTACGCTACTTTGCCCTGTGCGGTTTTATGCTGCAATGGGAAAGCCGCAACCTGCACCGGGAGGAACCGGCCTGGAATATACGCACCGAGCACGAGAGGATGTTCAGTGAGCAGGGTATACCCATCAAGGCCTGCATTCAAAAAATGGGAGCTCTGGAGCTTGACGAAAGCCTTCTGCGGCGGGCCCGAAACATATGAAATATTAGGAAATGTAATGCAAATGTTTGTCTTTCCCTTGACTGGTAAATAGTTGACTTTATAATGTAATTACATACTTCTGCCAGACGAGAGGAAAGAAGGTTGCAAGATGATTGAAAAGTTGTACACCGTGGAAGAAGTGGCCGAGCTTGCCTCCGTCACAGGGCGTACCATTCGGAATTACCTCAAGAGTGGGCGGCTGGTGGGCCGTAAAATTGGCGGCCAGTGGCGTTTTCCCGAGACAGAAGTACAGCGGCTTCTCACTGGGGCCGATGATATGGATGCGGAAGAGGACGAGAGCGCCTTTGCGGATACCGCGCCCGTGGCACAGGCGGTAAGCCCCGTGCCGGCCGAGCCCGCCTGGGTACCCAATATACCGGAATTGGACGAAATACCGAAGATGCAAGCCAGGCCTACCCCTGTGGCGGAATATCTCCCACCCGCCCCACTGCCAAACCCGGAGCCTCTGCCCGAGGTGGAGATTGCCCGGGCAAGCGCGCCCTGCTCGCCCCAAAATACCCCGCCAATGGCCCCACCCGCCTACATAGCCGCACCCGCACAGGTTCCTGTGGCTGCACAGCCCGTGGCCGAGCCGCGCTCTTTGCGCCCGCAGCCCGCCCCGGCGCCGGTGCCGCCACCTGCCGCCCTGCCTGTGGCACCCCCCATAACTCATGATGCTACGAGCTATTCCCAGCCCATAGCGGCACCTGCCTATGAAGACCTGCCGCCGCCGCAGCGGGAGTATCGCCCCCTCTACCAGGCAGAGGCAAAAGCTGCGGTACCCCCAGCCTCTGCGCCGCCCGCGCAAATGCCTGCGCCGCAGCAAAGCCCTGCCGCCCCGGCTATGAGCCAGCCGGAGGAGAGAAGCCAGTACAGGCCGCCTGTTGCCGCGGCCCCTGCCCCCGCACCCACACGGCCGGAGCCAGCGCCCGCGCCCACGCAAGGCCCAAGTATTTCGGACGTTAATACACAATATTCTATGCCTCAAAGCCCACTGTATGCCAGCTATATTCCCCCTTACCCCAATGCCCAGTTTGGCTATGCCCCTTCGCCGTACTCCTCCTTATATGGCCAAGCGGTGGCTGTTCCGATGTATCCGCCGCAGAACGCACCCGGCTATTACGGCTTTCCTGCCCCGGCAGCCGAGGCCGCCCCGCCGGCTCCAGCCCCGGCGCCCAAGGCCGTAAAACCCGAACCACCGGCTGTTTCAGCACCAGAAGCAGAGCCGGAGCCCAGCCCCGAGCCGGATTACCCCGCCCCCTCTAAACGCCCCGCCCCGCCCGATGATTTTGTCCTCAGCGATGTGGGGAAACGGGTATCACGCTTCATTTCAGAGGTGCACGACTGTTCTAGCGGGCCTTTGATGTGTACGGTAATCGACATGTACATGTCTCTTTCCTCGGCCAAGACTACCAGTGAGCGCCTGGCCGACTTTGCCCGCCAGGAGAGTGAGAATGGCACCTTATGTCAGTCCTATGTGGAATATGATGAGCGGTATTATGTGGCCCGCTTCACCCTTTTTGGCAGCTCCTCGTTTCTCCACCGCTGCCTGCAGTTGATAGGCTAACGACCTTTCCATATTTTCATGTTGAAGCAAATAATAAAATCTGGCTAATTGCCAGATTTTATTATTTATACGATATTTCGAGCTTTTATTATTTTTCTGTTTTATTTATCCATTTTTTATTGTTAGGAATCTATAGCCATTTTGGGAATATCGGGAAATACATCTATTTGTGCAGCTCTTTCTCTTGTAAAATAGGCTCCATGGTTTATCCCTCATCCGCCATAAACCTTTTTCCCTAGCTAAGCCTCTCTCCCCTCATTTGCTGTGCCTTGCAAGGTCTATTCTATATCCCGCTGCCCATTTTTAGAAAGAATCTAAGACTCCCTTTGGCCTATATTTTTCCTTTAACTCCAAATTTCGAAGGTCTTACTGCTCTCCACCCGGCGGTGGCGGCCATTTTTTTCGGGGAATCACTTTTCCGAAAACATATGACACTTATATCACTTTATTTATTATATTTATCTATTTAATCCATGTCATTCTTGTCTTTTTCTACTACTTTTGCCTTCCCCTCCAGCCCAATATCATTGTGCAGGACAGCAGCTTCCATTATACTGGTTTTTCCATATCTATTTTTGATATTATCTATGCTTTTCTCCAGCTGCTCCCGTTTTTTATTTGTGTTTTTATTATCCGAAAAAAACTGCAATTGCGCTGCAGAGGGTGTGTCACTCAAAGCCATAGCCGTTACGGTGAGCATGCGAATTGGCTTTGTCATTGGCCAGTTGTTCAGCACCAGATCCATTGCATGTTTCACAATATTTTTTTGTAAATTTGTGGATTCATCCAGCCGTTTTTGTCTAGTAATGCTCTTTAGCTGGCTATCTTTTATCATTATCTGCACAGAGGATGTATACAGCTTTTTTTCTCGCAGGCGTGCTGCCACCTCCTCCGCCAAATAGCCCACCGCCACCCTTATGTCCTGATAACCGTGTAAATCCCTTTTAAATGTGCGGCCATTTCCCACACTTTTCACCGGCTCCCATTCCCCTATCCGGGCAACGGGGCTGTTGTCCTGCCCAGCCGCATAGGCTTTCAGTTGGCAGCCCGCCTTGCCAAGCACCTGGCGCAGCAATAGCTCATCGGTTACGGCCAGTTGCCCAATGGTTCTTATGCCCAGCTCGGCCAGTATTTCCTTGGCGCGCTTGCCCACGTACAGCAAGGCGGTCACGTCCATTGGCCAGATGACCTCCTGCACATCCTCTCTCTGAATTAAAACTGTGGCATCGGGCTTTCGAAAATCTGAGGCGAGCTTTGCAAATACCTTGTTAAAGCTGATGCCCACTGATATGGTAAGCCCTGTTTCCTCCCTCACCCTTTGGCGCAGGCCGTCTGCCACGGCACTGGGTGAAGCTCCAAACAGCTGCCAGCTGCCCGTCATATCCAGCCAGCTTTCATCTATTCCAAAGGGTTCCACCCTATCGCTGTATTCCGAATATATTTTGTTAATTATTTTCGAATATTTTTTATATTCTTCCGTATGTGGTGGCAACAACACCAGGCTTGGGCATTTTCTTTTGGCCTGCCACACTGTTTCTGCTGTATTCACATGATACTGCTTTGCCACTTGATTTTTCGCCAGGATTATGCCGTGTCGGTTGTCCTCACTGCCAGACACAGCCACCGGGCAGTCCCTCAGCTCGGGATGCTTTAATAACTCAACTGAAGCAAAATAATTATTGCAATCACAGTGAAAGATGGTTCTCTCTGCCATAATTCTCTCCCTAAAGCCAGGCTGCACCAAGCAATATCCATTTCTTTGCCATTCTTGCTGAATCTGAGAGCTTCCCACGGAATAATCATGTAAAAAAATATTCCTCAGAAAAATACCTATCATGCACCAATCATAAGTATATGTCTGTAATTTAAAAGGATTTTCAGACCATTATATTTTTCATAATTACATATCATCGTTTATTATGCTTCTACGTTTTTCTTTGTGTTTTATCCAATTGCTGTTTTCACATCATTCTATTTAAATTAATTTCTATAATATCATTTACTACCATGAATTGTAAGCCTCTGTGGGAATCTATTCCATTCTTGATGAGCTCCCCTTGGAAACCGGGCGGATACATTCTCATTTATTTTTTTGCTCTTTTTCTTTCACTTTTCAACAGGGTGCCTCTGGTCTCCTGCCCTCACCTTACTGCCCGCAGAGCAAAGAAGACCAGTGCATTTTCAGCCTCCAAAAATCTCATTTCTTGTTCTGTTCTCCCCTAGTGCCAGCTCTCCCCTTCAGCTTCCAGGCTCCGCTTTTCTTAGGCTCTTTTTGTCTACAATAGATT
>CAYRFC010000044.1:14079-16614 GCA_964423365.1 uncultured Oscillospiraceae bacterium
GAAAGAGGTTAGACTATGTTTTCCACCATTGTATTCGACTTAGACGGCACTCTTTTGAACACCTTGGAAGACCTTGCCAATGCAGGTAACTATACACTATCTCAACTTTCCTGCCCTGGCTATCCGGTAGAATCCTTCCGCCTTATGGTTGGCAACGGCATCCAAAAGCTGATATACCGGATGCTGCCAGAGAACAGAAGAGACGAGGCTACACTTGCCCTGGCCCTCTCCCTGTTCACCCATTACTATCAAAACCATGCTTTGGTGAAAACAAAACCCTATCCTGGCATTCTCTCCTTGCTGGATTCTCTCCATGCCTCGGGTATTCAGCTTGCTGTACTGAGCAATAAAAACGATGATATGGTTCGGCAGATCAGCTCCCACTATTTTGGAGATTCTATGGAGGCGGCGTGGGGGCTCCGCCCGGAATACCCCCCCAAACCCGACCCCTCCTCCCTGCTGGCCTTGCTCTCATCTCTTGGGGCGCAGCCCGCCGCCACGCTGTACTGCGGAGATAGCGATGTGGACATGCTAACCGCAAATAAGGCAGAAATAGCAAGCTGTGGGGTTTTATGGGGATTTCGAAGTAAAGAGGAATTATCAGCATCTGGCGCCTGTTATCTTGCCAATACTCCTAAAGATATTGCAAATATAGTATTTCAAATACAATAACTTGGCATAACGCCATCTCCCTTTTTCTGCTTCATAGCTACTTTCAAAAAAGAGCTTAATCTTTCCGCTCCTCTGCCAAATGCTTGAGCCGAAGCACCTGTATCAGGCTTTGCACCAAGAGCACCGGCAAACAAATGCAGAGAAAGCGGAAAAGGAATAGAAGCCCCACTCCCTTTGGGTCCGGCAAAAAACCGACAACAAGCATAGCTACACTCAATATGAGAGATACTACCACACAGACCAATATATTGTTCGTTTGCTTCTTCATTTTCTGTCTCCTTTTCATGAGTTTTGCTTACCTGGCCATATTCAGCAAGATAGTCATGATTTAAATGTTTATGGCAGATTAATCATGCTATTATGCTTTACATTCATGTTTGTCTCTTTTTAGTATAGCACAGTTTTCTTCCTTTCAGTAGTGCCCTCTTTCGCCTCCCTACCCCGGTCTCAACAAAAAAGAGCATCCGAGGGAATGCTCTTTTTCTGCTTCTTAAAAACGGTACCTGCCGCGTATTAGAATTTGTACAAAATCCTTGCCAGTCCCATTTCATTGAACAGGAAAAACCGTCCCAAAAACATCCCGATTATGTATATCACCGGCTCCCAGCTAGTGTAGTGCAGCCGCTTGGGCTTCCACCCGAACAGCCGGGCCGCCAGCCTATACAGCAGAAAACCCAGCACCGCTCCCAGTGTGTTCATCATGATATCGTCTATATCGGTGCTGCGGAAGTTTAGCAGCTGGCTGGCCTCAATGAGCAAGGTAAAGGCCAGACCAAAGGCCAGAATGCACCAAAACCGATTTGTCTTCGGCCAAACCAGGGGCAGCAAAAACCCCAGCGGCAGGAAAAGAAAAACGTTCAAAATATATCCCATGGTGAAGGTAGAACCGGCAAAAGGCATCAAGTTCAGCTCTCCATCCAGCCCCAGGCGCAATGCGTCATACAGGGTGCCCGCCCCCGTGATGTACAGAACGCCGAAGACATAAAACACAAAAATTAATAGAGTAAAAAAATGGCTAATTGTGTTTTTATCTCCAAATTTATGCTGCCGCCTGCTGAACACGGTATACAAAATCAGAAAGGGCAGCGCTACCGTAGCCCATTCATATGCTATCATCAGCCATTCATTCAAGGGCCTCACCTCTCTACCGGGTTTTTGAAGTATATCTTTATGATAGCACGACTCAAGCAAGACGGCGTCTTCAAATACCCGAAAAAAGCAAAAACCCGAGCAATCTCTGCACAGAGACTGTTCGGGTTTGCTTTGGTGACCCGACCGGGAATCGAACCCGGGATTCCACCGTGAAAGGGTGGTGTCTTAACCTCTTGACCATCGGGCCGCGAGCCGAGCGATAAATCGCCAGGCCGGCTGCAGCTCTTACCTGAAGGCCGCAAAGCCTCCTGCCGTGACCCTATTGGGAACGGCACCCTACCTACTTCAGATAAACCCTGCATTGGTAGCGGTAACTGGATTTGAACCAGTGACACTTCGGGTATGAACCGAATGCTCTAGCCAACTGAGCTATACCGCCAGGAAGATGGCGCATGCGCCTCTGCCGAGGCAAATTCGGTCTTTTAGCCTCGTAGAATATAATTATAACGAAAGGGAATAGGCTTGTCAATCTTTTATTTTATGCCCGCACACGGGCATTCGCCTGCGCCTTCCGCCTTTCCTCTTCTGTGCTGTGGTGGAAACACGAACTGGCCTTTGGCCCTACGGCTCTCTCTTTGCTTTTCTTCTGCCAGAAAGAAGATATCTGTGCAGAATTCACCCTTTTTTATGCTGTAAAAATAAGAAAAAATCACACCTTGCTGCATCTCAAGCAAAAAGGGCCTTGGGCGACGGCTTTTCCTATGGCTTGCC
>CAYRFC010000045.1:0-5126 GCA_964423365.1 uncultured Oscillospiraceae bacterium
CACCACAAGCCACCCAGTCAATTTCAGGCAGGTACCGTCCCACCTGGCAGACTGCAAAAAGCGCCCCTGCTGCTTCAGCAGGGGCGCTTAGCACCCGGTAAACCCGGGTCCGGGAGAAGAAAGTCAATTTTTGTTTTGGCTGGCTGCCAAGGGGAATTTATTTGCCAACGAAGCGAGAGCCGCGGCGAGTGTACACGCCATGGCCGAGCAAGGCAGGCAAATACAGGGCAAATACCCCGCCCCCCGGGCGGAAAGCGCATCGTAGATGCGCGGAGGCGGGGCCCAGCCCCGCGGTAAATACCATTTATTTCCCGTAATAGGCCTTTTTGTAAATTTCCTGAATCTCCGCCACCAGCGGGTAACGCGGGTTTGCGGTGGTGCACTGGTCTTCAAAGGCCTTGTAGCTCAGCTCCTCCAGCCCCGCCATAAATACCTTCTCGTCCACGCCGCAGTCCTTGATGCTCATGGGACGGGCGGTGGCCTTCATCAGCTTTTTCACCTCGGCAATCAGGCTGGCCACGCCCTGCTCCACGGTGGCGGCAGGCAGGCCCAGGCGGCGGGCCAGGTCGGCGTAGCGCTGGTCGGCCACATACTCCTTGTACTTCGGGAAGGGGGCAAACTTGGTGGGCTTCTCGGCGTTGTAGGCGATGATATAGGGCAGCAGAATGGCGTTGGCCCGGCCGTGGGGGATGTGATACTCGCCACCCAGCTTGTGGGCCATGCTGTGGTTCAGCCCCAAAAACGCGTTGGTGAAGGCCATGCCCGCAATGGCCGAGGCATTGTGCATCTTCTCGCGGCTCTTTGCATCGCCGTCCTTGTAGCTTTTGGCCAGGTTTTCAAACACCAGGTTCACCGCGTGGATGGCAAGGCCGTCGGTGTAGTCGCTGGCCATGATGCTGACGTACGCCTCAATGGCGTGGGTCAGCACGTCCAGGCCGGTGTCGGCCACAATGCTGGGCGGCATGGTGGCGGTGAACTGCGGGTCGATGATGGCGACGTCCGGGGTCAGCTCATAGTCGGCCAGGGGGTATTTGATGTTGCCGTTTTCCTTGTCGGTAATCACCGAGAAGCTGGTCACCTCGCTGCCGGTGCCGCTGGTGGTGGGAATGGCCACCATCTGGGATTTTTTGCCGAGGCGCGGGAAGTGGAAGGCGCGCTTGCGGATGTCGAGGAAGCGCTGCTTTAAGCCGTCAAAGCTGGTGTCCGGGTGCTCGTAGAACAGCCACATGCCCTTGGCCGCGTCTATGGCGCTGCCGCCGCCCAGCGCAATGATAACGTCGGGCTGGAAGACCTGCATGGCCGCCACACCCTTCATGATGCAGGCCACCGAGGGGTCAGGCTCCACCTCGCTGTAAATTTCGCTGTGGCAATATTGCTCGCGCTTGCGCAGATAATACAGCACCTTGTCCACATTGCCCATCTCCACCATCACGGGGTCGGTCACAATGAAGGCGCGGGAGATGTCGGGCATTTTTTCCAGATATTGAATCGAGTCGTTCTCGAAGTAGATTTTGGGCGGGATTTTGAACCACTGCATGTTGACCCTCCTCTTGGCCACCGTTTTGATGTTGATGAGGTTGACGGTGGAGACGTTCTGCGAGACGCTGTTCTGGCCATAGCTGCCGCAGCCCAGGGTGAGGGAGGGGGTGTTGGTGTTGTAGATATCGCCTATGGCCCCCTGCGAGGAGGGAGAGTTCACAATGATGCGTCCCACCCGCATCTCAATGCCGTAGCGGTCGGCCAGGGCGTTGTCGCCCGTGTGGATGACCGCCGAGTGCCCAAGGCCGCCCAGCTCCAGCATCTTGTTGGCATATTGGAAGCCCTGCTTTGTGTCCTTCACGGTGAAGTAGGCCAGCACCGGGCTCAGCTTTTCCAGGCTGAGGGGGTATTTTTCGCTGGGCTCGGGCAGCTTGGCAATCAGAATTTTGGTCTTTTCGGGCACCTCAATGCCCGCCTCGGCGGCAATCCAGTGGGCGCTTTTGCCCACCACCGGGCTGAACACGCCCTTGCCGGGGGTGGGGAACATATAGCCCGTCAACTTCTCCGTCTCGGCCTTACTGAGGAAATGGCAGCCGTTTTCCTTCATATAGCTCTCAAAGGCCGGGGCAATGGCCTCGTCCACAATCACGGCCTGCTCGCTGGCGCAAATCATGCCGTTGTCGAAGGTTTTGCTCATCATCAGGTCGGTGCAGGCCTGGTGCAGGTCGGCCGTTTTTTCAATGTAGCAGGGCACGTTGCCGGGGCCCACGCCCAGGGCGGGCTTGCCGGTGGAGTAGGCCGCGCGCACCATGCCGGTGCCGCCGGTGGCCAGAATGGTGGAGACGCCGGGGTGGTTCATCAGCGCGCCGGTGGCCTCCACGCTGGGGGTCTCTATCCACTGGATGCAGTCCTCGGGCGCGCCGGCGGCCACGGCGGCGTCCCGTACAATGCGGGCGGCCTCGGCGCTGCACTTCTGGGCGCTGGGGTGGAAGCCGAAGATGATGGGGTTGCGGCTTTTCACGGCAATCAGGCATTTAAACAGGGTGGTGGAGGTGGGGTTGGTGGTGGGGGTCACGCCTGCGATGACGCCCACGGGCTCTGCCACCTCCACGCTGCCCTCCATCTCGTTCTCGCTTAGAATGCCCACGGTCTTCTGGCTTTTGATGTTGTGCCAGATATACTCGGTGGCGAACATGTTCTTAATCACCTTGTCCTCAAACACGCCGCGGCCTGTCTCCTCCACGGCCATGCGGGCCAGCTTCTCGTGGGCGTCCAGCCCGGCCAGGGCCATGGCGTGCACAATGGCGTCCACCTTCTCCTGGCTGTCTATGGCCAGGAAGCCCGCCAGGGCCTTCTGGCCCTTCTGCACCATCAGGTCAATGGAGGCCTTCACCTCACTCACCTCGGGGTTTTGGGTGGTCACGGTCGTTTTAGCTTTGGTAGCCATAGTCGCTCTCCTTATCTTTTATGCCTGTGTTTTCGTCGCGCAGGGGGTTTGTATAGAGTTTAGGCCAACATACTTTTGGAAAGCAGTTCTTCTTTCCTTTCACTTTCCACTTTCCATTGTCCACTTTCAACTATCCACTTTCGGCAGGACGGTGGAGACAAAGAAGCTTTTCGCGGTTTCGGGCGAAACACTGTAAAGCTCTCCATCCATGGCCACCGAAACGCCCTTCTGGCACTGCTTCATGCAAAACTGGGCCCGCATCTCCACCTTTTCGTGCAGGTTTTCGGCCTCAATCAGCTGCTGGAAGGTCTGAATCACGTTGTAGGAGCCCTTCAGGTGGCAGCTGCTGCCAATGCAAACACTCAAATCCACCATTTGCTAGCCCTCCCCCTTCGTCTGGTATTCCACGTGCAAAAGCTGGTGCACCTTGCCCTTCAGCAGCCCGCTGTACAGGCCCATCACCAGCGGGTTTTCCTCGCTGCGCTTTAGGCTGCAGAGCTTGTCGGCCGCATAGAGGCCCGCCGCGCGTTTTTTGCGCTGCCCGCCGCTCACATAGGGCTGGCCCGCGCCCGCCACACAGCCGCCCGGGCAGGCCATCACCTCCACAAAGTCATAGTGCTCCCCCTTCTGCTGTATGCGGCGAATCAGCGCCTCGGCATTGGCCAGGCCGCACACCACGGCCACCCGCAGCTCGCGGTCTCCAAAGGGCAGCCGGGCCTCCTTCAGGCCCTCCATGCCGCGCACCCCCTGGAAGGCGATGGCCCGCAGGGCCGCGGGGGATTTGTCGCTGGCGATGCGGCGCAGCACCGCCTCGGTCACCCCGCCGCTCACCCCAAATATCACCCCCGCGCCGGTGGCGGTGCTGAAGGGCGCATCCACGGCCTCGGCCTCCAGCTCCCCAAACACCAGGCCGCTCTCCCGCACCATGCGAATGAGCTCCCGGGTGGTAATCACATGGTCCACATAGGGCTCGCCATCCTTGGCAAATTCCGGGCGGGCCGCCTCATACTTTTTGGCCGTGCAGGGCATCACCGCCACATGCACGCTGCGGCGGCTGGAGGCGGCGGCGTTCTGCTCCTTCACCACGGCGGCAAACATCTGCATGGGGCTTTTGCAGCTAGACACATGGCCCATCAGCTCGGGGTGGTTTTTCTCGGCATACTGCACCCAGGCCGGGCAGCAGCTGGTAAACAGCGGCAGCTCGGGCCCTTCCTCCAGCCTCGCCAGCAGCTCGTTTGCCTCCTCCAGCACGGTCAGGTCGGCCCCGGTGGAGGTGTCGAACACCTCGTCAAAGCCCATGCGGCGCAGCGCGGCCACAATGCGGCCCATGGCGTTCTCCCCCTCGGGCACACCCAGTTTTTGCCCCAGGGCCACCCGCACCGCCGGGGCAATCTGCACGCTCACCTTTGCCTCGGGGTCGTCCAGGGCCTTCCACACGGCCTCTATGTCGCTTTTCACCACCAGCGCCCCGGTGGGGCACACCACGGCGCACTGCCCGCAGCCCACGCAGTTGCTCTCGGCCAGGGGCTTCTCAAAGGCGCAGCTGATGGTCATCTTGCTGCCGCGGTGGGCAAAGTCTATGGCGCCCACGTTCTGCACCTCGCCGCACACCCGCACACAGTCTCCGCACAGAATGCACTTGCTGGCATCCCGGGTGATGCAGGGGGAGGATTCATCCAGTTTGGGCTGTTCGTTGTGGTTTGGAAAGCGAACATTGTCGATGCCAAAACGTTTTGCCAGGGCTTGCAGCTTGCAGTCCCGGCTGTTCTGGCAGGTGGTGCAGTCCCGGCAGTGGTTGGCCAGCAGCAGCTCCAGAATGTTCTTGCGGTAGCGGCGCAGCCGCTCGGTGTTGGTTTTGATGCGCATGCCCGCCTTGGGCACCGCGCTACAGGCCGCGTCCAGGCCGCCCCACTCGTTCTCCACCATGCACATGCGGCAGGCGCCGTAGATGGATAGCTCCGAGTGGTAGCAGAAGGTGGGCAGCTTGATGCCCGCTTTGCGGATGACCTCCAGCACGTTTTTTTCCCCCGCCAGCGGCACCGGAATGCCGTCCACGGTCATATATTCCTGTTGTGTCATTCTCGGCTCCTCTCTTACGATGCCACAATGGCCCCGAAGGGGCAGGCGCTAAGGCAGGCTTCACACTTGATGCATTTGGCGGGCAGGATGGTGAAGGGCTCCTTCACCTTGCCCTCTATGG
>CAYRFC010000045.1:5226-16365 GCA_964423365.1 uncultured Oscillospiraceae bacterium
TTGATGCATTTGGCGGGCAGGATGGTGAAGGGCTCCTTCACCTTGCCCTCTATGGCCCCCACCGGGCAGCTTTTGGCGCATTTGCTGCAGCCCTTGCATTTTTCGGGCACAATGGAAATGGTTTTCAGCTTCTGGCACTGGCCCGCCGGGCAGCGCTTCTCCCGGATGTGGGCCTCGTACTCGCTGCGGAAGCTTTGGATGGTGCTGACCACCGGGAAGGCCGCGCTCTTGCCCAGGCCGCACAGGGCGGTGGCCGAGATGGTGTCTGCCAGCTCCAAAAGCAGCTCTATGTCCCCCTCCTGGCCCTCGCCGCCCACAATGCGCTCCAGAATTTCCAGCATCCGGCGGGTGCCCTCGCGGCAGGGCACGCACTTGCCGCAGCTCTCGTTCTGGGTGAAATTCATGAAGAAGCGGGCCACCTCCACCATGCAGGTTTGGTCGTCCATCACCACCAGCCCGCCGCTGCCTATCATCGCCCCCACCTTTTTCAGGCTGTCGAAATCCAGCGGCAGGTCCAGATGCTCGGCGGTGAGGCAGGCGCCCGAGGGCCCGCCAATCTGCACCGCTTTGAAGCTCGCCCCGCCGCGCATCCCGCCCCCCACGTCGAAGATAATCTCGCGCAGGGTGGTGCCCATGGGCACCTCGATGAGGCCGGTGTTTTCAATGTTTCCGGTGAGGGCAAAGGCCTTGGTGCCGGGGCTATTCTCCGGGCCGATCCCCTTGTACCAGGCCGCCCCGTTTTGCAGTATCAGCGGCACATTGGCAAAGGTTTCCACATTGTTCAAAACGGTGGGCTTTTCAAACAGGCCCTGCTCCACCGTGCGGGGGGGCTTCACCCGCGGCATGCCGCGCTTGCCCTCTATAGAGGCCGTGAGGGCGCTGCCCTCGCCGCACACAAAGGCCCCGGCCCCCCGGTTGATTTGCAGCCGGAAGGAAAAGCCGCTGCCCAGAATGTTTTCCCCCAGCAGGCCGTGCTCCTCCGCCTGGGCAATGGCGATGCGCAGCCGCTCCACCGCCATGGGGTACTCGGCCCGCACGTAGAGATAGCCCTCGCTCGCCCCGGTGGCATAGCCGGCAATCATCATGCCCTCCAGCAGGCGGTGGGGGTCGCCCTCCATGATGCTGCGATCCATAAACGCGCCGGGGTCGCCCTCGTCGCCGTTGCACACCACATATTTCTGGCCCTTTGGCTGGCGGCGCACCTGGCTCCATTTCCGCCCGGCGGGAAAGCCGCCGCCGCCCCGCCCCCGCAGGTTGCTCTCGCTCACCTCGGCAATCACAGTCTCGCCGTCCATCTCAAACAGGGCCTTTTCCAGCGCCCGGTAGCCGCCCGCCGCCAGATATTCGTGCAGCGAGGTGGCGTCGATGTGCCCGCAGTGGCCCAGCACCAGCCGGGTCTGCTTCTCATAAAAGGGGATTTCCTCCTGCTTTTGGTACAGCCTGCCGTCTTTTTGGTAGGCCAGCCGCTCTATAGCCCGCCCGCCGATGAGGCTCTCCTCCACTATCTCTTCGCAGTCCTCGGGCTTCACCCGGGTGTACAGCCAGCCCTCCGGCTCTATGCGCACCAGCGCGCCCATCTCGCAAAAGCCGTGGCAGCCGCTCTTTTTCATGCCCACTGTGCCGGGCGCGGCGGGGTGCTCCGGCTCTATGGCCAGCTCCGCCTCACAGGGCAGGTTTTTTTCCCGCAGCAGCGCCTGCAGCCGCTCAAATATCACCAGGGAGCCGCTGGCAATGCAGCCGGTGCCCGCGCAGATGAGCACCTTGCGGCTCTCGGCCGCCGCGGCCTTTTCACAGGCGGCGCGCAGGGCGCACAGCGCCTGCCGGTCGTCCAGCTTCACCGCCTCAGTCATCCGCCATCTCCCCTTTCAGCTGCGCCAGCAGCTCGCTCGCCTTGTCCGGCGTCATGGCCGGGTACACCTTGTCATTCACCGTAAGCACCGGGGCCAGCCCGCAGGCCCCCAGGCAGCTCACCGTCTCCACCGTAAAGCCCAGGTCGTCGGTGGTGTGCTTCTGGGCCGAAAGCCCCAGCTCGGCGCGCAGCCGCTCTAAAATGGGGATGCTGCGGCGCACGTGGCAGGCCGTGCCGTCGCACACCTTCAGCACAAAGCGGCCCTTTGGCTCCAGCGAGAAATTCTCGTAAAAGGTGGCCACCGAGTAGATGCCCGCCTCCGAAAGGCCGGTAGCGCCGGCGATGTGGGGGAAAATCTCACGGGGCAGGTAGCGGTAGTGCTCCTGCACCTCCTGCAGCATGGCAATCACCGCGCGGGGCGCGGCCTGGTGCCGCCGCAGAATCTCATCCACCACGGCGTAGTCGAACCCGGTTTGGTTTACGGCTGTTTGGGGCATGGGGCCCAGCTCCTTTCTTTCTAGAAACAGTTGAAAATGGAAAGTGGAAAGTTGAGGTCAAGGGCTTTACGCAAGGCAGAGGCGATGGCCAGTTGAAAATGGACATTGGAAAGTGGATGGTCGAGGTCAAGAACTTGTTATCCTAAAATTCGTCAAAAATGGGTTTATATTTTTGACAGAATTTTTGCATGAGACGCGCGGCAACGTCACTTTGTTGCCGTTTCCATAGAAATGGGTTCATCATTTCTATGGAAGATTCGTATTACAAGGGCAAATATCACGCGCCCAGATGTTTTGTCTTTATTTTCCACTTTCCACTTGTCACTTTCCACTGCCCTCAAAAATAGCTGGTTTTCACGTTTTTTCCCATCTTTTCCAGGTTTTGCACCAGCTCCTCCACCAGCCGCATCTTGATGGAAAAATGGATGGGCAGGCCGGGGTTCTGGTGGGCGGGGTTGATGGCGCGGCCCACATAGAAGTTTATGTCGGTGGCCTGCTCGAACAGCATCCGGGCAATGCCCGCCGCGCCGTTCTCTTGCTTTGCCAGCTCGTAGTGGCCGCAGCGCCCCGCCAGATACTCCGCGGAATATTCCAGCACCCGGCTGAGGGTGATGACCCCCTCTGTCACCAGGTCCACACCCTCAATCTCGGCGGTGGGGGGGATGTCGGGGTCACAGTCCGGGCTGGGCAGCATGGCGTTCACCGGTTTTCCCAGATATTCACCCGCCAGGGTGGCGGTGGTGCCGCCGCACACGATATGCCCCCCCGCTTTGCCAAAAAACAGCCCCATCATGGTGTTCACGTCCTCGGGGTTCTGGGGCGGGCCTATCAGCAGGTTCACCGGCACCCGCTTGCGTATTTTCAGGGTGCATACGGTGGTGTCGTCCCCCGGGCGGCCCTCGTACAGGCGGCCGCACTGCTCCAGCAGCACCCCGGTCAGGGTGCGGGCGGTGTGCTGCGGCTCATACAGGCCCTCCAAAAAATGGATGATGTCTGGCCGCTGCCAGCCAAAATTCAGGCTGTGGCCCACCCCGGCGTGCTCCACCCCGTCGCTGATGGCCACAAAGGTGTCGCCCTCCCGCACGGGGAACTCCGCCTTATAGATGGTCTTCCCCTCTATGGTCTCGGCGGTGCGGGGGAACTCCCAGTGCCGGCCCTCCCGCAGCAGAATCACGGCGGGGTTGTCGAACTGGATGACCTCGGCCCGGGCATTGCCGGTGATGCGCAGGATGGTGAAGGTGGAGTAGGCCACGCCGCGCTCTTTGCACACCGGCAGGGTGGCCGCCACCGCCGCCACGCAGGCCTCCACGCCCATGCCGCTGGCCATCATGGTGGAGATGATTTTGGCCGTGAGGGTGGAGAGGATGCTGGCCTTCACCCCGCTGCCCAGGCCGTCGGCCAGCACCAGCAGGGTGGTGTCGTCGTCGGGGCAGCGCAGCTCCACATTGTCCCCGCACAGCTCCTCGCCATATTTCACAAGGCTCTGGTAGCCCACTTCACAGCACAGGTTACTCATGGCTTAGGGTCTCCTTGAGTTGCTGCAGGGCAATCTGGGTCTCGGCGGCGGTTTCGCCCAGCAGCGAGGCAATCTCCTGCACGGTGCGCATCTGCTTTTCTATCACCTCGTCGGTCACCCCTATGGTTTTTTCGGCCATCTGGCGGCGGGTCAGCTTGGCGTTTTCCTGCTCGCTCACGTCCCGCATGATGCCAATGATGAGGCCGTACTCCCTGTCTCGCACCACGGTAAGCTGGACGTAACGGTCATATTCGGCCAGGTAATGGCGGCTGTCCTGCAGGGGGGCCGGGCTGTCCAGCGCATCCAAAAAGGGAGCCGGGTCCATCAGGCACACCACACTGCGCCCCAGCGCGTCGCTCTCCCGGTTCACATTGAAGATGCGGCAGGCCGCCCGGTTCAGCTGCTGCACCTCCAGCGTCTCGTTCAGCACTATCAGGCCGTTTGGTGTGTTCTTGATGATGGTATCGGAGAAGGACTGCGCCTTGCCCATCAGGTAGGGCATGCACATCTCCAGGTTTGCCTTGCCCGCCAGCACCGCCTGTGCTTTCCCGCGGCAGGTGTCGTAGCCGCAGCTTCCGCAGTTCAGCTCATCCTCGGGTTTTGTCTTGCCAATTTTGCGCAGCACCTCCTCCACGGCGGCCTCGCCAAAGCGCTGGCGGGGCGGGGCGGCATAGCCCAGGTGCTGCGCCAGTGCCCCCTCGGGCAGGGGCGGCACCACAAAATCCTCCCGCGGGGAGAAGGCGTTCACCGCCGTGGCGCTGCGCACCGGGCCCGCAAGGCGGCCCATGGCCGGCCCGCCAATGCAACTGCCAATGCAGGCGCTCATCTCAATAAAGCAGTTTTGCAGGTTCCCGGCCGAGAGGTCTTCCAGCACGGCAATGCATTTCAGCATGCCATCCACCGAGATGTAGTCGTAGTCCTTGTTTTCGCGCTTCATGCTGCGCAGAATGCCCCCCGCCGTGGGAAAGAGCCGCGCACGGCCTTTTTCTCCCTTTTCCTGCCGCATGTCCCGCTGGCCGGGGGTCACCCCCGCCTCCTCCATCCAGGCGCTCAACTCCTCAAAGGTCAAAGCGCAGTCCACCATGCCGCCGCTCTCGTCGGCCTCGCCTTTTTTGGAGATGCAGGGCCCGATGAAAACGGTTTTGGCCGCCGGGTTTTCCGCCTTGATGGCCGCACAGTGCGCCTGCATGGGCGAGACCACCGGCGCCAGCATGGGCAGCACCCCGGGGTAATATTTCTGCACCAGCAGGTTGATGGTATGGCAGCAGGTGGAGAGAATCACCGTCTGCTCGGCGGCGTTCACCATCTCGTCGTAGCGCTGCTTCACCAGGGTGGCCCCCAGGGCCGTCTCGCCCGCGTCGGCAAAGCCCAGCTTTTGCAGGGCCTCCCGCATGCCCGAAAGGCCGGTGCCTGGCCAGTTGGCAATAAAAGAGGGGGCCAGGCTGGCCACCACCGGCGCCCCGGCGGCCACCAGGGCCTTGGCCCTCTCCACATCGCTGTGCACCCGCTTTGCATTCTGCGGGCAGCTCACAAAGCAGTGCCCGCACAGCACGCATTCCTCCGGCATAATGGTGGCCTGGTTCTCTGAAAAACGGATGGCCTTCACCGGGCAGTTTCGAATGCATTTGTAGCAGTGCTTGCAGTCGGTGGCTTTTAGTTCCAGATATTCGCGCATCTCCGCTAGGCTCCCCTCGGCTGTGTTTCCTGTGGCATATGTCTGCCGGCAGCGGGTGAACCCGCCCCTGTTGTTAACATTTTAACAGCTTGCCAGGGCGGAGGGAAATATATACTTGGAATATCGATATACTTTTATCGATATAGCCAGGCATTCTCGTATCATATTTCGATATTTCATCGAATATCTGCCGCATCGTTTTCGTTTCCCGGCGCCAAAAAGCCCCCACAGGCCTTGGCCCATGGGGGTGCATACATTTCTTCACAAAGGTGGCGCTACAGCTCCGTCATCAGCTTCACGGTTTTCTCCAGCGATTTTTTAATCTCCCGCACATACATCTCTTCCAATTGGCTGAATTCATGCCCTTTTTGGTAGATAAGGCTGTCCTGGAATGTCGGGCTGATGTCGCTGCGCTTTTGCACCAGGCCGTTGCGCTTCAGCACATCCTTTGGCGTGGGCGCCACCCACATAAAGGTGCCCGGCACCCGCGCCAGAATATCGTACAGGCTGCCCCTCTCATACAAATACACCTTTTTGTCCCCCGGGGTTTTTCCGCGCTCTGTGTCGGTGTTCTCGCTCATCGCGCCCGGCACGGAGGAATCCCCATGCACCAGCTCCATAAAGGAGGACAAAAATTCACTGGGCACCTCCTCCATCTGGGCCAAGGGGCTGGAGCGGGACACCAGCAGCAGATACTCCGCCTGCAGCAGGCTCTGGCTCTCCAGCTCATTCTCCGCCAGCATGGCCTCAAAATAGCCCGCATACTCCGCCTTATACCGAATGGCGCCAAAGTCCGCCCGTCCATCGGCCACATGGCGAATGGAGCGCATGGTATTGGTCTCCATCAGGTCTACGTCCACCGAGCGCCCAGGGTCCAGGCGGGACAAAAAATTCGTAAAAGCGTCCACCATATAGCTCGCCCGGGGAATGGTGACGCGGATGCGCTGGGCCATCGCGTCCCCTTCCCGCCCCAGTGCCTCCATCGCGTCATACTGGCGCAGAATATTCTGCGCATAGCGCAAAAACTCCCGGCCCTTGGGGGTCACCTCGGCCCCCTTGGAGGTGCGGGTAAAAATGGTGATATTGAGGCTTTGCTCCAGCTCCTTAATCGCCTTGCTCAGGTTTGGCTGCCCCATATACAGGTTTTCCGCCGCCTGGGAAATCGAGCCGGCCCGGGCCACCTCCAGGGCGTAGCGCAGATGCAGAATGTTCACGTTTGTCTCCCCCGTTTCGGATATATCTTGTCGGCCAGATGCTGGGAAAGCAGTGCCAGCGATGCCGCCATATTTTCGTTTTGCACCAGAACCTCGGGCGGAACCTTCAAGTGGGTGGGTGCAAAATTCCATATCGCCAGCACCCCGCATTCCACCAGCTGGTCACACACCGCCTGCGCATAGGCCGTGGGCACCGTGATGATACCCACATGCACCTGCATCCTCTGGCATATGGAGGCCAGGCGGCTCATGGGGAACACCATCTTCCCCCCCACGCTCACCCCGGCCAGCGTCTCATCCTCATCAAAGGCCGCCACTATGCGCACGCCCTGCTCCTCAAAGCCCTTGTAGGCCAGCAGCGCCTTGCCCAGCTGCCCGGCCCCCACCAGCACGGCGTCCTCGCGGTTGTGGTAGCCCAGGCACTCGCTGATGCTTGCCATCAGCTCCTTCACCTCAAAGCCCTTGCGGGGCTTGCCGGGCGCCCGGCTCACCGCTGCCAGGTCCTTGCGCACCTGCACCTCATTCAGCCCCATCTCCTGTGCCAGGGCCGGTGCGGCCACATAGTCTATCTCTCTCTCCGCAAGGCCGCGCAAATAGCCGTAGTAGCTGGGCAGGCGCTTGAACGTTTGCAGCGAAAGCGAGGCTGCCCGGCCCACCCCCGCTGGCTTTTCTTTTTCCTTCATGCTTCACGGCTCCATCCTGTTGCAGCACCACCCGGCCCGTCCGGCCGCCCGCTGTGCAAAACCAGCCCTCGGCACACGCCGCTTGCCTTATCTGCCCTCCGCGGCGCACTTGCCTTCAGTCCTTTCAATAGTACTCCTTGTACACCTCTGCGTCAAGGGTTCCGCCCCCCTTTTCTCATACAGTTTTTCCTCCTTTGCGCGGGCTTTTTCCTCTTTCCCGCCGCATAAAAACCGCCTTTCGCAGGCCGGTGGGCCGCCCGCCCGGCAAAACACGCAGCACAGCAAAAAACGGCGGCCCGGTCCAAAGACCAGGCCGCCGCGCGGCTTGTCAAAAGCATTTGTCTCTCACGCAAAAATGTCCTGCAGCACATCATGCACCCGCTGGCGGGCCGCGGTCACATCTTCGCTGCGGCCCCATAGGCCGTCAAACTCTATGGCGCGCTGCAAATGGCTCAGGTAATTGGGGTCGGCCAGCATCGCTTCAAAGCCTGTTCCCGCCTCCCAGGCGCTTTGCATGGCCACCCCGCCGCCGCTGGGCGGCAGCAGCTGCATCATGGAAAGCTCACTTTCCTCCGCCGAAAGCACACCCAGCCCCACCAGCTCATTCAGCAGGCTGCGCCGTCCGCTCATGCCCTGTATGTCGCCTATATCAAACTGCTCACGCAGGGCCTCCTTTTGTTCCTCGCTCAGGGTGTCCACCCTGGCCGTGGCATTCTTGGCTATCACGCCGTCGCTCTGCATCATGGCCAGCACATCCATAAACCGGGCGTTGCTGGCAATGCTCTCCGCCTTCTGCCGTGTGGCCTCCACCGTACGCACCGCGGCCACACCGGTGCTTCGAATTTCCATCTACAAGTTTCCCTCCTTGTCATCCGCACTTTCGGTCTGTGCATCGGGCTTCCCTGCCACTTCACATCATCACTCGCGGTTATTTTGTTCTTGTCTATTCATTCGGTGCCACACGGCGTATTCTTAACCCCTCTTGGGAACCACACGCCCACGTTTCGGAACAACCCTCGTTCGTTCATTGCCTCGCCCCCGCCTTTCTTTAGACGTTCCCAAATGTAGATGCCGTGTAAAAATTTGCGGGTCTATGTCGCCTTTTTCCATTGACGGCATACCTCCTTTTATGGTTTAATAAGGAACATAAGCTGGGGATGGAGGTGCCGTAAATGCGTTGCGCAATTTGCGACGACGACTACCTCTTTTTGAAAGATTTCAGCCAGCGTGTGGAGGCTCTTTTGTCTGCCAAGGGCCTCTCCTGCGAGCTCCATGTTTTCCTCACCCCCTCCGAGCTGCTGCTGGCCAAGCTCAACAGCTTCGACATCGTGTTCCTCAACGTGGACATGGGTGTGTGGGACGGGCTGAACGTGGCGCGGGACATCCGCCAGGCGGGCAGCAACACCCTCATCATCTTCGTTTCAGCCTTTTTGCACTTTGCCCCCGGCGGCTACGAGGTGGGGGCCTTCCGCTACCTGCTGAAGAAGGAGCTGGACAAATCCCTCTCCCCCGCTTTGGCGGCCGCGGTCAAGCAGCTCGGCCTCAGTGCCGAGCGTATCCTGGTGAACAGTGGCCGGGAAACGCTGGAGCTCCCCATTGGCAACATCGTCTACGCCGAGAGCAACAAGCGCATTGTCACCTTCCACCTGCAGCATTTTTCTCAAAGCGAGCTCTCCAGCTACATGAAGCTGGCCGATTTGGACCAGCAGCTCTCCGGCAAGGGCTTCCTGCGGGTACAAAAGAGCTTTCTTGTCAACATGCGCTATATCGAGAGCATCAACAATTATGAGGTCACCCTCACCGAGGGCACCGTCCTGCAAGCCAGCCGCCAGAACTACCGTGCCTTGCGCGAGAGCTTCGCCAGCTGGCGGCAGGCCTTCGTCACATAAACTTTGCCATCCCTTCGCCTCCTTTGCTGCCACTGCCGGTGCAAAGGAGGCCGCCACAGTGCCGTTCCGGGTGCCTGAGCAACACCCGGAACGGCACTGTTCATTTTTTTGCACGGCTTTGCCCCTTCCCGCCGGCCTGCCACACAAAAGGTTTGTTTTCCTCGCCTGCACCTGCTATAATACGGGTAAGCAAAACAACATCAAAACCGCCAAAAGGAGGCGTCTCCCATGGTTCAAAAAGGCTCGTCCCTGCTGCGCATTCTCAGCATCCTCATGATACTCGGTGCCATACTGGGCCTGCTCGGCTGCATTTCCATCTTCGCCCTAAAATCCATCCTGCCCGCCGGGTCACAGTCCGGCCTTTCCCTCGCTTTCACGCTCATCGGTGGTGTCGGCTCTGTGCTTCAGCTCGTCAGCGGCATCCTGGGCCTGCAAAGCTGGCGCACGCCCGCCAAAGCCAAAAACTGCCTTCTGGTAGGCCTGCTCACCCTGGTGCTCGCCCTGGCCAGCAACATCTACAGCCTCGTCTCCATGCTAAGCAACGCCTATCTGGATGTTTTCTCGCTCCTTTTGTATTTTGTCCTGGGGCTGGTGCTCCCCGCTCTGTTTGTGTTGGCCGCCCTCCAGCTGTACCGGCAAGCCGTTCCGGCCCGCCCCAAATCTGCGGGCCCTGCGGCCGAAAGCGTCCCTCTCTCCACCACCGGCTCTGCCCCTGTTTCCCCTGCGGCCGCCCCGCCCCCTAGCGACGGCCCCACAGAAGGCTAGGCCTTTTCACCCCATGTAAGAAAGCCCCCGGTCTGCCTGCCAAAGGCAAGCAGACCGGGGGCTTTTCTATCGGCGGTCAAGCACGGGCGGCGGCTTGTCGGCCTCCGCCTGCCACACTTCTCAGGCACACTATTTTGTCTCGTCCTTCTCCTCACGTGCCGGGGTCTTTCCCAGCAGATGCTCCCGCATCATAGCCAGCAGCTTCTTCAAATAGGGCGGCCAGTTCGCACCCAGCCTCTCGGCGTTTTCAAACAGGCTTCCCACCTCCGTAATGATGTACCAGCAAAGCACCAGGCCACAAATCGGCAGGCTATAGTCGAAGGGAAGCACCACCGGCAGGTTCTGCAGGGCCAGCTTCAGCAGCAAATCCAGCACCGTTGCCCCCAGCACAAACAAAATCATCCCGCCCTTGTGGTTCACCCCTTCCCGCGCCGTGCTGCTGCTCCACTTTCCCTCCTTGCGGGCCACCATGCTGCCGGAAAGGTAATCCAGCGCCATGCAGGCCACCCATATCACCACCAGCCAGCCCAGCGTGCCCCACAGGGCCGAAAAAAAAGCCACCACCCCGGCCAATACCGCTTTGATGGTCACCGCATGCTGCTCCATATCAGCCCGCCTCCGCCACGGCCACCGGCAGGCCCAGCGCCACCGCCTGCGCCTCCAGGGTATTTTTGTCGCCCGTGCTCATGCCCTCTTTCCCGCCAATGGTCAGCACATAGCAGGGGCCACTGGGCGCGGGGTCCGGCAGGGCTGGCGGCTCACTTTTTTTGTCCCGCTTGTCGTTCCCCGCGTGGCTCCCGGCGCTGTTCGGCACCTCGCTGTACTGCGCCGGGTTCACGGGCACCCACTTCCCGCCCTGTAAAACCTGCACCTCAAGATGCAGATGTGCCCCAAAGCTGTACCCGGTGTTGCCCATCACGCCCACCTTGTCCCCCTGCTTCACCGCCTGCCCGGTTTTTATGGCAATGCTGTCCAGATGCTGGCAAATCACCCGCAGAGTGCTGGAGTAATACAGCCGCACCAGGTTCCCCCGCCCGCCGTTGTAGCCGGG
>CAYRFC010000046.1:0-4729 GCA_964423365.1 uncultured Oscillospiraceae bacterium
AGGAAAAGACTTGGGGAGAGGGCTACGGCCCTCTCCCCTGTTATTGTGCCAGGCTATTTCACGCCGCCCTCGGCCACGCCGCTGCCACGGAAGACCGCCGCGATGCTGCCGAAGAATATTTTCACATCCAGCAAAAAGCCTACGTGCTGGGCATAGTAGCCATCCAGGCCCGCCTTTACAGCAATGGGCAGCTCGTCCCGCCCGTTGATTTGCGCATAGCCCGTGAGGCCGGGCACCAGCGCATTGGCCCCATACTTGTCCCGCTCGGCAATCAAATCCTCCTGGTTCCACAGGGCCGGGCGCGGGCCAATGATGCTCATCTTGCCCGACAGGATATTGAAAACCTGCGGCAGCTCGTCCAGGCTGGTTTTCCGCAAAAAGCGCCCCACACGGGTAATGCGGCTCTCGGGGTTTTGCAGCAGATGGGTGGGCACGTCCCCGGGGGTGTCGGCATACATGGTGCGGAATTTCAAAATGGTGAAGAGCTTCTTGTTCTTCCCCACCCGCCGCTGCTTAAAGAACACCGGGCCGGGGCTGTCCACCTTGATGACAAGCGCCAGCAACAAAAACACCACGGCCAGCACCAGCACCGCCAAAAAGGCCAGCACCACATCACAAACCGGCTTTATAAAGCGAAGATACATCGGCTAATCCCCCCGCACAAAAGGGTCGTGGTGGAAGGTGGGCACCATGTCCAGCAGAGCCTGGATAAGATTGTCGCTGTTGTTGGAGTAGGCAATCTCCTTCAGCACCCGCAGATGGTCGAAGAAGGTGGTTTGGTTCAGGCGCAGCGGCGCACCGATGAAAATTTTGTTGTTGCCCGTTTTTTCCAGGCCCTCCTCGTCCATCAGCAGCTCCTCGTAGAGCTTTTCGCCGGGGCGCAGGCCGGTGAACTTGATTTTGATTTCGGTATAGGGCACAAAGCCCGCCAGCTTTATCAGGTTTTCCGCCAGCTCTAAAATGCGCACCGGCTCGCCCATGTCCAGCACAAAAATCTCCCCGCCGCGGCCCATGGCCCCGGCCTCCAGCACCAGCCCCACTGCCTCGGGAATGGTCATGAAATAGCGCACAATGTCCGGGTGGGTAACGGTGAGCGGCCCGCCGTTTTCAATCTGCTCCTTGAACAGCGGCAGCACCGAGCCGTTCGAGCCAAGCACATTGCCAAAGCGCACCGCCACAAAGGTGGTTTTGCTGCGCTGGGCCATGCACTGCACAATCATCTCGCACAGGCGCTTGGTGGCCCCCATCACATTGGTGGGGTTCACGGCCTTGTCGGTGGAAATCAGCACAAAACGCTCGGCACCGTGCCTGTCGGCGCTCACAGCGGCGTTAAAGGTGCCAAACACATTGTTTTTCACGGCCTCCTCGGGGCTGTCCTCCATCAGCGGCACATGCTTGTGGGCCGCCGCATGGAACACCACCTGTGGGCGGAAGCGCGCAAAAATATTGTCCATCTTGCGGCTGTCCCGCACCGAGCAAATCATCACGTCCAGGTTGAGCTGCTCTTTGTATTTCCGCAGCAGCTCCTGCTGCATGGCGTAGGCGCCGTTCTCATAGATGTCAAGAATAATCAACTGCTTTGGGTGGCAGGCGGCAATTTGGCGGCAGAGCTCGCTGCCTATGGAGCCGCCCCCCCCGGTCACCATCACCACCTTGCCGTTTACCAGGGCGTTGGTGTCATCGGAAAGCTGGATGGTGTTGCGCCCCAGCAGGTCCTCCACCTTCACCTCCCGCACCCGGCTGGTCAGGTCGCCGCCGTCGGTCATCAGCTGGCGCAGGTCGGGCAGCATGCGCAGGTTGCATTTGGTCTTGTTGCTGATGGTCAGAATCCGCTGGCGGTTTTCGTCGTCCAAAGAGGAAATGGCCACGATGATGGTGTCAATTTCACAGCGCTCGCAAAGCTCGGGGATATCCTCGGTGGTGCCCATGATTTGCACCCCCAGAATATACCGCCCCACCTTTTCTTTTGCGTCATCTACCGCGCAGATGATGTTCATCTGGCTCTCGGGGTCCTTGTTCTGCTCGTGCATCAGGGTGGCGGCGGCCTCCCCCGCGCCCACCACCAGCACCCGGCGCTTTCTGGAGCCTGTGCGCTGCAGCTTGGTGTTGCGGTACATGCGGTAGGTAAGGCGGGAATACAGGGTGACCGAGGTGGCAAAGATGGCGCTTAAAAAATACACCGAATAGGGCACCCGGCGCTCGTAGAAAATGAACCAGGAGCCGATGACAAAAATGACCACCGCAATAACCGAGGCCAGCACCAGGCGGAAGAACTCCACCACCTCGGCATAGCGCCACAGGCTGTCATACATCCCCATCAGGCCATACACTATCTCATAGCAGCATACAAAAAAGAAACAACTGCCCACCATCAGCGGGATATACATATCCATGTCCACACGGCCCTGAATCAAAATCCAGGGCACGATGTAGCAGACGATTTCCACCAGGATATCGAATACAATCAGAACAATTCTTCTGTTTTCACTGATGAGTTTCGTCATCATCTTTTGCATGGGTTCCCCCACGGAAGAACCGCCGCCTTTCCCGCAAGACGGCGCTTCCGTTTTATCCTTTTTGATGGGCCCCACCGGGCCGGTTTTAGTGTTGGCCGGCCTCCGCCAGCACAAAATCCACATTCCCCTGTGAGACGTCTGCCCCGGCCACCTGCACGCGCAGCCTTTCGCCCAGGCGGAAGCCCTTCCCGGTGGCCGGGTCTACCAGGGCCACCCCCTCCACCAGCTCCAGGTTGCCGCCCGGCAGCTTGGTGATGTGAATCAGACCCTCCACGGTGTTGTCCAGCTCCACGTAGATGCCAAAGCGTACCACCGAGGACACCACGCCCTCAAACTCCTGCCCGATGAACTGGCGCATATATTCTGCCTTGTAGGCGTCGTCGCAGGCGCGCTCCACCTGCTGGGCGCGCACCTCCCGCTCTGAGGAGAGGGCCGAGGTCTGCTCGCAGAAGGTTTTGTACCTCTTGCGGATGGCCTCGGCGGGCTGGCCTGCCACCACGTCGGTGAGGATGCGGTGGATGGCGAGGTCCGGGTAGCGGCGGATGGGCGAGGTGAAATGGGCATAATCGTCCAGCGCCAGGCCAAAATGTCCCTTGGGCAGGGGCTCGTAGTCGGCCTTTGCCATGCTACGCAGCACCCCCTGGTGCACAGGGCGCTCCAGGTTGGTGCCCCGGGTCTTGTCCAGCAGCCGGGCCAGCTCCTTCTGGGTGGGCATTTCCCCGGCAAACGGGAAGTCCACCCCCGCCGCCTTCAACAGGTTTTTCAGGTTCTCCACCCGCTCGGCGGCGGGATGGTCATGCACGCGGTAGATGAAGGGGATGTCCAGGCGGCGGGCCTGGTGGGCAGCGGCCTGGTTTGCCAGCAGCATAAACTCCTCTATCATCTGCTCTGCCTGGCCCCGGCTGCGTTTTTCCACCCCGGTGCACTCGCCCTGCTCGTTGAAGCTCAGCTTCGGCTCCTCGCTCTCAATGTCCAGGCTGCCGCGTGTATCGCGCAGCTTCACCAGCTTGTGGAAAAGCTCGGCCATCACGTCCAGGCTCTCCCGCACCTCGGCGTATTTTTCCTCCAGCTCGGGGGCCGCCTCCCCCTTCCACAGGGTGTTAATTTCGTCATACACACCCTTCACACGGCTGCAAATCAGCGTTTTGAAGAAACGGTAATCCAGCATCCGCCCCTCGCCGTCCAGGGTCATCACGCAGGAAAAGGCCAGCCTGTCCTCGTTAGGGTTTAGGCTGCAAATGCCGTTGGAAAGCTGTTTTGGCAGCATGGGAATCACATTGTCGCCATAGTAGATGGAGGTGCCGCGGCTGAGGGCCTCCTCATCCAGCTTGCTTTTGGGGCGCACGTAATGGCTCACGTCGGCAATGTGCACCGAAAGCCGGTAGCCGTCCAGCACCTTTTTGGCGCTGATGGCGTCGTCGATGTCCTTGGTGGAGGCGGAATCGATGGTAAAGACCCGCTCCTCGCGCAGGTCCTTGCGCAGGCGCAGCTCCTCCTTGGTGATTTTGGAGGCCCCCACCAGCTTGGCCTCCTCCTTCACATTCTGCGGGAAGCTTTTTTCCACCCCCGCGCCGTACAAGATGGCCTTGGTGCAGCGGCGGGCGGAATCCGCCTGCCCAAACCGGACGGTGATGCCCACCTGATGGTCGTCGTGGCGCTCTCCGCGCTGGATAAGCTCCCCTGCGGCCTTCTCGCCCTCCTTCACGCCGCCGTCGGCGCTTTTTTGTATGGCAAGCAGGGTGTCCTTGGCGTTGTCTGGCCGCAGGTAGAGCTTGCCGCCCTCCTTCACCACCAGCCCCACCACCTTGTTCTGCTGGTGCAGCACGGCGTCCACCTCGCCCTCGCGGCTGTTTTTCACCCGCGGGCTGCCATTCACCGATACCTCCACCTCATCGCCGGGCATGGCCCCCATCAGGCTGTGGCCGTAAATAAAAATGTCCTCACTGCCATCATTCGGGCGCACAAAACCAAAGGAGCGGCCCAGCTTCACCAGTACGCCGGTCACGGCCTCGGGGCGGGGCCCCGCCAGGCTGTACACCCCTTTTCTCTGGCGAATTTTCCCTTCGGCTTCCAGCTCGTCCAGGGCGCGGGCCACCTTTTTCCTCTCGGCCCCCACGGCGCTGCGCAGCTGCTTGCCAGACACCTCCCTGCCCGCTAGCTTTTTCAGAATACTCGATTTCAGAGACATAGCACTATCCTTTCTCCATCCGTTC
>CAYRFC010000046.1:4829-16090 GCA_964423365.1 uncultured Oscillospiraceae bacterium
CTTTTTCAGAATACTCGATTTCAGAGACATAGCACTATCCTTTCTCCATCCGTTCGCAAAAGCGGGAAAAGCCCTGCCTTCTCTGTAAAAAAGCGCCTTGAAATTTCCATTTCAAGGCGCCGGTAAGCAAAATCTGCAACTGGCAGACGCAGATACTGCATCCGCCCTTAGGCCTGCAACGCGCTTATCACGTTGACGGCGATGACCACCACAAAAAACACGATGGCCAAAATTTTGGTGGCTTTCGCCTGCCGGGCTTCCTTGCTGCGTGAACGGCTTTCGCCACTCATCATCTCGGTGCCGGTGATGACGCTGGACAGGCCGCCGCCCTTGGAGTCCTGCGCCAGAATGACAAACGTGACAACCACACACACAAGCAAAACCACTATGCCCGCAATAATTTCAAAAACCGACATCATGCACCTCCATAAAACTACACACTAGATTCTACCATATGTTTTGGCAAAAAGCAAACAAAATCCGTGCCCTGCCCTGCTATCTTTCCTTTTCCTGCCCTTGGGGTGGCTCCAGGCTTATCTGCTCGGCCACGTCCTCGGGGCGCAGGGGCGCGCCGGCGGCGGGCAGGCTGCGCACCCGGTAGCGGTGCTCGTCCCGCAGCTCCAGCGCGGCGGCAGGCTGCACACTGCGCACGCTCTGGCCCTTTTTCAGGGTGATGACATTCACCCCGGCGGTGTTTTTGGTGGTTTTTTGAGACACCTGCGCCGTGTTCACCAGCAGCAGCCGCCCGCCCGAGGTCTGAATGGCAATCTCCGTCTCCTCGGTGTAGCTTTCCATCCACACCAGCGGTTCCTTGTCGCTGTAGGCATTGATGAGCTTGCGGCGGTTCTGCTTGGTGGCATAGCTGGCCAAGGGCACCTTGGCCATTTTCCCGTTTTGGAAGAGGAAGAGCATGAAGCCCTTGTAGTCGTCTGTCAGCACCATTTTCAGGGGCCATTCGCCCTCGTCCATGCCAAGGCGGGCGGGCAGATACTCCCCGATGACGCTGGCCTTGCCGTCCTCAAATTCCCCCACCCGGCTCTTGTACACCTGGTGCCGGTTCGTGAAGAACAGCACCTCGGCGGTGTTGTGGCTCTCCTGCTGCAGCACCACCTCGTCGCCCTCTTTCAGCTTCTGCTCGCCGCTCATGCGCAGAGATTGCGGGGTGATTTTTTTGAAATAGCCCTCCTTGGTGAAGAACACCGTCACCGGGTAGTCCGGCAGGCTCTCCTCCTCGGCCTCGCCCTCCTCCTCGGGCAGGTCGTAAAGGATGTCGCTGCGGCGGGGCCGGGCGTATTTTTTCTTTACTGCCTCCAGCTCGGTCACAATGATTTTCTTCACCCGGGCGGGACTTTTCAGAATTTCTTCCAAATCCTTTATGTCCGCTTCCAGGCTGCTGATTTCCTCGGTTCGTTTCAGAATGTACTCGCGGTTCATCTGGCGCAGGCGAATTTCCGCCACGTAGTCGGCCTGCTCCTTGTCTATGCCAAAACCAATCATCAGGTTGGGAATGACCTCGGCGTCCTGCTCGGTGCCGCGCACAATCTGCACAGCCTTGTCAATGTCCAGCAGGATGGCCGCCAGGCCCTTCAGCAGGTGCAGGCGCTTTTTTTTGCCCGCCAGCTCAAAGCTCACCCGGCGGCGTACACATTCGGTGCGGAAGGCCATCCACTCGCTCAGAATCTCGCGTACCCCCATCACCCGGGGCATGCCGCCCACCAGTATGTTGAAGTTGGCCGAGAAATTGTCCTCCAGTGGGGTGAGGCGCAGCAGCTTTGCCATCAGCCTGTCGGGGTTCTGCCCGCGTTTCAAATCCAGGGTCAGCTTGAGCCCGTTCAGGTCGGTCTCGTCCCGCATATCGTTGATTTCCTTCACCCGGCCATCCTTCACCAGGTCGGAAATCTTGTCCATGATGGCCTCCACCGTGGTGGTGGGGGGAATTTCCGTCACCTCCACCATGTTGTGCTCCGGCACAAAGTCCCACTTGGCCCGCACCCGCACGCTGCCGCGGCCGGTGCTTATGATGTTTTGCAGCTCGGTCTCATTGTATAAAATGGTTCCGCCGCCCACAAAATCCGGCGCGGGCAGGGTGCTGATAATATCGTGATTTTCATCCTTCAGCAGGGCCACGGTGGTCTCGCACAGCTCCTCCAGGTTGTAGGAGCAGATATTGGAGGCCATGCCCACCGCTATACCCAAGGTATTGTTTGCCAAAATGGAGGGAAAGGTGACGGGCAGCAGGGTGGGCTCCTCGGTGGTGGCGTCATAGTTCGGCACAAAATCCACCGTCTCTTTGTCGATATCCCGAAAGAGCTCCTCACACACACTCTCCAGCTTCGCCTCTGTATAGCGCGAGGCGGCCGAGGCCATGTCCCGGCTGTAGGCCTTGCCAAAGTTGCCCTTGGAATCCACATAGGGCACCAGCAGGCTCTCATTGCCCCGGGCCAGCCGCACCATGGTGTCGTAAATGGCGGCGTCGCCGTGGGGGTTCAGGTGCATGGTGGTTCCCACTATATTGGCGCTCTTGGTGCGCCCCCCCTTCAAAAGCCCCATGTCGTACATGGTGTACAGCAGCTTGCGGTGGGCGGGCTTAAAGCCGTCAATTTCCGGCAGGGCGCGGGAGACAATCACGCTCATGGCGTAGGGCATATAGTTGTCTTCCAGGGTTTGGGTGATGCCGGTCTCCATCACCACCCCGGCCTCCGGGATGATAACATGGTCACCCAATTCGGGGCGCAGCTTCTTCCGTCCCTCGTCGCCTTTTTTCTTCTTTGCCAAATTCCATCCTCTTTTCGAAGATTATTCGTGTGAAGTTTTGATGCTTTACAGATTTTTACGAGACATCCAGCTCGTCCAGATATTCATAGCCGTGCTTGGCAATATGCTCTTTCCGGCCCGCCAGGTTATCTCCCAGCAGCAGGTCGAACACCTGGCCGGTGCGCTCGGCATCCTCCGGGGTCACCTTGATGAGACGGCGGCTCTCCGGGTTCATGGTGGTCAGCCACATCATCTCACTGTCGTTTTCGCCCAGGCCCTTGCTGCGCTGCAGCCCCACCTTGGTATCCGGGCCAATCTTGGCCAAAATCTCTGCCTTTTCTCCCTCGCTGTAGGCAAAGTAGGTTTTGTCCTTGGTGTTTATCTCATACAGCGGGCTCTCGGCAATATACACATAGCCCTCCTGAATCAGGGTGGGCACCAGCCGGTAAATCATGGTCAGAATCAAAGCGCGTATCTGGAAGCCGTCCACGTCGGCGTCGGTGCAGATAATCACCTTGTTCCAGCGCAGAGCGTCGATGTCGAAGGTGGCGAGGTCCTTGCGGTTTTTCCCGCCGCTCAGCTCCACCCCACAGCCCAGCACCTTGATGAGGTCGGTGATGACCTCGCTTTTAAAAATCCGGCTATAGTCGGCTTTCAGGCAATTGAGAATTTTGCCGCGCACCGGCATGATGGCCTGAAACTCTGAATCCCGGCTGGTTTTCACGGCCCCCATGGCCGAGTCGCCCTCCACGATGTAAATCTCGCGTTTCGCCGGGTCTTTGCTGCGGCAATCCACAAATTTCTGCACCCGGTTTGCAATGTCCATCTGGGTGGAAATGGTTTTTTTTAAGCTCTGGCGTGTTTTTTCGGCATGCTCCCGGCTCTGCTTGTTCACCAGCACCTGCTGGCAAATCTTCTGGGCCTCCTCGGGGTTTTCTATGAAATAAATCTCCATGTTATGCTTCAAAAACTCGGTCATGGCCTGGGCAATAAAACGGTTGGTGATGGCCTTCTTGGTTTGGTTCTCATAGCTGGTGATGGTGGAAAAGGACGAAGATATATAAATGAGACAATCTTGAATGTCGGTGAAGGTGATGCGGCTTTCGTCCTTTTTGTACAGGCCCTTCTGCCGCAGATAGGCGTCAATTTGGTTCACAAAGGCGGTTTTCACCGCCCGCTCGGGGCTGCCGCCGTGCTCCAAAAAGCTGGAGTTGTGGTAATACTCGATGAGCTGCAGCTTATTGGAAAAGCAAAAGGCCGCCGCCATCTTCACCTTATACTCCGGGCGGTCTTCCCTGTCCCGCCCCTCGGCCGCGCCCGTAAAGCTGATAACCGGGGAGAAGGCCCCGTTTTCCGCCAGCTCGGTCACATAGTCGGTGATGCCGTTTTCGTAGAAGAATTCCTGCTTGGCCTCCCCCTCCGGGGCGGTTTCATCCTCCAGAATAAAGTGAACCCCGGCATTCACCACAGCCTGCCGCATCAATACATCCCGGAAATATTCGCTGGGCACGTTGGTATCTGTGAAAACGTCCAGGTCCGGCTTCCAGCGGATGCGGGTGCCGGTGCGCTTAAAGCGGGTGGGCTCGCTTTGCAGCCCCCCCACATTTTCCCCTTTCTGGAATTCCAGATGGTAGTGCATCCCGTCCCGCCAGACATCGGCGGTCATCCATTCGCTGGCATACTGGGTGGCGGTCAGGCCCAGGCCATTCAGGCCCAAGGAGTATTCATAGCCGTCCTCACTCTGGCCGTATTTGCCCCCGGCGTACAGCTCGCAGAACACCAGCTCCCAGTTGTAGCGCTGCTCGTTTTGGTTGAAATCCACCGGGATGCCCCGGGCAAAGTCCTCCACGGCATAGCTGCCGTCAGCAAACTTCGAGACGATAATCTGCTCGCCAAAACCGCCGCGCGCTTCGTCTATGGAGTTCGATAAAATCTCAAAAATGGCGTGTTCACAGCCCTCCAGGCCGTCAGAACCAAAAATAACCCCCGGGCGCTTGCGCACCCGGTCGGCCCCTTTCAGGCTGGTAATGCTCTCGTTGTCGTAGGCAGCCGCTGGCTTCTTCGGCATGTCCGTCCTCCCTGTCGGCCCCTTGCTCTGCATAGGGGCAAGCTTTCTGCTACTTTTACCGCTTTTTCTGAACGATAGAACAATGGCCTTCTACAGCAAATTGACAAACTGTAGGGCAAAAATACGGGAAAATCAGGCGCTGCATAACCGTTTCCAGTAAAAGATTGCTGCGCAAGCTTTTGAAAAGCGGGTATCTTGGCGCACAATCTCCGCGGACAGAAGCGCCCGCGGAGAAGGGTGTTGTCTATTCATCGTCCTTTTGGGCAGGGGCTTGCTCTGCGGGCTCGTCCTCTTCGAACTCCTCGCGCACCGCTGCCGCCGCTTCCTTCTGCTCCTCGCTGGGCGGGGCCTCCTCCGGTGTTTCGGTGAACACCCTCTCCTCATCGTCCATGGGGGGCAGGGTCTCGCCATTCATCAGCAGCTTAAACTCATCCCCGCTGATTTTTTCCCTTTCCAGCAGGTTTTTCGCCAGTAAATGAAGCTGGTCCATATGCTCGCTCAATATCTCCTCGCAGGCCTCAAAGGCATGGTCCAGCATGCTGCGCACCTCGGCGTCAATCTCGCTGGCAATCTCCTCAGAGTAATGGCGGCTGGAACCGAAATCCCGGCCCAGGAAGGTCTCGTTGGGGTCCTGGTCATACACCACCGGCCCCAGCTTTTCCGAGAAGCCGTAACGGGTCACCATGGCCCGGGCCAGGTGGGTGGCCCGCTCCAGGTCGTTGGAGGCGCCGGTGGAAATATCGTCCAGCACCAGCTTTTCAGCCACCCGCCCCCCCAGCATGGACACCAGGTTCTCCCGCATCTGGGTGCGGGTGCGGAACTGCACATCCTCCTCGGGGCGGTACATGGTGAAGCCACCCGCCGGGCCGTGGGGAATGATGGTGATTTGATGGACAGGGTCGCTGGTGGGCAGGTAGTAGGCCGCCAGGGCGTGGCCGCCCTCGTGGTAGGCCGTCAGCCGCCGCTCCTTGGGGGTAACCACCCGGCTGCGCTTCTCGGGCCCGGCCATCACCTTGATGCTGGCCGCCTCAATGTCCACCTCGGTGATGGCCTTCCGCCCACGGCGGGCCGCCAGCAGGGCTGCCTCATTCACCAGGTTTTCCAAGTCCGCCCCGGTGAAGCCCGGGGTGGTGCGGGCGATGATTTTCAGGTCCACGTCGGGCGCCAGCGGCTTTTTGCGGGTGTGCACCTGCAAAATCTGCTCGCGGCCCTTCACGTCGGGAATGCCCACATACACCTGCCGGTCAAAACGGCCGGGGCGCAAAAGCGCCCTGTCCAGAATGTCGGCCCGGTTGGTGGCCGCAATCACAATAACTCCCTCGTTGCCCTCAAAGCCGTCCATCTCCACCAGCAGCTGGTTCAGGGTCTGCTCACGCTCGTCGTGCCCGCCGCCCAGGCCCGCGCCACGCTGGCGGCCCACGGCGTCAATCTCGTCAATAAACACGATGCAGGGCGCGGTTTTTTTAGCCTTCTCGAACAGGTCGCGCACACGGGAGGCGCCCACGCCCACATACATCTCCACAAAGTCGGAGCCGGAGATGGAGTAGAACGGCACCCCGGCCTCGCCCGCACAGGCCCTGGCCAGCAGGGTTTTGCCGGTGCCGGGGGGGCCCACCAGCAGCACGCCGTGCGGAATGCGCGCGCCCAGCACGCTGAACTTTTTGGGGTTTTTCAAGAACTGGACAATCTCCTCCAGCTCCTCCTTCTCCTCGTCGGCCCCGGCCACGTCCAGAAAGGTGGTTTTGCTCTTGCTTTCGGCCTGGTTTTTCACCTTGGCCTTTCCCACATTCATGGCGCCCTTGCCGCCGCCGTCCCCCTGCATGAACATCACATAGTAGAAGAAGAAGCCCAGCGCCACCAGCAGAATGATGGACGGCAGGAGGTAAATCCAGATGGAGTTATCACTGGAATACTTGAAGTCATACACCATCGGGTGTTCGGGGTTTTGGGTGTTGTACTCGTCCACGTAGTCCTGCAGGTTATTCAGGAACAGCCCCGCATAGGCCATCTTATACTTCTGCGGCTCGGTTTCCCCCTTCAGGGTAAATTCCAGGTTGCCGTTGCCCGCGTCGAAGTTGAAGCTCTTGACCTCTCCCTTTTGGAAATGACTTGCCACTTCAGAATATTTTATGCCCGGCTCCTGAGACTGGAAATTGGAGCGGAACATAAAAAACAGCACCGCCAAAAAGCCCAGCACCAGAACAATATTGAGAATCCTCGGTTTTTTATTCAAAAAGTCCTGCCTCCTATTGTTTCACAGCCTGCCTGCTCTGGGGTTTTTGGGCCCCGCCGGAACGGCTGTTATTCATACAGCTCAGGTTTCAATACGCCAATGTAGGGCAGATTGCGGTAGTTTTCGGCAAAATCCAGCCCGTAGCCAACGATGAATTCATCCGGCACCACAAAGCCGCAGTAGTCCGGCTTTACGTCGGCCTCCCGGCGGGACGGTTTGTCCAGCAGGGTGGCAATGCGCACACTGGCGGGGTTGCGCCCCTCCAGCAGCTCCCGCAGGTAGTGCAGGGTTTTGCCGCTGTCCAGAATATCCTCCACCAGCAGCAGGTCCTTGCCCTCCAGGTCGATGTCGATATCCTTGAGTATCTTCACCACACCGCTGCTTTTGGTGCCGTGCCCGTAGGAGGATACCGACATAAAATCGATGGAAACAGGGATGGTGATGGAGCGCATCAAATCGGCCACAAAAACCACCGAGCCCTTCAGAACGCTCACCATCAAAAGGTTTTTGCCCTGGTAATCCTCACTGATTTGCCTGCCCAGCAGGGCCACCTTTTCGGCAATCTCCTCTGCGGTTATCATCACGCTCTGGACGTCATCAAAAATATTCTGGCTGGCCATCTTGCCCTCCCCTGTTTTCTTCCGGTGCATACACCGTTTGGATGCAGAGCAGCCTGCGTGTGTCTGCATCGGGCTGCAGCCCGGCGCAGAAGCCTGCGCCCCACACCCACAGCACCCGGCCGCTGCCCCTCTCTGCCACCAGCGGCAGCAAGGCGCGCAGCTCCCGGTCTATCCCCTCTTCTATCATCCACTTTTTCAGCGGCTTGTGCAGCCCCCGCCCCGGCGGGGCAAAGTCGTCTCCCCTGCTGCGGGTGCGCAGAATGCCACACTGCTTTATTTTATCATAGTCCGCTCTAAAGGTGTAGCCCTTTTTCTGTTTTTTTTCGCAGGTTTTTTCCCCGCACCCGGTTTCCTCTACCCACACATGCAGCCGGTAGCCCCCCGGCAGGGCATATTCTCCCTCTGCCAGCACCATCTCGCGGGCTGCCTCGGGCCAGCTTTGCCGGGCCAGTAAAAAGCGCCCCCCGCGCAAAAAAGCCGTGCGGCCACCCGGCAGGGCCAGGGCACTGCACCTGCCTTCCAGCACCGCCTCCAGCCCGGCCAGGGCGCTGCGGCCCGCCCTTGGCCCGGCCAGCCGGGCCAGCGCCGCAAGGCGCACCGGCTGCGGCGCAGCCAGCAGGCGGGCCGCCATGTAGCCGGGCAGCCGCCAGCCGGGGGCAGCCTCCTCGGCCCGGGCGGCACACAGCAGCTCCTCCGCCTGGGTGCCCAGCCAGCCGTGCAGCCCGCGCATATCCGCCGCCAAGCGGCAGAGGGCCCTTTCCGCCCCCGGGTGGGCCTGCTCCAAAAGGGGCAGGGCCGAAAGGCGCAGAAGATTCCGGCTGTAGGCCGGGTCCCCATTGCTGGCATCCTCTCGGTAGGCGTAGCCCCTCTCCCGGCAAAAGGCGCGAATCTCCTCCCGGTTCACATCCAGCAGCGGGCGCACAAAAACGCCCCGCACCGGGGGAATGCCGGAAAGCCCGGCGGTGAAGCTGCCGCGAATGGCGTGAAACAGCACCGTTTCGGCGTTGTCACTGCCGCTGTGGCCGGTGGCCACCTTGGCGGCATGGCTGTGGGCCAGCTCCTCAAAAAAGGCGTAGCGTTGCCTTCGGCCCCAGGCCTCCTCCCCCTCGCCCGCAAGGCGGGGGCTGCCCTCGGCCCGGCGCACAAACAGCGGCACACCGTTTTGTTCGCAGAGGGCGCGCACAAAGGCCTCGTCCTCCTCTGCGGCGGCACCGCGCAGGCCGTGGTTCAGGTGGGCCGCCAGCAGGCGCAGGCCCAGGGTCTGCCGGCCCCCGGCCAACAGATGAAAAAGCGCCACCGAATCGGCCCCGCCGGAGAGGGCCACGATGACGCAATCTCCCTCCGCCAGCATCCCGTGCCGCCGGATGGTGCTCCACACCTGTTGTTCCACATCTTTTTGCACGTTGCAGGCCCCCGTCATCCTAAATTTCGTTAAAAATGTCATTCTATTTTTAACAGAAATTTTGCATGGGACGCGTGGCAGCATTGTTTTGCTGCCACCACAATAGAAAAGTGATTGACGTTTCTATTGTAAATTAGGGCAACACCGCGCAAAGCCGACACAGCCACATCACCGGCTTCTTTGTGCGGTATTGCCTTAGTATCACTGCTGGTATTTATGGTCCACCTCCATGAAGCGGGTGTGGGCGCCATCCCACACCATGTCCACATTGGCCGTTTCGCCGTGGCGGTTCTTCGCAATGATTACCTGGGCGGTGCCAAGGTCGGTGTCCGGGCCATCGTCGTAGTAGGCGTCCCGGTAGAGGAACATCACCACGTCGGCGTCCTGCTCTATAGAGCCGGAGTCGCGCAGGTCGCTCAGCATGGGGCGGTGGTCGGCCCGGCCCTTCTCGGTGCTGCGGGAAAGCTGGCTCAGGGCCATCACCGGCACATCCAAATCCTTCGCCATAATTTTTAGGTTCCGGGTAATTTCGCTCAGCTCCTGCACGCGGTTCTCGGTGCGGCGGCCGCTGCTCATCAGCTGCAGGTAGTCTATCACCACCAGCCCCACCTTTTTGCGCCCCGCGGCGCGGGCCGTGCGGTTGATTTGCCGGATTTTGGATTTCATCTCAGGTATCGTAATCATCGAAGTATCATCCAGAAACAGCGGCAGGTTCCCCATCAGCTCGGTCATTCGGGTCAGGTCCTCCCAGTCGCTGTCCTTCTCCACGCCAGAGCGGAAAATTTTGCTGTCCACCAGCGCCTTGGAGGACAAAATGCGCCCGGCAAGCTGCTCCTTGGTCATCTCCAGGCTGAAAATGACCACCGGGAGGTTTTGCTCGGCCACATTGGAGGCGATGTTCAGCGCAAAGCTGGTTTTGCCCATGCCGGGGCGGGCCGCCAGTATAATGAGGTCGCTGCGGCCCATACCGGTGAGCTTCTTGTCCAGGTAGCTGTAGCCGGTGGGGATGCCCAGATAATCCTTCCGGTTGGGGCCCGAGAGGTTTTGCAGGTGGCTCATGATGTCGATGATGGCAAACTTGAGCTGCTGCACCTCAGAGGTGTCCCGTCCCTCCTGAATGTCGTAGAGGCGCTGCTCGGCGCTCTCCAGCATCATCTGGCTGTCCACATCGTCGGCGGCCTGCTCAAGTATCTTCCGCGCCTCGTCCATCAGCTGCCGCTTGACGTATTTGTCATGCACCAGATGCACGTAGCTGGGCAGGTTCGAGAGGGAGGGCACCGTGTCGGCCAGCTCGGCCAGGTAGCTTTTGGCCGCCGAGGAGGATTCGAACAGGGCGTCGTAGGAAAGCCGCTCGGCCAGCAGCACCACGTCCACCGGCTGGCTGGTCTCCACCAGGGTTTGAATCTCGGAAAAAACCGCGCGGTTCTGCCGCACGAAGAACATCTCCGCACGCAAGGCCTGCATAATCAAATCCACGGCGCTCTGGTCCAGCAGGGCGGCGCCCAGCACGCTCTGCTCGGCGGTCATGCTGTAGGGCTGCTGCACACCCAGGCTTTCCAGCGAAAGGCCCATCTCTCCTCTAGCCATGCGGGGCTACTCCTCCACGCTGCAAATAAACTTTGCCGTGATGCCGGGGTAGACCTTGGCCGTCACCTCGTACTTGCCAAAATCCTTGATTTCATGCGCATCCACGCTGAGTTTCCTCTTGTCCATCTCAATGCCCTGCCCGGCCAGCGCCGCGGCGATGTCCTTCACCGTCACCGCGCCAAACAGCCGCCCACTCTGGCCGCCCTTGGCCTTCACGGTCACAGTTTTGCCCTCCAGCTTGTCGGCCAGCGCCTGGGCGGCGGCCCTTTCCACTTCCTCGTGGTGCTTGCGGCTGCTCTCCTTGGCCTTCACCTCGTTCACCGCCGCGTTATCGGCCGCTATGGCAAGGCCGCGGGGCAGCAAAAAATTGCGGGCGTAGCCGTCGCTCACCTCGTGCAATTCATCCTTTTTGCCCAGCTTTTTTACGTCCTGTTTCAGTACCACCTTCATACTGCCTGGCTCCTTCCCTTGGCTCTCTACTCTATCTATAGTATCTTCTCTATCATAGCAAAATGTGGGGCGGAAGGCAAAAACCATTTTATGCCCGCTTCTTGGCCTTGGCTTCCTCGTTGGCGCGCTCGGCATGGTAAAGGGAGA
>CAYRFC010000047.1:0-5864 GCA_964423365.1 uncultured Oscillospiraceae bacterium
ACGGCCATCTCCGGCTGCGGGCCCGCCTTCGCCTACCTGTTTATCGAGGCGCTGGCCGACGGCGGGGTGGAGCTGGGCCTGCCGCGGGATTTGGCCCTGGCGCTGGCCAGCCAAACCCTGGCCGGGGCCGGGGAAATGCAGCTGCAAACCGGCTGGCACCCCGGCGTGCTGAAGGACAGTGTAACCAGCCCCGGGGGCGGCACCATTGCCGGGGTGCACGCGCTGGAGGCCGGGGCCTTCCGCGCCACGGTGATGCAGGCGGTGCTGGAGAGCGCCCGCCGCATGGCCGCGCTGGCCGAGCAGTCTTAAAGTTTACAGCCATTTCATCTGACAATATTGAGGAGGCAACCACGATTCTGAAACAAAAAAACCAACCCGCCATAGCCCCCACGGCCCGGGTGATGCAGGGCGCTGTGGTGATGGGCGACGTACAAATTGGGGAAGACTGCGGCATTTGGCCCAATGCCGTGCTGCGCGGCGATATCGGCAGCATTCGGGTGGGGCGCGGCTCCAATATTCAGGACGGCTGCGTGTGCCACACCGACCTGCCCGGCACAAGCGGCGGCACGCTGGAAATTGGGGAGGACGTGACGGTGGGGCACCTGTGCATTTTGCACGGCTGCCATATTGGCGATGGAACCCTGGTGGGCATGGGCAGCATTGTGATGAACGGGGCCAAGGTAGGCCGGCACTGCCTGGTGGGCGCGGGCAGCCTGGTAACCGAAAACACCGTGATACCCGACGGCCACCTGGCCTTTGGCCGCCCCGCCCGGGTGCAGCGCCCCCTCACCGAGGAGGAAAAGGCCCTGAACCTGCGCCGGGCAGAAAACTATGTGGCCCTGCTGGAAGAGGCAGAGGAGAGTTGAAAGTTATTACAGTTTGTTAATTTATTGCAAAAGACAGCCTGAAACTTGTGTTTCAAGCTGCCTTTTTTTGTATTCTTTGGTGGTTTGGCCCCTTTCTTGAAAGAAAGGGGCCAAGGTCTTTTGGGCTTAGGCTGCCGCGCTTTTTGAGGCTGCGGCGGGCGCCCCGCCAAGGGCCTGCCACAGGGCGGTGGCGCCATCCACCAGGCGGGGCCCGGGGCGGGAGAGCTCATCCTCGCTGATGGCAAACACCTGCCCATTCTGCACGGCGCGCAGGCTGTTCCAGCCGGGCCGGGCCAGTATTTCCTCTTCGGGGGTGGGGCCCTCTCCAAAATTCATAGAGATGGTGACGATGTAATCCGGGTTCCGCTGCAGCACCTGTTCTTCGGAGATTTCCGCCCAGCCCTCCACGTCGGCAAAGGCGTTTTGCAGCCCCAGCAGGCCGGCAATCTCGTCCATAAAGGTGCCGCCGCCTGCCGTCCACAGGCCATATTCCAGCGGCGATACCTCAAAATACACCGTTTTTGCCTCCCCCGCGGCGGGGGCCTGGGCGGCCAGGGCGGCAAAATCCGCCTCCATGCCGCTCACCAGGGCGGCGGCCTCGGCCTCCTTGCCCAGGGCCTTGCCCATCATGTCAATGGCCTCATACACGCCCGCAATATCGGTGGCTTCACTGGCCAGCACGGCAATACCCGCCTGCTCCAGCTGCTCCACCTGCTCCACCGTCTGGCCCATGGTGTTCATCAGCACCACCTGCGGGGCCAGCTCTATGATTTTTTCCACGTTGGTCTCGTTGCCGCTCTGCACCTCGGGCACCCCGGTCACCTCCTCGGGGTAGTTGCAGTACTCGCCCCGGCCCACCAGGGCCTCGCCCGCGCCCAGTGCATACACAATCTCGCAGTCTGCGGCAGAGAGGGCCACCACCCGGGTGGCCGGGCCGCTCAGGCTGGCGGTGCGGCCCTTCATGTCGGTCACACTCAGGCCGCCCGCGGCTTCACTTTGGCTGGTCACGCTCTGGGCCGCACTGGCTGCGGCGCTGCCGGGTGTGCTGGCCGGGGCACTGCCGGCCGCCGGGGCGGCGCAGGCGGCCAGGGCCAGGCCAAGGGCCAAAGCCAGGGCCAAAATTCCGGTTCTTTTCTGTCTCATAGGTCTCCTCCTCAAAAATGGGTGTGTGCCCGCACAAGCTGGAAACGGGGGAACAAAAAAACCGTCACTGGGCATAGAAAAAGCCCCCTTACCGGGGGCCTAGTGGCATAGCAAAACACGGCTTAGCGCCGCCCCTTCCCCAGGAGTTCCTCCACAAGGGCCGCTGCAAGGCCGGGGCGCACCCCTGCCAAATGCATCGTCCCTTCGCGCAACAGGTCTCCCGACTTGGCATCCTCCTACCGCGGCCCCTTCCCACCCTTTTACAAACAGGGCAGTGGTTTTGGCCGTTTCGTCCGCTTCACGGTTACTGGGATAGTCCGGAATTTTCATCCGCGTTCCCACAGCGCCCATTTTGCAGGGCGCCGGCACAGCTGTGCATTGCACGGGCTTATTTGGTTTACCTTTCCAGTATAGCACAGCCCCCGCCCGGCACGCAAGGCGGGCAAGCGGCCCGCTCTGCCCGCCCGCCCTACGCCGGACGCACAAAAACAACTGCCCATAGCCCCGCTGCTTACCACAAAGTACCAATTTTGCCCCGCCGTGCTATCTTTCTTCACAAAGCTGTGCTATGATAAGGATACACCGTAAAATGAGAGTGGGGGAGTTTTACTCCTCTCCAGAACGTCAAAGAACATCAGCCGGAAAAAAGGCGATGCAGTGCAAGGAAACAAAAAACCGCACAAGGGCGCATATATGGTATATGCAACCGCCGCGCGGTTTTGCAGATGATAAGGTGAATTGCCCGCAGGGCAAGAGAGGAGCCCCTGGGGGCCGCCGCAATGCGCACTTTTTTGACAGGCTGTGGGGGAGGTTTACTCCTCCCGGCTCCGATATCTTGTGGCGCACCACGGCCACGGGGGCGAAAAAGCGCAATGTTACGCAGGAAGGCGAGAGATTGAAACCCACCAAACACATAGAACTGAACCCCGCCCGCCGGATGCGGCTGGGGCTGGATATTGGCAGCACCACCATAAAATGCGTGGTGCTGAGCGCCGAGGGCGAAATTTTGTATGAGCGCTACGAGCGGCACTTCTCCCATGTGGCCGAAAAGGCCGCCGAGCTGCTGGGCGAGCTGGAGGCGGAGTTCGGCCAGACGGAGATTCTGGCCGCCATCTCCGGCTCTGCGGGCATGGGCTTTGCCGAGAGCTGCGGCGTGCCCTTTGTGCAGGAGGTTTTTGCCACACGCGTGGCCGCCCGCAGCCTGGCCCCGGACGCCGATGTGGTGATTGAGCTGGGGGGCGAGGACGCGAAAATCCTCTTTCTCACCGGCGGCATGGAGGTGCGGATGAACGGCAGCTGCGCCGGGGGCACCGGCGCTTTTATCGACCAGATGTCCACCCTTTTGAAAATCTCCCCGGCCGAGCTGAATGAGAAGGCCCGGCAGAAGGAAAAAATCTACACCATCGCCAGCCGCTGCGGGGTGTTTGCCAAAACCGACGTGCAGCCGCTTATCAACCAGGGCGCGCGCACCGAGGACGTGGCCGCCTCCATCCTCTACTCGGTGGTGAACCAAACGGTGGCCGGGCTGGCCCAGGGGCGGCCCATCCAGGGAAATGTGCTCTACCTGGGCGGCCCCCTCACCTTCATGAGCGAGCTGCGCGCCGCCTTTGACAAGGTGCTGAAGCTGAGCGGCAGCCTGCCGCGGGGCAGCCTGCATTTCGTGTGCATTGGCGCGGCGTTGGCCGCAGACAAGGCCTTCACCCTGGGGGGGCTGCGCGCCAAGCTGGCCGAGGCCGGCAGCGCCGCAGGGCAGTTCCAGCACACCCAGCCTTTGTTTGTAAACCAGCAGGAATACGACGAATTTCTGCACCGCCACCAGCGTGCCGACGTGCCCAGCGCGCCTCTTGCGGGCTACCGCGGGCGGGCGCACCTGGGCATAGACGCGGGCAGCACCACCCTGAAAACCGTGCTGCTGAGCGAGGACGGCCAAATGCTGCACCAGAGCTACCAGCCCAACAGCGGCAACCCCGTGCCGGTGCTGCGCCAGGTGGTGCTGGCCCTGTATGAGGCAGCCCCCGAGATGGTGATTGCCTCGGCCACCACCACCGGCTATGGCGAGCTGCTGTGCCGCGAGGCCCTGCGCTGCGACTACAGCCTGGTGGAGACCATGGCCCATTTTGCGGCGGCCCGCCACTTCCAGCCCGAGGTGGATTTCATCATCGACATTGGCGGGCAGGACATGAAATGCTTCCGCATAGAGGATGGCGCGGTGAGCGATATCTTCCTCAACGAGGCCTGCTCCTCGGGCTGCGGCAGCTTCTTGCAAACCTTTGCCGAGGCCCTGGGCCGGGATGTGAAGGACTTTGCCAAGCTGGGCCTGTTTGGCGACGCCCCTGTGGAGCTGGGCAGCCGCTGCACGGTGTTCATGAACTCCTCGGTGAAGCAGGCCCAGAAGGATGGGGCCTCCATTGAGAATATCTCGGCGGGCCTCGCCATCAGTGTGGTAAAAAATGCACTGTACAAGGTCATCCGGGCCAGCGGGCCCGAGCAGCTGGGCAAAAAGGTGGTGGTGCAGGGCGGCACCTTTTTGAACGACGCCGTGCTGCGCGCCTTTGAAAAAGAGATGGGCGTGCAGGTCATCCGCCCCGCCATTGCCGGGCTGATGGGCGCCTTTGGCGCGGCGCTGTATGGCCGCGGCAAGGCGCCTGCCGGGGCCGAAAGCAGCATTCTGGGCCCCGAGGAGCTGGAAAATTTCAGCCATAAGGTGACCACCGCCACCTGCGGGCTGTGCACCAACCACTGCAATTTAACCGTCAATCTCTTCGACGGCGGGCGGAAGTTCATCAGCGGCAACCGCTGCGACCGCCCCCTCACCCGCCGCGAGGCCGGGAACCCCCTGGACCTGTACGAGTACAAGCAGAGCCTGCTGGACGGCTACCGCCCGGTGCCCGGCCCGCGCGGCAAGCTGGGCCTGCCCATGGGCCTGAATTTCTTCGAGACCCTGCCCTTCTGGCACAGCCTGTTCACCGCCCTGGGCTTTGAGGTGGTGACCAGCCCGCGCAGCACCCGCAAGCTCTACTTTGCCGGGCAGGGCACCATTCCCAGCGACACGGTGTGCTACCCCGCCAAGCTGATGCACGGGCACATCCACGCCCTGGCCACCCAGCCGGATATCGACACCATTTTCTACCCCTGCATGAGCTATAATATCGACGAGGGCAAGAGCGACAACTGCTACAACTGCCCGGTGGTGGCCTATTACCCCGAGGTGATTGCGGCAAGCTGCGCCGAGCTGGCTGGAAAGCGCTTTATTTACGACTATGTCGGCATCCACCGCCCGGCGGATTTTGGCAAAAAGTTCACCAAAATTCTGCAAAAATACTGGCCGGACATCCCCACCGCCGAGGCCAGGGCCGCCATTGCCGGGGCCTACGCCGAGTATGACGCCCACCTGGCACGGGTGCGCCAGCGTGGCGAGGCGGTGCTGGCCCAGGCCCGCGCCGAGGGACGGCCCATCCTGGTGCTGGCCGGGCGGCCCTACCATCTGGACAATGAAATCAACCACGGCATAGAAAAGCTGATTACCGCCCAGGGCGCCGCCGTGGTGAGCGAGGACGCGGTCTGCCATCTGGGGGAAAAGGCCCCGGCCAGCGTGCTGAACCAGTGGACCTACCACGCCCGGCTGTATGCGGCGGCGCAGTATGTGGCCCGCCAGCCGGACATGAACCTGGTGCAGCTGGTGAGCTTTGGCTGCGGGCTGGACGCCGTGACCACCGACGAGGTGAAGGAGATTCTGAGCGCGCACGGCAAGCTGTACACCCAGATAAAAATAGACGAAATTGCCAACCTGGGCGCGGTGAACATCCGCCTGCGCAGCCTCTTTGCCGCGCTGGACGCCGCCCCGCAAAGCACCGC
>CAYRFC010000047.1:5964-9478 GCA_964423365.1 uncultured Oscillospiraceae bacterium
CCTTCACTTTCCACTTTCCACTGTCAACTTTCCACTATTTACCCCCTTGCCTTTTACAGCGATAAGGAGCACCAAACATGAGCGAACACAACTACCCCCGCTTCACCACCGAGATGAAAAGCACCCACACCATCCTGTTCCCGCAGATGGCCCCGGTGCACTTTGGCATGATTGCCGAGATTTTCCGCCAGGACGGCTACCGCATAGAGGTGCTGGAAAACGGCGGGCCGGAGGTGGCGCAGGAGGGCCTGAAATATGTGCACAACGACACCTGCTACCCTGCGCTGCTGGTCATAGGCCAGTTTATAGACGCGCTGAAAAGCGGGCGCTATGACCTCGATACCACCGCCCTGCTCATCACCCAAACCGGGGGCGGCTGCCGTGCGTCCAACTACATTCACCTGCTGCGCAAGGCCCTGGTGAAGGCGGGCTTCCCACAGGTGCCGGTGGCCAGCCTCAACTTTTCGGGCCTTGAGAAGGACTCCGGCTTTCAGTTCAGCCTGCCCATGCTGCGCAAGGCCCTGGCCGCCTGCCTGTATGGCGACGAGCTGATGAGCCTTGCGAACCAGCAGCGCCCCTACGAGAACCAAAAGGGGGAAACCGACACGCTGGTGGCCCACTGGCAGCAGGCCCTGAACGCCCAGTTTGCCGAAAAACGCGGGGTGAGCAAACGCGACATGGCGAAAAATTTTGCCGCCATCGCCGCCGATTTTGCGGCGCTTTCCGTCACCCGGGTGCCCAAGGTGAAGGTGGGCGTGGTGGGGGAAATTTACGTGAAATACAGCCCCCTGGGCAACAGCGGGCTGGAGAAATTTTTGGCGCGGGAGGGCTGCGAAGTCAACCTGCCGGGCCTCACCGGCTTCATTCAATACTGTGTGGAAAACATGGCCGAGGACGTGCGGCTGTATGGCGGCAGCGCCCTGTACCGCAAGGTGGTGGATACCGTGTCCTCCTTCATTGCGGTGCGCGAAAAGCTGATGAACGAGGCCATTCGCCGTTTCAAGGGCAAGCTGCACCCCCCGGCGCTGTTCAGCGAGGTGAAGAAGCTGGGCGAGGGCGTGGTGGGCCGCGGGGCCAAGATGGGCGAGGGCTGGCTGCTAACCAGCGAGATGATGGAGCTGGTGCAGAGCGGCTACCCGAACATCGTGTGTGCCCAGCCCTTTGGCTGCCTGCCAAACCACGTGGTGGGCAAGGGCATGATTTCCAAGATTCGCGCCCTGCACCCCGAGGCGAACATCACCCCCATCGACTACGACCCCAGCGCCACCCTGGTGAACCAGGAGAACCGCATCAAGCTGATGATTGCCGTGGCGCGTGAGCGCCTGGAAGGGGCCGACCATGCCGTGCACATTGTGAAGCACCCGCCCATGGCCCCGCCCCGCGCCGAGCTGACCATGGCCTAGTGGCCCGCAGCCGGCAAACCTCCCTATCTGCATATATAAGAGGCAGAGGCCGCCAACACACCGTTGGCGGCCTCTGCTTGTCAAAAAAGTGTTCCACTTTTTTGACAAGCAGAGCATGCCTTTTGGCAGAGTTGTTATCTGCCAAAATTGTCCCGTTGTCGCCAAAAGGCATGGCTATTAAAATGGGGGAGAGGGCCGCAGCCCCTCTCCCCCAAGCCCCCTTCCCTGCTAGGGGAACTTCTTTGACAGCAAGAGGCCGCCAACACACCGTTGGCGGCCTCTTGCTATAACTTTTATTTCTCTATTTCGCCTTTTTCACCGGGAAGGGCACCCTGGTAATCACCGATACCTGGTCTGCCCAATCCACCAGGCTGTTGGTGGCCCCCCGGGTGATTTCGGTGTCCTCTTTGATTTGCTCGATGTCCTCCTCGATTCTGTCCAAACGCGCATCTATCCCGTCTAAGCGCCGATTGATGGGCACCAGCTTGGTGTCCATCAGTTCACCGATGGCCAGCAAGTCCTCTTTTGTAAGCGCCATGGTACACCCCCCCTGCATTTGCCTATATTGTACAGCAAGGCCGCCCATTCCGCAATACCCAAAGGGGCTGCCACACCCGGTCTAGGCCTCCCAGCCCGGCCCGGCGGCAGGGTCTCCCTGCCATACGGCACGTTCCCCCAGCTCCTCCTCAATGGCCAGCAGGCGGTTGTACTTGGCCACACGCTCGCTGCGGGCGGGCGCGCCGGTTTTTATCTGCCCGGCGCCGGTGGCCACGGCCAGGTCGGCTATGGTGGTGTCCTCGGTCTCGCCGGAGCGGTGGCTCACCACGGCGCGATAGCCCGCCTTGTGGGCCATGTCAATGGCGGCCAGCGTCTCCGAAAGGCTGCCAATTTGGTTCAATTTTATGAGAATGGCGTTGGCGCAGCCCATACGGATGCCCTTTTCCAAGCGCTCTGTGTTGGTGACAAAGAGGTCGTCGCCCACCAGCTGCACCGTGGAGCCCAGTGCCTTGGTGAGCTCCCGCCAGCCCTCCCAGTCCTCCTCGCCCAGGCCGTCCTCCAGCGAGAAGATGGGCCAGCGGCTGCACAGGGCCTGCCAGTGGGCCACCAGCTGGGCGCTGGTAAATTGCTTTCCGCTTTTGGGCTGGCGGTAGCCGCCGCCCTCGGCCTGCCATTCACTGGCCGCCGCATCGATGGCCAGCTTGAAGTCCTGGCCGGGGCGGTAGCCGGCGGCCTCTATGGCCCGCACAATATAGGCCAGGGCCTCCTCGTCTCCGGGCAGGTTTGGCGCAAAGCCCCCCTCGTCGCCCACGGCGGTGGCAAGCCCGTCCTTTTTCAGCAGCCCCGCCAGGGTGTGGTAGACCTCGGCACACCAGCGCAGCCCCTCGGCAAAGCTGGGCGCCCCCACCGGCATCACCATAAATTCCTGAATATCGATGTTGTTGGCCGCGTGGGCCCCACCGTTCAGGATATTCATCATGGGCACCGGCAGGCGGCCCTCGTCCCCTCCGCCAATTTTTTCATACAGCGGCATATGGTCGGCCATGGCCGCCGCCTTGGCCGCCGCCAGGCTGACCGCCAGAATGGCATTGGCTCCAAATTTCGCCTTGCTGGGGCTGCCGTCCGCCTCTATCATAATGCGGTCGATGGCCGCGAGGTTCTCCACACTCTGCCCCCGCAGCAGCACCGCAATATCCTCGTTCACGCTGGCCACGGCCCCCAGCACCCCCTTGCCGCCATAGCGGGGGCCGCCGTCGCGCTTTTCCAGCGCCTCAAACTTGCCGGTGGAGGCCCCGCTGGGGGCCATGGCACTGCCAAAGGCCCCGCCGCTCAAACGCACCTCGGCCTGCACCGTGGGGTTGCCGCGGCTGTCCAGCACCTCGCGCGCATGTACTTCTGTGATATTTTTCATCGTTTCTCGCTCCTTTCCGGGACGGCGCATTCTCTTGGAAGCAGGCGATTTCTCTCTGTCGTAAAATCGCCTCTATCTGTGTATGAGTATAGGCTGTGGCCGGGGGGCAGTCAAGCGGAAAGAGGCGAATGCTGCCGCCTGCCTTTTGGGCGGGTGTATTGCAAGGTGAATTCTTGCATTTTTCCCCCATACACGGTATGAT
>CAYRFC010000047.1:9578-15882 GCA_964423365.1 uncultured Oscillospiraceae bacterium
GATGATTGGATTCCCCTCTGTGGGAACAAAAGGGGGGTGGCGCCCATGCAAAACAGAAGAACCGCGGGCCTGTGGCGCGCCGCCGTATTGTGTGTGGCCCTGGTGTTTCTGGCGGCGTGCAGCAAGGGCGGCGGGGGCGGCCAGCCCGAATTTGAAAACCCGGAATACCAGCGTGTGCCGCCCCCGGTGGCCATGCCCGAAGCGCCGGGCACAGAGGTGGTGAACAACGAGGGCCCCGAGGCCAGCGCCACCATCGATTTGAGCAACACCAGCCAGGGTTATGTGGCCGTTCGCTGCACCGCCTCTGTGAATGTGCGTTTTCAGGTGAGCATGGGGAGCTACAGCTACATCTACGTGCTGCCAAGCGATGGCAGCACCCGCTTTTTCCCGCTGGCCATGGGAAGCGGGGCCTACAGCTTTGTGGTGTTTGTGCAAACCACCGGCACCGAATATATCTACTTTTTGCAGGCCGACGCCAATGTACAGCTCAGCGATGAAAAGGCCCCCTTCCTGGTGCCAAATGAAATTGTGGATTACACGCCCGAATCTGAGGTGGTGACCTTCTCCTACGAGCTGGCCCAGCACGCCTCCAACGATTTGGAGGTCATTCAGCAGGTGTATTACTGGATACAAAACAACGTGCGGTATGACCAGGACAAGGTGGCCTATGTGCAGGAGAACACCGGCTATGTGCCCAATGTGGACGAGGTGCTGCAGAGCAAAAAGGGGATTTGCTATGACTATGCGGCGCTGGCTGCGGCCATGCTGCGGGCCAACGGCATTCCCTGCAAGCTGATTATGGGCAATGTGAAAACCCCGCAGGGCGGCACCGTGCTGCACGCCTGGAACATGATTTGGACCGACGAGACGGGCTGGATTACCGTGGAGCTTGCGGCGGACGCAGAGGACTGGGAGCGCATTGACCTGACCTTTGCGGCCAGCAACGGGGACGTATCCCAGTTTGTGGGCGACGGCCAGAACTACGCCGAGATGTCGGTGCACTAGCCGCTGCGCGCAGGGCGCGGATTTTGAACGACGAGCGACAAAGAGAGCAGGGCCCGTGCAGGCCCCGCCAAAGGGAGGATACCAGCAATGGCAGACCAAAAACGGAAGGCTTTGCCGCCCAGAGAGCTGGCCGCATTCTTTGAGAGCCTGGACATGCTGCTGCAGGCCGGCGTGCCGGCCAGCGAATGCCCGGATATCATTGCCGGAGACACCGAGGGCAGCCGGCTTTCTGCCGCCAGCCGGCGGGTGAACCAGATTTTGATGGAGGAAGGGGTATTCATCCTCAGCGAGGCGCTGGAAAAAAGCGGCTACTTCCCCGAATATGCCATTGAGATGCTGCGCCTGGGCGAGGAGAGCGGCCGCATGGAGACCACCAGCGAGGCGCTGGGCGAGTATTACCGCCAGCAGGACGCCCTCTCGGCCAGCATCCGCAGCGCCATCAGCGGGCCCTTGCTGCTCTTGGCCATGATGAGCGTGGTGCTTGTCTTCCTCATTCTGTTTGTGCTGCCGGTGTTCGAAAACGTGTTTGCCTCCCTGGGGCTGGCCGCGGGCGGGGGCCTGGGCGGGGCCTTTGTGGCGGCGCGCGTCTCCATGGTGGTGGTGGGGGTGCTGCTGGCCTTCATTCTGGTGCTGGTGGTTGCCTACCTGACGCCCGCCGGCCGCAAAAAACTGGCTGACATGGCCCAAAGCGCGCCCTTCACCAAAACTATTCACTACAGCATGTCGGCCTCCCGGCTTACCGGCGGGCTGGCCATGCTGCTGGCCTCGGGCATTCCGGCGGGCGAGGCCCTGCGCCGGGCGGGCAGCCTGGTGGGCAACCGCCGCATAGCGCAGAAGGTGGCCACCGCCGTGGAGCGGGTGGAGTGCGGCGAGGACCTGGGCCGCACCCTGGTGGACGCCGGGGTGCTGGAGGGCTTTGAGGCGAAGATTCTGCTCTCTGCCTCCCGCGCGGGGCAAACCGAGCAGGCCATGCGGAACCTCTCGGCCATCTACGCCAAGGACACCGAGAGCCGCATAGACCGCCTGCTGGGCATGCTGGAGCCCTCTCTGGTGGGGCTGCTCAGCGTGGCCATCGGGGTCATTCTGCTCTCGGTGATGCTGCCTCTCACCAGCATCATGAGCGCCATCAGCTAGTTTACCAATACTCTATCACTCTATAATAGAATAGAAAAAAACAGGCAAAGGGGGCGGGTGGATGAAACCTTCCAAGGCAAAGAGTGGCTGGTTCAGCATGGCGGTGAGCGGGGCGGTGTTCCTGCTCATCCTGGCCGCTTTGTTCATTGGCACCCGGAACCTGGCGGGCGGCACCGGGGCCGAGGGGCAGCGGGCCACCCAGCAGGCCATAGAACGGGCGGCGGTGCTGTGCTACGCCACCGAGGGCTTCTACCCCCCCAGCCTCGAATATATCCAGCAAAACTACGGCGTGCAGATAGACACGGCACGCTACACCGTGCGCTACGAGACCTTCGCCTCCAATGTGATGCCGGTGATTCAAGTGAATAGCTGGTAGCCTGGGGCGGATGCAGGCGGGCCCAAAAACAGGCGGCAAACGCAGAAAGGGAGTGTGGATATGCAGAAGAAGGAATCCTCGGGCGCGGTGGTTGGCATTTTGCTGCCCATGGGCCTTGTCTGCCTGTTTGCCTTCTGCTCGCTGGCCCTGGCCCTGATGGGCGGACGGGCCTACAAATCCGTTCAAACGGGCATTGATGACGGCTACGGCAGCGCCGTGGCCGCCAGCTACCTGCGCACCAAGCTGAGCCAGAACAACGGCCCCGGCAGCGTGCGCCTTTTGCAGGAGGAGGGCCTGGACGTGCTGGCCCTGCAAAGCCAGCGGGACGGCGCGGCCTATATCACCCGCATCTATGTGCAGGACGGCCAGATGAAGGAGAGCTACCTGCCCGAGGGTAGCGCCTTCCAGCCCGCCGCCGGGGTCACCATTGCCCTGGTGAGCGAGTGCCGCTTCGCGCTGGACGAGGAGAGCCTGCTTTTCACCGCCAGCCTGCGCAGCGGCGAAGGGGTGGCCACCCGGGTGGCCTTTGCCTTAGCGGGAGGTGAGCGCGCATGAGAGAGGGACGCTACCGCAACATCGCCTTTTTGGCCGAGCTGCTGATTAACATTCTGGTGTTCAGCATCTCCTGCGCCATTCTGGCGGGCATTTTTGGGCAGGCGGGCCGCCTCTCCCGCCAAACACGCAGCCAAAGCCAGGCCAGCGCCGAAATTTACGCCCTGTTTGCCAGCCTGCGCGCCGGGGGGCCTGCCGCGCTTGCGGGCGCGGCGGAGGAAAACGGGGCCTACCTGCTGTACTACGACAAAGACTGGAACCCCGCAGAGGCAAACACGGCGGTGTATACCCTGCGCCTGCAAATGCGGGAGGAGGAGACCGGCGCCGGGCTGCTGCGGCAGCTGGAGGCCACCGCCTTTAGCGCCGATGACCCCGACATCTGCACCCTTTCCACCAAAACCTACCAAAACGGCGGGGAGGTGGCGGGCGCATGAGGCAAAACCAAGGCCAATCACGCCGGGCCCGCAGCGGCTTTGGCACCGGCACCACCTCTCTGCTGATGATATTTACCGTGCTGTGCTTTGCCACCCTGGCCATGCTCACCCTGTCCACGGCGGCGTCGAACGCGCGCATTCAGCAGCGCAGCCTGCAGGGCACGGCGGCCCTGGCCAAGGCCGAGGGCGAGGCCGCCGAGGCGGTGGCAGAGCTGGACGCGGCACTGGCCGCCGCCCCCGCAGAAGACCCGGCCGCCCTGGCCGCCTCGCTGGGCTGGCAGGCCACCGGAAGCCCCCTGGTCTTCCAGCTTGCCACCTCCATGGAGGAAAACCACCAGCTTCTCACCGAGGTGCAGCTGCAAGAGGGCGGGCCGCTTACGCTGGTGAGCCAGAAGACGGTGTACACCGGAGAATGGACCCCCGGCCAGAACGGCCAGCTCTGGAATGGCCAAGCGGGGGATATTTGAGCACGGGAGAAAGGGATATTTGGCATGGATTTAAAACAACTGCTTGAGATTGCGGGCTCACAGGGCGCCTCCGACATGTTCTTTATTGCGGGCTTTCCCCCCGCTTTCCGGAAGGATTCCCAGGTGACCAAGGCCGTGGAGAACGCCCTGAGCGTGCAGGATGTGGAAACCCTGGTGCGGGAGATATACGCCTATACAAACGGCCGCCCCATGCAGCGCCTGCTGGAGCTGGGAGACGACGACTTCTCCTTCTCGGTGCCGGGGGTGGGGCGCTTTAGGGCCAACACCTTCCGCCAGCGGGGCAGCCTGGCCGCCGTGGTGCGGGTGGTGATGTTCAACCTGCCCGACCCTGCCACCCTGCACATCCCCCCGGTCATTATGGGCCTGGGAGACTACACCAAGGGCCTGGTGCTGATTACCGGCCCCGCGGGCAGCGGCAAAAGCACCACCCTGGCCTGCCTGGTGGATAAAATCAACCAGACCCGGGCCAGCCACATCATCACCATGGAGGACCCCATTGAATACATCCACCGCCACAAGATGAGCATTGTGACCCAGCGCGAGGTGAACGGCGACACCGTGGACTATGCCAGCGCCCTGCGTGCGGTGCTGCGCCAGAGCCCGGACGTGATTCTGGTGGGGGAGATGCGCGACGCCGAAACCATCGAAATTGCCGTTACGGCGGCAGAAACCGGGCAACTTGTGCTCTCCACCCTGCACACCACCGGCGCCGCCAACACGGTGGACCGCATTCTGGATATCTTCCCGCCCAACCAGCAGCACCAAATCCGCATCCAGCTCTCTATGGTGCTGCGCGCGGTGGTCAGCCAGCAGCTCATCCCCTCGGTGGACGGCAGCCTGGTGCCGGTTTTCGAGGTGATGCTGCTCACCCCGGCCATTCGCAACATGATACGCGAGAGCAAGGTGCACCAGATTGATTCCGCCATTTTTGCGGGCGCGGCCATGGGCATGGTGACCATGGACCAGAGTATTTTGAGCCTGTATAAGGCGGGCCGCGTAACCGCCGACACCGCCCTGCAATACTGCGTGAACCTGGAAGAGATGAAGAAGCGCGTGGAAGGCGCGGGCTAGCCGACGGCCACGAAATAGCCACACATTACTGGGGGGCCAGGAATGATTAAGCATATCAAAATCACCATGCTGGGTGGGCTGTCTGTTGTGGTGGACGGCGTATCCATGCTGGACAGCAACACCAAAATCAATAAGCCCTGGCAGGTGCTGTGCTTTCTGGTGCTGAACCGGCGGGCGCCCAGCGCCGCCGTGCGGCTTATTTCCAACCTCTGGCCGGAGGAAAACCTGACCGACCCCGCCAATGTGCTGAAAAACACCGTATACGCCCTGCGGCGTGAGTTCAAGGCCCTGGATGCGGACGGTACCAGCCCCGTGCTGTTTGAAAACGGGGGCTATTTATGCAACCCGGCCATTCGCTTTGAGGTGGACTGCGAGGACTTTGAAAAGAGCTGCCGCACCGCCGCCGGGGTGACGGGCCAGGAAAAGCTGGACCTTTTGCAAAACGCGGTGGAGCTGTACCGCGGGGAGCTGCTGCCCCAGCTGGAAAACGAAATTTGGGTGATGCCCCTGGCCCTTTACTACCGCAAGCTGTTTGCCGAGTGCGTGAACGAGCTGTGCACCATTTTGCAAGACAGCGGCCGCTACAGCGAGCTGCTTACCACCGCCACCGCCGCCAGCGGGGTAGACCCCCTGGAGGAGCAGTACTACCTCTTCACCTTTCGCGCCCTGTATGCCCTGGGCATGCACCGGGTCATCATTCCCACCTACCACAAGGTCTCGCGCATCTTTTCCGAGGAGCTGGGCAAGGCTTTGCACCCGGAAATCCGCGAGATTTTCGAGGCCTCCAGCGAGCGGGTGGACTCCATTGAGCAGGACATCATGATTATCAAAAACGACCTGCGCGAGGTGGCCAAGGACAACCGCCCTATACGCGGGCCGCTGTATTGCACCTACGACGTTTTTAAATACCTGTACCAAATGGTGGCCCGCAACAGCGAGCGCAGCGGCAGCAAAATCATCATTGTGCTGCTCAGCATCAAAAGCGAAGCAGAGGGCGCACAGGTGGCGGCGGGCACCCTCTCCACCGCTATGAACCAGGTGAAGCAGGCGGTGCTCACCGGCCTTTTGCGCCGCAGCGACACCGTGGCCCGCTACTCCAAAAGCCAGTACATTGTGATGCTGAGCGTGGAAAAGCCACAGGGGGCCGACATTGTGGTGGAGCGCATCTGCGTGCGCTGCGAGCCCTACCTGCAGCCCCTGGGGCTGAAAATTGTATTCGCCAAAACAGAGCTGGAGCCTATTTA